>CAMBCF010000007.1 GCA_945864585.1 Bordetella parapertussis | reverse complement strand
TTCTGACCTGCGCAACCTCATCCGCCAGAACGAACGGACACACCAGCACGCCGCCCTCAATCCACTCCAGTATCTTTTCCTGGGCCGGCCGCAAAGATCGCAGCAGATAAAGGGCCTCCGCCACGACGGCCTCACAGGTGAGCAATGGCCCGGTGATCAGCCGGAATTGACGGACCGTCCACCCCTCTAATGGTTCCGCTCGACGTGCATGCGCTGACTCAGCTTGGGCTGTTGCTTCAAGCGTGCCCCGAAACAGAACAGGAGATTGAGGACTATGTGAACTTCGCCACCGAAGTCGATGATGGCGAAGCGCAAGCATTAGCCATCGCGAAGCATCGCGGATTCGTGCTCCTCACCGATGACCGAAAGGCCGTCAGGGTTGCTCAGCGGCCCGATGTTGCCGTCCGTACGACATCTACGCCGAACATACTTCAATCCTGGGCGCAGCTCGATGCCGGAAATGAGGCGCAGTTGCATGAAGTTGTAAAGCGCATTGCAGTGTTGGCCCGGTTTAGTCCGCATAAGGATTCCCCTGACTACGCATGGTGGAGGCGGTATTTTCAGGGCTGATAACCTATGCACACATCTCCCGTAGCTCGGAAGGAGTCCGAAGGACGTATTCCGGAAAGAAGCACGGTGCATCGACAGCACGCGAGTTCATCCATCCACACCTCCCCGGAATACGGCCATGAAAAGCCATGGCCGTATTCCGGGCTACATGCTCTGCATAGGTGAGGGACTCTGTCACATAAAAACTTGCAACCGGCGCACAGCAACTACTCCGACCGCGACACCCCCCAAAAGCGCTCAGGGTTGTTCGTCAGCGGCGCGAGTTCTGCGCGCGTGATGAATCGCTCATAGACCGCCTGCACGCGTTCCAGCACCTGGGCTTCGTCGATGGTGAGTATTTTGCGTCCTTCCATCACCAGCCGCCCGGATACTGCCACATCCGCCACGTCGCTCCCGGTCGCGTTATAGACCAGGCGGTAGATCAGCATGTCGGATGGGTACAGGTGCGGCTGAAACAGGTCAACCGTGATGAGATCGGCTTTCTTGCCCACTTCCACCGATCCCAGGTCGCGGTCCAGACCGAGCACTTTATAGCCGTCGATGGTTGCCATTTCGAGGACTTTTCCCGGCGGCAACACATTTGCGTTCTTGAAATGAATACGCTGCTAATCAATAGCCGCTTTCATGTCGAGAAAAATGTCGCAGTTGTGGGTCGCAGGGGCGTCCGACCCGAGAGCGACGGTGACACCGGCGTTGATCAACTCCGGCACCGGGCAGCGTCCCGGATAGGTGTAGATGCGTCCGGCGCGCGGGTGATGTGCGGCATGCGTGCCGGTGTCGCGCATGATGCCGATCGCGCGTTCGGAAATTCCGGTGCAATGGGAGAGTATGGTGTCCGCTCCGAGCAGACCAAGCTTCTCGTCGTGGGCGTACTCGACGGCATTGCCATACATGTGGGTCCAGAACGTGACGCAGTGTTTTTTCTGCAGATGCGCAATCGCTTCAGCCTGCTTGTGTATCCACTGCTCGCGTTCTGGCGACCACACCGGATCGTGCTCGTTGCGGTTGCCGATGCGCGACAGGGCAACGCCATAATCGACGATAGCGCCGCCGTTTTTATCGTGGCCCGAAAGCAGCCTGTCGCAGTTGTCGATCACCGTATCGAACTCGACCATACGCTGCGATTTGACGCCGTCACGCCAGTAGGAGAACGGCCGCGGCCACGGCGGCCGCGCGGGTCCAAGGCCGATGCGCGTGCGCAGCCCGATGCGTTCGAGTTCGCGCGCGGCAATTTGCGTGAATGCGATGTCATCGGTGCGGGTGCCGTTGCCGCCCATCATCGAAAACATGCAGGTGGTGCCCATCTTGATGCGCTCGAGCGCGTTTAATTGCGCTTCAACTTCCCACCATTCCTCGTCCGTGGCCGCGGTAAGAAGGTCCTCCAGCATCGTGCGGCGGGCACCGCCATTGAGGTTCTGGCCGGCCGATTTCAGCAGACTGCCGCCGAGATAGCCGTGCAGATCGACCAAACCCGGCAGCAGCGCTTTGCGCGTGCAGTCCACAATTTTGGCTAAGCGATACCGGTCGCGCAAATCGCGCGCCGGGCCGACTTCAATGATGCGCCCGTCGCGGATCGCCACTGAAGTGTGCTCAAGGACAGACCGTTCGCGATCCATGGTAACAACCGTCGCGTCGTGAAACAGCAGATCTTGCATGGTTTTTATCGTGC
The DNA here is from genome assembly GCA_945864585.1 of Bordetella parapertussis. Classification (GTDB taxonomy): domain Bacteria; phylum Pseudomonadota; class Gammaproteobacteria; order Burkholderiales; family SG8-41; genus UBA5216. The sequence goes on along the minus strand of CAMBCF010000007.1, from coordinate 67,934 downwards.
GGATTTATTTTTTAAAGCGCGCATGGCGGGAAGCAGAGCAGGAACGTCGCTGTGGATAATGCTCCACAGGGTGTCGTTGTCGATGCCGAGAAAGTCGTCAAGATAAAACCGCCATTCACGCTGCGTGGAATCAGACACGGACCGCCTCTTTTTCAATGAACGGCCGCAGTTCTACACGCAGGGCTTTTTCTGTCACCAAATCTATCTTGCAACCGAACAAGTCTTCAAGATAGAACTGAACACCAAAGTAGCGTTCCGATGTTGCCGGCCCGTCGAAGGCGACCAGAATATCGATGTCGCTATCGCTTCGCGCATCATCGCGCGCGGTGGAACCGAACAGGGCAAGCTGAGTTACCCCGTAGCGCGCAGCCAGGGTTGGTTTGCTCTGGGTGAGCAATTCAAGAGCACGTGAGCGATTCATTGCCGTCTCCATTCAAAAGCCACGGTCAGGACACAGCCGTCCGCCAAAATACGTTTCCATTGGCATGTCGAGTTTACTCACTCTTGTGTTTGCCGGGCGAGCCACTTTCCATCAGGCAGGCTAGCGTCGTTCCAGACGCCATCTTATGGTAAGCCGCTATTCGGTCTACGTGATCCGCGTCAGCTTTCCCTCGATCAGCGCAACCAGTTGTTCGCTTTGCTCGCACTTCTCATGGTAGTGCAAGGAGCGTAATTTTATAATTAAAAACAAATAGTTACGTCAAAAAATAAACTGGCGCCATGCGCGCGCCGGATACGCCGCATCGTTATTACGCTCTTTATTACCCTTTGCTCCGCTTCAAGTGTTCCCTTATCTCGGAGGCATTACCCTTATTGCGCCACCATGCGCTCGGACAGTCAGACACCCTGCGTTTTTTCCGCTACGATGCGCGCTTCCCGTAGAAAGAGACACCTATGCATGCCCTGCGTGTTCTGCTCGCCAGTTTTTCGCTGCTGCTCGCGGCTGTCCCTGCGCAAGCGCAGCCCGCTTCGACAGGCTCAGGACAGGCTTTTCCCACCAAGTCGATACGCATGATTGTCGGCTTTGTGCCCGGTGGCGCTACCGACCTCACCGCGCGGGTGCTGGCGTCAAAGTTGACTGACGCTTTTGGGCAATCGGTGGTGGTGGAGAACCGTCCAGGTGCGAGCGGGATGATCGGGGCGGAACTCGTCGCCAAAGCGCCGCCCGACGGTCACATGCTGATCATGGCGACACAGACCACGCACGCGGTCGCCCCCAGTCTTTATCGCAAGATGACGTACGACGTGCAGCGCGATTTCGCGCCGGTCAGCCTCGTGGCGTACGGGCCGCTGGTGCTGGTGGCGCACCCGTCGCTGCCGGTGCGGTCGGTTACGGAATTGATCGCGTTCATAAAGGCGCGGCCCGGCCAGCTTAATTTCGGCAGCGGTGGCCTCGGCACTTCGCCGCATATGTCGGGCGAATTGTTCAACACCATGGCCGGACTCAAGTCGCAGGCGATTCATTACAAAGGCGAGGCGCCGGCTGTCATCGAACTGCTCGGCGGGCAGTTGCCTTATATGTTTGCCAATCTTCCAACAGTCTATTCTTACATCAAGAGCGGCAAGCTCAAGGGATTTGCCGTGACCAGCCCCCAGCGCGCGCCCACAGCCATGGAACTGCCGACAGTGGCGGAAAGTGGTTTACCGGGCTACGAAGTGTTCACGTGGTTCGGTGTGTTCGCACCCGCCGCCACACCGCGTGAGGTGGTCGGCAGGATTCAGGCTGAAATCGCAAAGGCGCTCACGCATCCGGATGTGAAAGAGCGCATCGGCGGGCTGGGTCTGGTGCTGGTCGGCAACACGCCCGCGCAGTTCGCGGAGTTCGTCAAGGCGGAGCTCATCAAATGGGCGAAAGTCGTGAAGGCGGCGGGAGTGACGACGGATTGACTTTGCAGTATCGTGACCGTTCCACAGGGAGTGCTACCATGCAAAACACTTTGGGCCTGACGTTTACCCCGCTGCATCCCGTATTCGCTGCCGACTGCTCCGGCATCGACATCGGCGAGCCGATCTCGCCAGAGATTGCGGATGTGATTCACGATGCGATGGACCAGTACGCAGTGCTGGTGTTTCGCCGCGGCAAGCCGCTAACCACCAATCAGCAGATACGCTTCACCAAAAGTCTCGGCGAACTGGAAGGACTCTACACCAAGATTCAGCCGGAGCAGGGTGTGCGGCTGGACAACCCGCTGCTCTCGGATATTTCCAACCTCGCGCCGGGCGACAAGATTTTGCCGCCCGAGGATCGCAAGCGTCAGTTCAGCATGGGTAACCGGCTGTGGCACAGCGACAGCAGCTACAAGACCATCCCGGCCAAGTATTCCGCGCTGTGCGCGCACGTCATTCCGCCCACCGGAGGCGAAACCGAATTCGCCGACATGCGCGCGGCGTGGGATATGCTGGACGCCGCCACCAAAGCGCAGATCAAGGATCTGGTGACCGAACACAGCCGCATTTTTTCCAAGGGCACGCTCGGTTTTCAATTTACTGAAAGTGAATTGCGCGATTTCGCGCCGGTGCGCCAGCCGTTGGTGCGTACCCATCCGCGCACCGGACGCCATTCGATATACCTGTCGGCCCACGCCGGGCGCATTGTTGGCTGGCCGCAGCCCGAAGCGCTGATGCTGCTGCGCGAGTTGACCGAGCATGCGACGCAGCGGGAATTCGTTTATCGCCACAAGTGGCAAGCCGGCGATCTGGTGATGTGGGACAACCGTACTACGATGCATCGCGGCAGGGCTTACGAAGACACCAGGTATCCCCGCGACCTGCGCCGCACTACGCTGACCAGTGGCGCGCTGGCCACCGGGTTCACGCACGCGCTGCAGTAAGTTGACGCTGTACGCTACGGAGCGCAAGGCTTGAAAGCCTGCGCAAAAATCTTCCATCCCTTGTGCGTCGTGTCGATTGCCGGGGCGATTATGCTCGCTGCCGTGCTTGCCATGCCCGCAACCGCGCAAACCCCCTCGACAGGCTCAGGGCAGGCCACTTCGACAGGCTCAGGGCAGGCTTTTCCGTCCAAATCCGTGCGCATCATCGCGCCGTTTCCGCCCGCCAGTGTGGCGGACGTGCTGGCGCGGCCCATGGCGCAGAAGATGAGCGAAACCTGGGGGCAGCCGGTGATAGTCGATAATCGCACCGGCGCGGGTGGCAATGTCGGCGCGGAATTGGTGGCGAAGTCGGCGCCCGCCGGCACGCCGCGCGATGTGGTGGCGCGGCTGCACAGTGAGAGCGCGCGCATCCTCGCGTTGCCGGAAATCAAGGCACATTACGCCACGCTTGGCATGGCTGCAGTTTCCAGCACGCCGGAACAATTCAGCGCCTACATCCATGAGGAAACCACGCGCTGGGCGAAGATCGTCAAGGCCAGCGGCGCGAGGGCGGATTAAAGGCACGCGCGGGTTACGCACCGGCGAGGCCGGAGTTTGGATCGCGACAACCCTCGTCGCATAGTGTTGTTCGGCGTTACAATAAATGTGCTTCATATATTTTCTCCGCAAAACTCTACCAAGGAATATTCATGTCCAGTCTGATGGAAAAAACACCGCTCGGTGTATTTCAGGCGCACCTGGCAAAAGGCGAACTCGCCTATCAGGTATGTCTTGATGACAACAGTCCGTTTTTCTACCCACGGCTCGTTGCTCCCGCCACGGGCAGCACGAATATTGAATGGCGCGTCTCCAAGGGACTCGGCACGGTGTATACGACCACCGCAGTGCATTACAAAGACGAGCCGCCTTTGAATGTGGCGATGATCGATCTGGATGAAGGTTTTCGCATGATGAGCCGCGTCGAGGACATCGATGCGATGCAGGTCAAGATTGGCATGCGCGTTAAATTTCGTGTATTCCCCGGCAATGACAAACAGGCGCCGTATCCTGTATTCACTCCGCTGGAGGGCTCGAAATGAGCGTCGCTAATCTCGTGGGATTGCAGCGCGGCAGCGTTGCCGTGGTGGGTGCCGAGGAATCCGATCTGGGCCAGGTGGCGCAGGGCACGCATCCGATGGACCTGATGGCGCAAGCGACAATGCGCGCGCTGGAGGATTGCGGCCTGACGCTGAAGGATGTGGACGGGTTGTTCGTGGGGGCCACCCAGGTGCGTATGGGACCGATGGCGTTTGCCGAGTACCTGCGCATCAAGCCCAAGTATTTCGACGGCACCGTGATCGGCGGTTCATCGTTCATGACACATGTGGCGCACGCGCATGCGGCGCTGCAGTTGGGGCTGTGCAATGTGGCGGTCATCGCCTACGGCAGCACGCAGCGGTCGGTGTCGCGCGCCGCGGCCAGCCCACGCGATTTCAATCCCTACGAATCGCCGTATCGCCCGTTCATGCCGAGCACCGCGTACGCGATGGCGGCCATGCGGCATATGCATCAGTACGGCACCACCCGCGAACAGCTGGCGGAAGTGGCCGTATCCGCGCGCAAATGGGCGCTGCTCAACCCAAAGGCGTGGGAGAAAGAGCCGCTCACCATTGAGCAGGTGCTCAAAGCGCGCATGGTGAGTTATCCGTTCACGGTGCGCGATTGCTGCCTGGTGCTCGACGGCGGCGGGGCGATTGTGATGGTGCGCGCGGATCGCGCCAAGTCGCTGAAAAAGAAACCGGTGTATGTGCTCGGCACCGGCGAATCGCTGTCGCACGCCAATATTTCCAGCATGCCGGACTTCACCGTCACAGCCGCCAAGGAATCCGGCGCGCAGGCGTACGCGATGGCCGGCATGAAGCCTGCGGATATGCAAATGCTGTCGCTGTACGATGCGTTTACCATCACGCCGATACTGTTCCTGGAAGATCTGGGCTTTTGTCCGAAAGGCGAGGGCGGACGCTTTGTCGCGGGCGGGACCATTGCGCCGGGCGGCAAACTCGCGGTGAATACCAGTGGCGGCGGGCTGTCGTATTGCCACCCCGGCATGTATGGCCTGCTGGTGATGATCGAGGCGATCCGGCAGGTGCGGGGTGAATGCGGGCAGCGGCAGGTCAAAAACTGCGATGTCGCTCTGGCGCAGGGCAATGGTGGCGTGTTTTCCAGCGAATGCACGGTGATTTTCGGTTCCGAGGCCACGCTGTAAGGTTGCCACCCTGTCTCCGACCAATGCACGCAAATGAGCGCATTTGCGTGGCGCCGGGAATCTCTCCCGGCGCCTGCGGTCACAGGGCCTGATGCTGGAACCAGAGGAGATTATCAATGGAAAGACGTGGATTCATACAAAGCATTGCGGCATGGGCCGCTTTGGGAATATTGCCGGCGCACGAGTCGTTTGCGCAGTCTATGGACAAGAAAACCCTCGACGACATGCGCAAAAACTGGAAGGCGCTGCTGGCCGATGGCACGCCCGAGGTCACTGCAACACCACCACTGAAGCTGAGCAAAGACGAGTGGCGCAAGCAACTGTCGCCGGCGGCCTACGACGTGCTGCGCGACGAAGGCACGGAACGCGCGGGCAGCAGTTCGCACAATGCGGAAAAGCGCCCTGGCGTGTTCGTGTGTTCGGGCTGCGCATTGCCGGTGTTTACGTCGGCGATGAAATACGAATCGGGCACCGGCTGGCCGAGTTTTTTCACCACCATCCCCGGCGCGTTCGTGAAAAAAACCGATTACAAGCTGATATTGCCGCGCACCGAGTATCACTGCGCCAAGTGCGGCGGGCATCACGGCCATGTGTTCGAGGACGGCCCGCAACCCACGCGCGAGCGTTGGTGCAACAATGGCGTCGCGCTAAGATTCATTGCCAAGAACAAAGCCTGATTTTCAAACGCGACAGACAGTCCTGGAAAAAGCTATTAGTCGCAGTGTTCACGAAGGAAATTCAAAAGATAAGACAGGATGAACAGGATGAACAGGATGAACAGGATAGACCTGGGTGGAGGGTTTATCCTGTGCATCCTGTGCTCCGCTTTCAGTGTTCCCTGATTAATCCTGTCGAATTGTTCTTGGGGTTAGCTGTGGCCGAATCGCCGTTTTTATTGGTAAGATAGGCGCACCGTGACCGCAACCACGATACGTCTCGCCCGTGACAGCGATGCTCACACCATCGCGGTGATGTCGCGCTGCCTGATTGAACTGGGTTTGCGCGGCTGGAGTTGGGATCCGGGGCGTGTGATGCGCGCCATCGATCATCGCAATACCTGTGTGGCAGTCGCACAAATCGATTATCGAATCAGCGGATTCGCCATCGCCGAATTCGGCGACACACGTTTGCATCTGAGTCTGCTGGCGGTGGTGTCCACGCATCAGCGCAATGGCATCGGGCGCGCGCTCGTCGCGTGGCTGGAGAAGTCGGCACTGACCGCCGGCATCACGGAAATCGAACTGGAGCTGCGTGCGAATAACACCAGTGCAAAATTTTTCTATCAGGCGCTGGGCTTCGAATTTGTGAGCGTGGTTCCCCGCTACTATCGCGGCGAGGAGACTGCATTCAGAATGCGTAAAGCGCTAAGCGTCACTGCAGTTCGTTCCATTAAGTTATAAATTATTGTTTAAAAACAAATACTTACAATAATTTTTTTCCGCGCTCGCTTTCACCATGCGCGTAAAATAGAACCCTGAGTCCGAACCCGATGGCGGAAGGATTTCGTCCGTTCACTCTGACACACGGCTACGCGCTGCTGTGCATCGGCGTGGTGATCGTGCTTGCGGTGAATTGCGGACGCAGGCGTCACCATCCGCACGCACCGACCTCAATTGAACGTACCTGCGCGTATATCAATATTGCCGTGTGGATCGTTGCGCACGGCTGGTGGCAACTGCCGGCGCGCTTCGATCCGGCGATCACGCTGCCGCTGCAAATGTGCCATATCGCGTCGCTGATCGCCTCCGCAGTGTTGCTCACGAGAAGCGACACGCTGCGCGCGATCCTCTACTTCTGGGTATTCGCCCTGTGTACGCAGGCGCTGATCACACCGAGTCTGATAGAACCGCCCTCGTCGCCGATATTCTGGACGTTCTGGTTTTTACACGGATTCGTGATGTTGACCGCCGTCTACGATCTCGCCGTGAACCGGTTTCGCCCGACGTGGCGCCATTACGCTATCGCCTGCGCCGCGAGTGCAGCGTACCTGACCGTGGTGCTGCCCATCAACCTAATGCTGGGTGCGAACTACGGCTTTGTCGGAAAATCCAAACCCCTGAATCCCAGCGTCATCGATGTGCTGGGCGCGTGGCCGGAGAGGCTGCTGATTATCGTGCCGCTGGCGGCACTGGCGATGGCGTTGGTGATGCTGCCGTGGGTGGTGTTACGGCAGGCGGCGAAGTGGAAGGGCCGGGGGGCGGACGCTTCAATGCCATTGCGCTTCTGATTCGCGGCAACGCCGCGCGTGTGGCTTCTGCCGCAGCCGCAATCACGCGCGCGCGGTAGCTGCCGGAGGTGCCCGCGAAATAGCCGATGTCGGGGTGTATCAGTACATCCGCAAACTTTGTTTCCGCATCAATGCGCGCGCGCCGTTCACGATCTATGCGCAACCATTCGTCGGGCGCAGTGTGCGGAACGTTATCGACACGCGCCGAGATATCAACCGCGATCACCACGTTCGCGCCCAGGGCGCGGGCTGCGCGTACCGGCACCGGGCTCACCACATCGCCGTCGACGTAGGTCACGCCTTCGATACGCACCGCGTAGAAGCGCCCCGGCACAGCGCTTGAGGTGCGTACCGCCAGGCCGGTGTCGCCGCGGTTGAAGATTTGCGGTGCGCCATCGCGTTGGCGTGTCGCCACCACCGCAAAGCGTATGCCCAGCGATTCCAGCGGGCGCTGATGCACGTGCGTGTTGACAAAATCCTGCAATTTTTGGCCGCGCACCTGGCCCCAATACCACCACGACAAATCACGCAGGTCCGTCAGGTCAAGATTCATCGCGAGCTGTTCGACGTCGGCCGCAGTCATGCCGCCGGCGTAGAGCGCGCCGATTACCGAGCCGATACTCACACCCACGATTAAATCGGGCTTGAGGCCTTCGGCATCCAGCACCCGCAGCACACCCGCATGGGCGAATCCGCGGCGCCCGCCACTGCCCAGCACCAACGCGACTTGCGGGCGGACATCGGTTGCGCGCGGCGCAACGTAGCGCGGCGGGTTGGGACCGTCATAGTCGTATTCGGCGGCGCTGACTGTGCCGCTTGCTGTGCCGCCCAGCCACAGGAAGATCAGCCGAAGTGCGCAACGCTTGAGCAAGGTAAAAAATCTATTCGGCCTTGATGCCGGCGGACTTAACGATACGGGAAAACTTGGCGACGAAATCGGTATCAAAGAGTCCGCCTGCACCGACGCGGTTATCGTACTCACGATTGTAAATTGATTCGAAAATAAACGAGGGCACAGATCAAATTCAGACAATCAGTCAACCCAATTCCTCAGAAAACTATGAAAGCTTCCAGCCTGTCTTGATGTTACTAAGCAATCCATTTACCTGATCAGTGACTCCCTGCGGCACCGATACGCTCTCGCCAAGCTCAACGGTAACTTTGAATCGCAAGCTTTGGCCGGCTGCTGCCTTCTTGATTTCGGCGACACTATCTGCAAGATCCTGAATCTCGTTAGTCTCCAGTTCGGCAGTAGCTACCTTAGCGCCGTAAGCTTGAGCGCCTTCTTGCTTCGAACGATCTTGTTTGCTAACGATGATCTCAACGCCGGCAGCGCCACCAAGATCGGTGGGCCAATCTTTGGAAAGCAGGGTACGTTCAAACAGTCCGAGCCTGAATGCATCGTCCAGTGCGGCTTTTACCGCTGCCCACGGCAAAGTCCTGCCTGCCTTAGTCGAAAGCGCGACGTGTATCAGATGCGCATTCGTCGGTGCCTTCGCCCACGCGGCAGGAAGCGCCTCGGGCAACAATTCCGTAGGCGCGATCGGAGCGGGCGGCGCATAAAGGTGCGCATCATCCGTCAGCAAGCTCGTCGGAACGTCCTCACCGATGACACTCATCGCAGGCGTGATGAGCCATACGCGACTTGATTTCACCGCAGCACTGACTGCTTGCTTGACTGCCTCCACAGAAGCGCCCGGAATCGGCATCGGTTCCTTGTAGCTTCCCTTATCGATCTGGATGTAATGCTTGCCCGAAAAGTAAGCGCTGATATCGGCAAGCTTGAGCGATTCTCCTTTCCACAACTCCGGCAACGCGCCCGGTGCAAGCAGTACCGGTTCGATCTCCGCTAAAGTTGCAGCTTCAGACAACACAACTTCGAGGCTGGGATCGGCCAAAGCGTGCTCATCCGGTCGCGATTTCCAGAACGTCCGCACCGACTTGTCGCCTCGCGTGACCTGCAGCACGAAGTTGCCTGCCTCACACCCGCGCAGGAGCGTGTCGAGAATGGCCTGCCGGTTCAGCATCTTGGGCAGTCGTGCCGTTGATGCGAATGCCCCGACCAAATCTTTGACGTAGCGCGATTTTTCACTGGCTTGCCATAGATTGAACGGCCCGCCCGGCAACAGCGCTTCGGCGTTGATCGCCGTGCTCTCGATACGCGCGCGCTTGTCGTTAACGATTTTGATGAACAGCGGCTCGTTGTCGACGCTAATGCGGAAGGCCGCAACCTCATTGGCATCGTTGACTGTGACCACGATGCAGTAGGCCATCACGATGTGCGAGGCAAGTTCACCGCGTGCAGCCCTAAGATTGTTTTCAAGTTGTGCGAGCCGCACGGTATCAACGTCCTCACGGCTCTTCAGCATCTCGCGCACCTGTTCCCATGCCAGCGCGTCACGCACGCGTTCGCGTGCAAGTTCGATCCCATCCTTCGACGGCACCGCCAGCACCACGGCATTGCGGTTGTTCGCGCGCGGTCTGTCCGCAGATGTAGTTTCGTCGATAAAACGACGTGCTTCCGCACTGGGCTTGCCGGATTCCGACGCGGCTTTAGGCCCTAGAACGGCGTAGTGAAACTCGCCGTCGTCCTCAATATCGTTAGGACGGTCCGGCAGCATATGCACCGCAGCGCCCATGCCACGGGCGTTTTCGCTCAGTTTTTTGGTGTTGCCGATTTCCTTTTCCAGCACCTGCTCCACGATGGTAGGGGCAATATAGCTGCGGGCATCATGGTGCATCTGCTTGAGGTTGGGCTTGGAACCGAGACGCCATACCTTGGGAAGTCCACCATCCTTCTCGGTAGTGAACGTGTCGTCGAGATACCATGACACATCCGCCCAGCGCGTTAGTCCCTTTCCCAGCTCGATCCTGTCCGGGGCTACCTGCCCCAGCATGACCATCAGTTCGCGCGTCTGCGCCCGCTGCCCGATGGGTTGCGAATGCAGGAACGTCGCAATCACAGCCTGTTCGATCTCGCGATTGGCAAGACCCAACGCATCCTGCTGGATGTCGCGCGCTTTTTTCAGTTCGCCCTGAAGTATGGCCTGCCAGTCCTGGCGTTTACCATCGTACTGTTCCGCCCGGGCAATGCTCGCAAGCTCACGTGCGGCATCGTTGAGGTTCTCGTCACCGGGCGCAGACAGAAATACAGCAGGGCCGACCAGCGGCGCCGGATCACCCCATTTCTCCGCGTCACGCAACGCCGAAGCAAACGTGCGCAACACCCCGCGCGTGCGCTGGAAGCCTTCGAGTTGCGTCCATTTCTCGAAAAGCACCTTGGGAATGTCCGGATGGAACGGAAATGCTTCGGTGTAGCGACTGTCCTCCTGGCCCAACTGACGCTTGGTCTGGTCGTCGAGTTCAGCAATACCCTTGAGCGCACTAACTACCTGCGCCTTCCATCCCGAGCGATCGGTATAGCTCTCCGGCGTAAACAAACGCCGGCGCAGTACTTCCGCCACGTCCTGCGGTTCGACCGGCTGAATCCCGGCTTCGGCCACGCGCTGGAACATATCGTAAAGCGATTTTTCCACTTGCTTCCCAAGGTCGTCACTCTTGCTCGGGTCCGCCGCGAGCAAGGATGCTACCAGCGCGCAACCCTTTACCCGCCCGGCCGCCTGCGTCAGACATTGGAAAAATGTCTCTAGCTTCTTGATCCAGGCTTTATCGGTGCTGGCTATCGTATGCGCCCACATCAATACCTCGTCGAGCAATACTAGTGTCGCCAGCCGATCCTTGGCAGGCAGCGCAAGTACATCTTCCATGACGTTGGTAGCAGGAGGGGTCTCGCGCTCCTTGTCAGTGTTGCCCAGCAGCTTCAGTCCGGCTTCACCGCCGAGTTGCCATGCCAGTGCACTCCACGGCATCTTGAATCGCCTGAGCTTTCCGTCGGGCGCTTTGACATCCATCCCCGTCTCCACGTCGAGACGGTCAAATACCAGCGCTCCCACGCGTGCCTGCACCGGCGTCATGCCGATATGGTTGATGAACTCCTCAATCGCGGGCAGCTTGGGCAGCTTGGCAGGATCTGACACCAGATGTACGAGTGTGATCAACGCGTGCGTCTTACCGCCGCCGTAGGTCAGTTGCAATTGCCGCACTGCTTTTTCGGATTTACCGGCAAGGCGCAACACCACGTCGCGCGCGAGGTCGCGCAGCTTCGTGGTCGGATAGGTGAGCGCGAAGAACTTTTTCGGGTCGTGATAGACAGAGCGGTTCTTGTCCATCATCACGTCGTATAGGTCTGCCGCGAATTCCTTCTGCGACAGTTCGCCGCTTAGAATATCAGGCCGCAGCTTGATGACCTGATGCCAGGGTTTGATCTTGGCCATGTCGTTATCCTTGCTTGTTATTCACACGCCGATTACGCATCGAGCGTCAGCGCGCCCTGCGCTGTTGCGCCGATTTTCCGCAGATGATTGGAAAGCTTTTCCAGAATCGAGCATTCTTCGGCTTGCCCTTCAGAGCGACTTTTTTCTATAAGTGATTGAATTAATTGATGAAATATATCACTACGCCGTAGACCACGCTGCTCCAGATAATCGTTCACCTTGTTCTCGTCGCCGGCTTTCCATAGTTGCATGAGCTTGTGAATCTGGTCGATCAGCGGCACCGGTTTGCCATTGGCAGACTCCACGCCGAGGTTCCGATGCTTGCGCTGGTTCCAGGCTTTGAGCTTGAACTGCCCCCCGCTGCCGCTGCCCTCGTCAGCGTCTTCATCCGCAACGTCGTCTGCCTCACCGCCGGTCTCTTCATCAGCCGCCGCGGCTTTGCCGCGCGAAAGAATCTCATACTGATCGGCGAGCAAACGCTCGGACAGGCCGCATGAGACAGCGTACAGAATGCATGCGCCCGCCGGCGCATCCTTCAAGCCGAAGTCATTGCGGTGTAAAAGATAATAGGTTGTGATGTCATCAAGTGAAATGTCCATTGCCTCCGCTGCACCCTCTCCACCGGACAGTACGCGTCCCACTACGAAGTCCACTACCATTCTGCGCACGTGACGCAGAAACTCCGCTACCGTCATCAGTGCGCCGGGTTCAGTAGCTTTCTTAACTGCCGGATACTGACTATAGGCTTCAAGCGCGGGACCAGTCGCAGACCAGACAAAGTCAGGGCCGCGTATACCGGCATCCCAGAAGTCGCGCAGGCGTTCGCGGATGATTTCCTCCATTTCCTTTAATACCGCAGTGTCCCAACCTGCACGCTGGCTTAGTTCGCGTTTGCGGCATACCAACCAGATTGACGACGCAAGTGATGCACTCGTCAGTGCATTCTGCCTTGCAGCGCGCTCGGTTTGTATCGGCCAAGATGAATCCACGGCGAAGCCAGCCCGAACCAAAGCTGATACCAGAGCCTCCCAAGCCGTTGGGTTTTTATTTGCGAACACAACCACAAGGCGTCCTGTATCGGCCAACGCAAGATGACATTCCTGGAAAACCCGCTGCATGCCGTCTTCGTATGCTCGCTTGGACTTGTCTCCATCGTCCCCGAACCTCCCGGGTTGGTCGACGAGTTCGCCATCATTCTGCGACTCCGACCATTTCGGCCCAAGTGGCTCCTTGAACGCTTCATCAAACTCATCGCTTAGACCAGAGAGCACCCTTCTAAGCCAGACGTGAAAGAAATCCATCAGGTCGGAGTAAGGAATCGCATCGTAATAGGGGGGGTCTGTCACGATCTGATCAAAGCGACCGTCGATAGCCACGATGGCAGAACCACGTACAATGCTGGGTGCTGGAACCCCCTTAGATGCGACCAAGAGATGCTCCGCTACCTTTGCTACCCAATCAACGGCTTGCAGGTACCCCCCGGACGAATCTGCAAAGGGATTCGACTCGGCGTAGTCCCATGGGAGTTGCAGCACATAGCGAGCGAACGTATGGTTTATCTGCTCTGCATTCGTTTGCCATGTCGTTATCACACTGCAACGATCAGCAAATCGGCTGATGCTGGCGGCAAGGTAGGCCACTATGGCTTCGCGTAGTTGTGCCTCATAACCACACCCTTTCAACGCCGGCGCGCACGCCCGAGTTGCCATGACGATGAAGGCCAGAGCAAGTCTTTGGCGTGCCGCGAATAGTTCTTGCCATGTGGTAACACCATATCGTGCCAGGCCAGAAATCCCTCGAGTATTCGGCGACGGCCTATTCGGTGAAATTGGCTCAACGAGTTCACCGAAAGGTAAGGCCTGCATCGCTTCAGAAATTTTCTGCTCGGCATTCGCAACTGCAGCAATTTCGGCTGCGGTCGGAGACCGATACTCCTTCCCTTCGGGGCTATCAACTATAACTGCCGTAAGTACTTCACGCACTTTCTTAAAACGAGCCTCAAGCTGGAGGTCGGTCATCGTCATGATGGTCTCGCAACAAGGGCATTGCACACCGGAGCGGCTCATTGTCCCCGCGCTGATTCGCTTATCGTGCTCACGCCGCTGCGCAGGGTTGCCGCCCTGTTGCGGTACGTCATTGTCAATACTGAACTCGACACCATTCCTGTCTGGATTTGGCTGCATGGCGAGCACAACGCGTTTGTTATCCTTTTTGCATAACCAGCGTGTCTTAAGCAGTGGCACCGTTGCACGGCAGGCTTTGCATGTAACTGTTCGCGCCCACAGATAGGCAACAGTTTGTTTGGCGAGCCATCGTGGGTTCCTGGCGTTCTCTAGGTACGCTGCGTCAAAGCCGGCGTTGAGAACTTCGGTCTGCGGCTCGCCAGCTTCGTTTAACGATACGAGCTTCAATTGGTCCTCGTCCGAGCGGGCGAGCGGCACGCGCGCATACGGCTTCACTGTGCAGAACTCGGCATACGTCGGGTAGTACTGCGCCAGTTCTCGGCGCGCTTGCTTGAGCACCCAATGACCCCATGCGCGCACGTGCCACGCCAAGTCAGCCTCCAGGAAGCCGGGCTCGCTGGTTATCGATGATAGGAATTCCGCTTGAAGCGCATCAGACTTGTTCCTCACAAACTTGGCCACTCGCCTCTTTATCTCAGGTTCCGTTACGCCTTTCTCACGCAGGTACTGGGGCAATCGCGACTGGGTGTAATTCCTCATGAACTCCGCATCCTGCTGCGCAAATTCAGGAAGTACCCGCGTCTGGCCAGCGAGCTTCTGCGGATATTCCAGCGTGCACTTGAGAATGAACCACGCGACCGGGTTGATATCCACTGCCGTTACTTCGCACCCCAGCCGCATTGCCTCCAGCGGAATCGCGCCGCCCCCGGCAAACGGATCGAGCACCTTCGGCGCACGCCCTCCGTACGCCTTACGTATTTCCTGCCTAAACCACTCCAGATCAGGACCGGATTCGCGGCCCCAGTGCAGGATGCCGCCGACTGTTTCCCTGGCTTCGATTTCCTCGATCTTGCCGGAAGGCAGTTTCTTTTTCTTTAAGGACTTCTCTACCGTGCCGGCCAAACGCTTGAGAATCTCATCACGCTTTGTCTTGTCGCCCGGATCGGGAAGCAACGTCGCAATAAGCGCCGCGCGCGCCGCCGCCAACGGCCGCCGCGCCGGCCAGATATGCAACGTCGAAATATGCCCATGCCGCACGTTCTTCTCGTGCACCGAGTCGAGCGAGGTCTGCTCCAGAGGAAATGCAACTTCAATCAGGCGCTTTTGTATGGCCATTACTTTTTACCTTAGAGGCTTTGACGGCTGGTATCTGGAGGAACTGAACGAAAAGTTCTCTAGCGTAATGCTTCCCGAACAGATGCATTCTTGTCGCGGCTACTACGGCAACGACGAAAGTCAACACAGTAGTGGCAAACGTTGCTGTCGAGGAAAAAAATGATGCACCCAGTAGTACAGTCGCCGCCGCGAGCAGACCTCGATGGAGGCCGTAATTGCCGTTAAACGTATCGACACGTGCGGATCGCTTCGCGCCCGCAACTGCTGCATATATCTGTCTCGTGATCCCGATCCATTCACCGGGTGATATCTGAGATAGATCATTTGCCAGAGATAGCCCCAGTCTCACTTGTAGGTTAGATTTGACCGATGCAAGCTGAGCGGCTGCCAGCAGCTTTCCTTTACCGGACCGTATCCAATCGGTTGGCATGCCCCCGGCAGCCTTCCACCAAGCTGTCTCGATCCAATTGCCTACCGCTTGGACAAGGTGCCCGGCAACATATGCGAGCAGAGTAAATATTCCCAGGCCACCAACAGAAATACTGCCTAGATTTTCATGGGCAACGATCCCAGGCCACAAGTACATCAAGCCCGCGAGCAGCAATACGCCTGGAGTAAGAATTCCCGTGAACTCATAGAAATCGAATTTCCTCACCGCGACTACCTCCTGCTAATCCATACAAACCCGGTTCCTGCGCCCTGCTTTGAAAATCGGATGTAGCCGTTGTTTCTGGTTGTCAGCACGTGCCGGATTTCCCCGTCAAAAAAGCGTATGCCTTTTGTGTGCTGCCGATACAGGCTGGCTGTCTTCTGAGTTTCGTGAGCAATTTGCTGGTCCGAAAACACGACGATTTCAGGTGTGCAGTAGTCTAGGACCTCCGGCAAATAGCCTGATTCCCGACCATGATGCGAGGCGACAAACACATTTATCCCACGCAACGCAATCTGGAAATCGGGTCGTGTCAACAGTTGTCGCCATCCAGCCTTCTCCAGGTCACCTGGAAAAATGATGCCGAAATCATGATAACGAAGAATAGTGACAAGACTCAGGTTATTCTCATCTTCGAAGCTAGGATAGACGTTCCAGAAGTACGAAAGCTGGATTCCTCCGACATTGAATGGCACTTGCACTGGCCTCACGTAGTAGTTCCCTGCCATATGCGCAAGCGTTCCGATACCTTCGCCCGCACCTGTTTCAGATTTAAGTGCTAACAGATCCCTCGGCTTGACTGATGGATTGCGAATAAGGGTTGGAACACAAACACTCCGCATCAGATTCGGGAAGTCACTGACGTGGTCCTCATCGTAGTTGGAGACTACAAGCGCCTCCACTGTGTTAATCCCACGAGCAGGCAGCGCTGTGGAAGGGCGCCAGCCTGTAGAGACGTTGTGCCCACAATCGAAGAGCATTCTGGCTCCATTGTCAGATGTAACTAACGCGCATGCACCGTGCTCGACATCAAATATTTCTATTTCCATATGTGACCTCTTTAAGTCGCTATTCCGACGCTCCCAGTACTGCGCTGGCACTCACCACAAAACTACCCTTTGCGCGCGCGAGCAGTGCTCCAAAAGGATCTCTTACTCGCGCTAATCTGGGAGTAGCGCTACCACAGTCGAACACCACATAAAGCCAGTACCGGTCGCGAAGATTTATCGCCTTTGCCCATTCGTTTTCAGTGAGCTCCACGTCACTGGTGCCGACTCGGCCCTTGACCTCAATCGCCCGCTCGTCGCCAGCGTGTCGTTTCGACAACACATCAAAACCCGGATAATCCGTCAGTCCTGCAACCCGCGCTTTCTCCGGGATCGAAACGTCCCGCACATCGGCACCCTGGCTAATCTCGTGCGCAATCGTAATTTCCATCGCGATGCGTTCGACTTCCGCATCGCGGGCCTTGATATCCTCGACGTCAAATGACGGCTGCACCAGCGCTGTTGCGATGAGTTCAACCTCACCCGGCTGAATCAGCTCGACCTCACGTCGCAACTGTGCGACCGCAAGTTCTCGCCGCTCGGCCAAGCTGCGCTGCTGGTTCTTGATACGCTCCAGTTCCAATCCGGCGCGCTTGTCGCCGTCGCGTGCTTTCTCGGTGTAGCGTTTCCGCGCAGAAGCCAGTTCCGATTCCTGGTAATCGTAGGCGCGGCGAAGATAGGCTTCGGCATCGCGCAAACGCCCCTGCGCGGATAATAGATTGATTCCACTAATCTTTTTAAGAACCTCTACCCTGACGTGCTGCTCGGCTGCGGCCCGGTAGGTTGTTCCCTGCGCCAGAAACGGCACGGCGGAGGAATCAACTTTAGCGCCGGGTTTCAGCAACAGCAGTTGCTCAACCGGTGCTTCGTCGAGCCGGTTATCTGCAAACTGCCGCACGCCGACCAGCCGTTGTTCAAGCATTTCTTCCTGATGCAGCGAGGGAAATCCCTGATCTACGCCGCGAACTACGCTGACGCGAGCCACGTGAAACAAATAGGGACGGGTTGCGGATGGATCGATGAATACCGCACCCTGCCGCCCAGCCGGGCGACAATGCTCGATGGCAAGCGCAGACAATCGCTCGAACACGGGTTCGCCCGGATGCAAAAAAATCGCATCGCGCCTGTCGTCAGGCCGATAGACCGTCAAGCGGTTGCGGGCTGAATCCGGGTAACTTTCGAGCAGTGGTATGACGCTGTCCAGCGCGCCGCGCGTGCGCGCACGCAGAAAGAAGGCCGCGTCCATATTACCCACAAGGTCCACACCGATGACGGGCGCCGCATGTTCTAGATAGCGTCGCACATAGCCCGGCAGCAGCCGTCGCATCTCTTCGATATGCAGGGCTTCCTGCAGCTTGGGCAGGTCCCGTATGACTTCGCCGCCTTTGCCATAAATGCTTTCCTCGCGCGCTGCGATGGCGCGGACCTGTTCCACGGTGAGCTGCCCCGCCAGATCCATGGCTTCGTGGTCCGCTGCGTCGTCGGAGAGTATCGCCTTGTGCAGGTAATCCGTCAGCGACACACCTTCGAATATCCGGCCGATGACATCGAACACCTTGTCCGAGCCGAGCGCGACGCGAATCTCTTCCAGTTTGTCGAGCAAGACCTTGACGACACGGCCTTCGCGGGTTTTGCCGGCAACGAGGTTGAGAATAACAACCTGGTCTTTTTTCTGGCCGTATCGGTGAATGCGGCCCATGCGCTGCTCAAGCCGCGCCGGGTTCCATGGCACGTCGTAATTGATCAGCACCCAGCAGAACTGGAGGTTAATGCCTTCGGCCGCGGCATCCGTGCCCACAAAAAAACGGGCGCCGCTCTCCTCACCTGCAGCCTGCCCATGTGGACGGCGGAATCGTTCTACCTGAGCGTCACGCTTTTCGAAGTCGAGGCCGCCGTGAATAAACGCTACTTGGCCCGCGTACCCCATGGCATCCAGACGACGCATGAGGAATTCGAGCGTGTCCCTGTGCTCGGTGTAAATAATGATCTTTTGGTTCTCAAACTGCGGATTGCGTAGCAGCTCCCGCATCTTTTCAAACTTGGATTCACGACCCTGCTCATAAACCCGCTCGGCAAGGCGGATCAGTTCGCGGACTTTTTCGCGCTCGGCGATGAGCTCGGCAACTGACGTAGCTACGAAAGCGCCCAGCGCTTCCGCTTCGTCTTTTTCGTGCTCTTCTATGCCGTTGTCGGTCGATTCCTCGTCGGCGGATTTCTCGTCCAGCGTATCGTGAACCTGGCGATCGAGCTTTTTCTGCTGTTCGCGCAATTGCTCTTCGGGAATGCGACCGGACTGGAGATCGTCGATCAGCGTTTCGAGCCGTTCAAAACGCCTGCGGAATGAACACAACAGCGCCCACGTGCTGCTGGCGAGCCGGCGCTGAAACACTGTCATCGCAAAGCGCGCTGCCGATCGGTTGAGCAATCCCGCCTGGTTATAGTAGTGGCGAATGTATTTGGTGGTCTCGTCGTAGAGCGTTTGCTCGCTAACGTTGCCCTGGGTGAGATCGTAGCTGTGGGTGTCGCAGGTGCGCAGCGCGTATAGCGGGCGTCCGCGCAGATCAACCATCTCCTCCTTGACGCGGCGGATGAAGTAGCGGCGGCGGGCATCGTTAGGGAATAGCTTGAACGCCGTTTCCGTGCTGAAGACTTCTGGCTCCAGCAAACGCCACAGGTAGTAATACGGAATGTCCTTGCCCATGTGCGGCGTCGCCGTCAGCAGTAACAGGTGATGCGTGCTCCACGGCAGGCGCCAGTCGTCCGGAATATCGCGCACGCCGGCCAGCGCCTCGGCGAGACGATAGCGATCGGTTGGCCTGAACGTGCCGTCGGGGTCGCGATTGGCCGAGAGCTTGTGTGCCTCGTCGAATACCACGAGGTCGTAGGGCAGAGTAGCGGGATCGCCCAGTGCCTTGAACAGTGTCGAACCGCGCAGCGAATCGATGCTAACGATAACCAAGTCGCTCTCAGGACCAACGAATGGGTTGTCCTTACGCGCGTCGGCGCTGGAAACGATGCGGAACGTTAACTGAAACAGATTGCGCAGTTCCCGCGCCCAGTTTCCGATTAGCCCGGCCGGGGAAACGATCAACACGCGACGTATAGTGCGGCGGGTAAGACTCTCGCGGACATACAGCCCGGTCATGATGGTCTTGCCGGCACCGGCATCATCCGCGAGCAGGAACCTCAGACGCGGTTGATTTAGCATGCGTTCGTAAACTGCAATACGCTGATGTGGAAGCGGGTCGATCTGGCTGATCTCGGCGGCAAAAGCCGGATTGAAAAGATGGCCGTAACTCAGGCGCTCGCCTTCCACCAGGACGCGCACCTCGTTGGCATTGCCGAGGAAGTCGAGCCTGGTATCTGCCAATGATTTGGCTGCCGACGGCTGGACTGACTCCTCAGCTACCGCTATCCCTTTGTTTCGCAGCCCATGTAGCTTATTGAGCGCAAGTTTCGACGGGCTCACCTGCCCGTTCTCCCAGCGGTTCAATGTGACGAAGGAAACCCCCAGCAGCTCGGCCAACTTCTGTTGTGTCAGGCCCAGGGATTTGCGTAACGACTTGACTTCTTCTGAATCCATTTGTTATGGCGTGATATTATTGTTGCAATATATCAAATGATATATCATACTTTTGTATGTTGCTAGTATCCAGGAGTTTATTTTTTAGATAACCCATAAGTTACCAAACTGTTCAAATGCTAATTTATATTATAACTATTTGTTTTAAATAACTAATTTATTTTATTTCTCTAGATTAAATTTATTCTCTTTCAACATTAAACGCTATTGAAATTAGATGAATATATTGTAGTGAGATCTAATGATATAAAGTCTTGCTACAATCGGTGTGGATAACTTCATGGATTTGAGCCTAAAATTGCACTTGCCTAAACTTACCAATATGGTAAATTACAAATGATTTCTGGCCACCCTAATCCTTTTGTCAGGCAGAGACCAGACCTGCCGTGGCCTCCACCGACTGAGGACAATGATCGCAGCCGAACCATCCCCAAAAGGGTGTGGAAACTTGCCGATGTTCATGAAATCGCAAAAGCGCAGTTGGCCGATGAAGGTTTGAATCTGATAATCCCAGTTACCAGCGACTGCGCAGCAGATATTCAAAAATTGGAGTTATCAGCCGCTGGCTTGGCCACGCGAATGCTCGATCTGAATGAACACCACTACGACAAATCCATGTGGTGCAAGAGCAGTAGGAAGGAAGGTGTCAAGGTGCGAGAGGAAATGTTATGGCTGCCCTGTGATGCTTATCAGATCAAGACTAGGGAGCGTGTTGCCATTAGCGGTTGGGAAGGCGACGTGGAATATTATTTCAAGCTATGCATATCACCAATGAAGATAGTTGTAATGTTGGTATCCGTCCACCTCTGATAGCGTTGCAAATCGGAAAGCCAAAAATGGAAAAGAAAACCTCGTGCGTGATGTGCGGGAGCGATTCTCTTCGTCTTGATGCATCCGCAAAAACGGTAGAGATTGATGGCATCGCCGCCGAAGTACCTTTCCACATGCATTGGTGCGAGTCCTGCGGAGGCGAAATGGCCCTCAACGAGGACCTTCGTTTCAACGCTCGCGCCATGCGTCAAGTAAGGAAGAAACACTATGGGCTGCTGACCGGCGAGCAGGTTCGGCAAGTTCGAAAGCTCCTGGGACTGAATCAGAACCAGGCCGCAAAGCTCTTTGGCGGCGGTCCTGTTGCATTCTCCAAGTACGAAAACGACGAGATTACTCAAAGCGAGGCCATGGATCGGTTGATTTGGCTAGTCGGTGCTTACCCCTGGCTCATGATCCCGCTTGCCGAGCGTCTGAATATCGCGCTTACCGAGACATCAAGAGTTGTAATAGAGACATTTCGGATCAAGTTTCGTGACGAATATTTCTTGCTCGCGAATACACGTAATGAGGCTACGTCTAATGCCTTGAAGGGTTTTCTTGAGATATCGACCGCCAGCAACGATCAAATTTATCATCCGGGTCCGGCATCGCGTCCCACAAATTGGAAAGTTGCTTAATCAAACCACAGAGGTTCCATGCGCCCTAGCCCCATTCAATTGCGACACGTAATCTATACGAAAGTCGCTGTAGCGCCCAGCGTCTCCGAAAAAAACTCTGTTGGCAAAACCATTGGATTTGATTTCAATGGAGTAAATATTCGTGCGAAAGTGGGAGTAGCCGGTAAGCCTGGACAAGAGGATGACCCGCGGGATTTCCTCATAGATCTCGAAATAACGATCGACAACGCAGAAGGAAAAACAGCTCCCTACAATGTTGACATTGGAGTAATTGGCGTGTTCAACGTCTTGCCGGGGCTGCCCAAGGAGAAACGAGAGAGTTTGGTAACAGTCAACGGCGCTTCCATTTTGTACGGCGCCATCAGGGAGATAGTGCTCTCGTTGACGTCACGATTTGCCAGTGGTGTGCTTACCCTGCCAGGAATGAATTTCGAAGATGCCGTGACAAGAAACGGCGCTATACATTCCACACCATCTATTCAGACTGCGGAACAAAAACCAATTGCGCCACGGCGTGCAAAGAAATCTCGTCAATAGCGTTGGTCTAGCACACTGAAGGTAGCAGTAGTTGGATGAACGCCCTTCTTTCGCTAGTTTAAAGCTTCGTAAAGTTGCGCCTGCCTGTCACCAGAATGCGCTCCAGCGAGATATCGGCCTACTCGGCCTTGATGCCGGCGGCCTTAACGATGCACGCGTATTTCGCCAGCTCCGCACGCAAGTGCGCTTCGTATTGCGGTGGCGTAAACAATGCGACAAGAACGCATCTCATCATCTACGCCTTCGGTGCAAGCCGATCCTGACCATAAAACGCCAGTAACGCCTTGAGCCGCTCACGCGGCGCCAGCGCCTGAAAATAGCCGCGACGGCTGGGCGACAAACCGCTGCTGCGCCGCAAATCCACCAGCGACTCGGCCATCTTGACCCATGCCGCCAGCGAATCCATCACCGGCGCGTCGTCCACGCGGTTCACGCCATTGCGCGCGAGCAACACGCACAGCGGCGCTTCGCCGGGAATAATCACATCGGCGCCATCGGCTATCATTTTGCGTGCCGCTAGCTTGAAGTGCTCGATTAGCTCCGTCGGGTTGCTGAATCCCTTCAGCACATCGGCAAAGGTAAACCCCACCTGGCGCGCCGCGGTAAAGCGGCTGCTCAAACCATAACGATGTGCGTTGTCGGCCAATTGGCCGGCCATGCCTTCGATGAAATTGAGGATGCCGAATTTTTCGCCCAGCGTACACGCAAACAGCATCGCCGACTCGCCATAGCCCACCACCGGGATATTGAGTGAAGCGCGTGTCTCACGCAGCATGATGTCGGGTATGCTGCTGATGGCGTAGGCATCAAACCCCGCTTCTTCGGCGGCAATGCCCGCCATCAGGAATTGCGGCCCGTGCAGGCGTTGAATCACGTCAAAGCAGATATCAGTGCCGGGATAACTTGTTGGATAAGTGCCCGCCGCCATGCCATGCATCACGATTTCAGTGTCGGGCCGCGCGACTTTTTTGAAATGTGCTGTGAGTGCCTCGTCATAGGCAGGCAAATCCTGTAACACGGTAAAACTCTGGTGCCAGATGCGCATGGCCATGATTCGATCAATCCGTATCGTTGTAAACTGATGGATTGTAGCTTAGTCGCGTACTAACCTCAGGGAGAACGCACCGTGAGCCAGGGTAAATTTGTTCTCAGAGAATAGCGTAGGGTGGGCAGACAGGTTTATCGTCTGCCCACGCGGTTTGGTATCCGCGTGGGCACAAAAGCGTGCCCACCCTACCGTCATTGATTTTCATCATAAATTTCATAGAACAAATTTACCCTGCACCGTGAGCCTGTCCTCGCAATCATTCGATGTGGTTGTCGCCGGCTGTGGCATCGCCGGCCTGTGCGCAGCGGTTGCAGCAGCGGAAAATGGCGCGCGCGTCGCCGTGCTCGAACGCGCGCCCATCGAAGAACGCGGCGGCAACACGCGTTATACCGACGCCTATCTGCGCATGAAAAGCGACACCGAAGTCACCGACGATTTTGAAACGCATCTGGCGCAGAACGGCGGCGGCTATCTCGATCCGGAGCTGATTAAACATACCATGCAGGCATACGACACCTGGCCCGCCATCGTGAAAACGCTGAGCTTTGCCGATCCGGAACTGATTGCCGCCTTCGCCAATGCCTGCGGTCCCACTGTGCAATGGCTGAAAACCTTCGGCGTGAAATTCGATTTCCTGCCGACGCAGTTTTTGACTAAATCGCAACCGCGCTTGTTGCCCATCGGTGGCGGGCTGGCGCTGATTGAAGCGCTCGCCGCCGCCGCCGAAAAACGCGGCGTGCGCTTTTTTTATGAAACCACCGCCACCGGGCTGCTGCAAAGCGCACAAGGTGCTGTGATTGGCTTGCGCGCCAGCGGCAGCAGAGGCGAGCCGCTGCACCTCATGGGTAAGGTCGTCCTCGGCTGCGGCGGCTTCGAAGGCAATGCGGAAATGCAGACGCGCTACATCGGCCCGCGCGCCATCTATCTGCGGCCGGTGGCGCGCGGCGGTTATTACAACAAGGGCGAGGGCATCCGCATGGCGCTCGACATCGGTGCTGCGCCGTGTGGCGATTTCGGCAGTTATCATGCGGAGCCCATCGATCCACGCTCGGGCCGGCCTGAGCCGTCGGTGTTTATTTTTCCCTACGGCGTGCTGGTTAATCAGGAGGGCGTGCGCTTCACCGATGAAGCGCCGGGCACCGTGGACGCGGTGTACGAATCGATCACGCGCAGGATTTTCAGTCAGACCGACGGCATCGCTTATACGGTACTCGACAACCAGATCAACGATGTGCCCAACTACAAGCTGGGCCTGCGCAGCGACCAGCCGCCGATCACCGGCGCCACTATCGCCGAACTCGCCGGAAAACTGGAAATCCCTGCTGCGACACTGGAACACACGATCAGCGCCTACAACGCGGCTTGCGTGGCGGGTGAGTTCAAACCACTGGAACTCGATCATCTCGCCACGCGCGGCCTCGCACCCGCAAAATCCAACTGGGCGCGCCCGCTCAACAAACCGCCGTATCAGGCGTACCCGGTGATCTCATCCAACGTGCTTACCTTCGGCGGACTCAAAGTGAATACACGCGCACAAGTGCTCAATCAGGATGGCGTTCCGATCCTGGGACTTTACGCCGCTGGAGAAGTCGTCGGCCTGTATTACAAGACCTACACCGGCGCCACCTCGGTATTAAAGGGCGCGGTGTTTGGCCGGCTCGCGGGACTGGATGCGACGCGTACGCCAGCCTGAAGGATGCGCTTAACCCTATGAACGATCTTGCAAATCTCAATCAGCCAAAGACGCTTGCCGCTCTGTGGGCCGACACGCGCGCCTGCGGATTCACCATGCCGTCTGAGCCGCTTACCGGCTCCTTGTTGCGTACCTTGGCCGCATCCAAACCATCGGCTCGCTTTCTTGAACTGGGTTCAGGCACCGGCTTGTCCACCGCATGGTTGCTCGATGGCATGGATTCCGGGTCGCATCTAACCACCGTTGAGAAAGACGCAGCCCTGTCGGCCATCCTGAAAAAGCACCTGGGCGCGGATCCGCGGTTGTCGGCCGTCTGCGCCGATGGCGATGAATTCCTGCCGTCGCTTCGCGGGCAGCACTTTGACTTCATCTTTGCCGACACCGAGCCGGGTAAATATCGCTTGCTGGAAGAAGCGCTTGCTCTGCTGGCTCCGGCGGGTCTGTACGTGATCGACGACATGCTTCCCCAGGCAAACTGGCCACAAGGGCATGCCGAAAAAGTCGTGGCCCTTATCGCCACTTTGGAGCAATTAAACGCGTTTCGCGTGACCAAGCTGTCGTGGGCCAGTGGTATTGTTGTCGTCACCCGGCGCTAATAGGGCGTGTGCGTAGGGCGCGCCGACGGCAGGGAGATGCTGTTCGATTTCGGCTCGGCGGGGCAACCTTTGTTTCATGCGACATGGATGTGGTTGACCACGCCGGAAACATCACCAATAATGCGTTGTAGTCAAAACTCAAGAGGAAAAATCATGAAAATTGAATCCTTTGTCAAAGCCGCAATCACCGTGGCGGCAGTAACGCTGATAGCCGCGCCCGGATATGCACTGGCCGCATCCAGCACTTCCAAATCGACCACCAGCAAGCACACCACCAGCAGTGGCAGCAGCGCCGGCAGGTCAGTCACTCAAGGCAACACCACCAAGCACACCAGCAAAACGGGCAGCAGCGCGGGCAAATCAGTCACCCAGGGCAACACCACCAAACATTTCGACAAATCCGGCAAGGCCACCGGCAAATCCGTTACCCAGGGCAATACCACCAAGCACGTGGACGCATCCGGCAAGACCGTGGGCAAATCAACCACGCAGGGCAATACCACAGTTCATAAGGATACACAGGGACGCACTGTCGGCAAGACGGTGACCAAGTAACGGCTAATCGACGCGCACGCCTGCGCTCTTGATCACTTTTGCCCACTTCGCGACTTCATCGCGAAACAGCGCTGCAAACTGATCGGGCGTGCCGCTACCGGGTGTCGCGCCCAGCAGACGCAGGCGCTCGCGCATGTCGGGTGTCTGCAAGCTTTTGTTGACCTCGGCGTTGAGCCGCGCAATCACGTCTTTGGGTGTCGCCGCGGGCACGAACAGGCCAAACCACGCATTCGCGTCGTAGCCGGGCACGCCCGACTCGGCAAGAGTTGGAATTTCCGGCGCCAGCGCGGAACGCCGCAACGTGCTCACCGCCAGGCCACGCAGTTTGCCTATTTTCGTCAGCGGATACATTGTGAGCACGTTGTCGAACTGTACCGGCACCTGTCCCGAGAGCACGTCAATCGTTGCGGGCGCAGCACCCTTGTAATGCACGCTGGTCATCTGTACACCGACTATCGAACGGAATAACTCGATGAACAAATGCGCGCCGGAACCCGCACCCGCCGTTGCATAGTTGACCTGACCGGGCCGCGCTTTGACGAAGGCGATAAATTCCTTTACGTTGGTCACCGGCATCGACGGATGCACCACCAGCAAAAATGGCGTATCCGCGGTGTGCGCCACTGCCGCGAAATCGCGCAACGCATTGTAAGGGAGCTTCGAATACAGCGAGGCGTTGATCGACAGCGACACGCTGCCCATGAACATTGTGTGTCCGTCGGGCGTAGCGCGCGCGGCCAATTCCGCGCCGATGTTGCTCGCCGCCCCGGGACGGTTCTCGACGATCACCTGCTGACCGATGCTCTCGCTGAGCTTTTGCGCAATCGCGCGCGCGGTGATGTCCGTCGCGCCGCCCGGTGGAAAGCCGACGATGATGCGCAGCGTCCTGGAGGGGAAAGCCTGTCCTGAGCCTGTCGAAGCAGTTTGCGCGAAAGAACTTGCGGTAATCACAATCAGCAACATTACGACACCAATACATCGAGCCAGCATAGGTTCTCCCTCCGGTTGAGTTTCGCTCAAAACCAAATACACAGCATGGACTTATCCGTCCATTTTTACGCCTGTCGCGCGCACCACCTTGCCCCACTTGGCGTATTCGTTGCGTATGAACCCAGCGAACTGCTCAGGTGTAGTGCCGATGGCCTCGACACCGGTCGCGCTGTAGCGCTCTTTCACGTCCTTGTCGGCAAGGACATGGTTGAGTTCGCGGTTGAGTCTGCTGATGATCGCCTGCGGCGTATTCGCCGGCGCCAGCACGCCATACCAGCCGCTCGATTCATAACCCTGTAGTGCGGCGTTATCGCCTGCGTTGCTGTGGTGCCAAAAAACAGGGTGTAGCCGTCGGGCGCAGCGCGCGCGGCGATTTCCGCAGCAATCACGCCGCCGGAACCGCCGCGATTGTCGATCACCACCTGCTGCCCCAGTAATTCAGACAGGCGCTGAAACGTGATGCGCGCGACGCTATCTACCCCGCCACCGGCGGGAAACGGAACAATCAGGCGTATCGATTTGCCCGGATAGGCCTGTCCCGGCCCTGTGGCAGTGGATTGTGCGAGCGCCGATGCCGAAGAAAGCAGCGCCATTGAAACCACGCATGAACCCAGACAGATAACCGCAAAAGTATGAGGGCTACGGCCGTTACAACGCTTCACAGAACGCCCCGCGATTTTCTGCCATGAAGCGTTGTGTACTCCATGGTAAATGCTTTAGCGCTTGCTCTCATCTGTGTTTATCTGTGTTAATCGGCGATTAATGGCGTTTTGGAACTCTGCGAGCCAAATCTTAGCACCCCCGGTAGCGTCGGCCCCGTCTGGTTTGTCGCAGGCATGCGCTGGATACAGCGCGCGCAAGCCGATGTAGTAACATATGCGTCATCGTTTAAGGCCGCAAGATGAAAGACGCAGTTCGTTTGATAGCGATTATTTTTGCAATGATGGCATCACCGGCCGGGTTTGCCGCAGGGGTGATCGAGTCGGCGCAAGGGCAGGTCAGGGCGGGCGCTTCTGCAGCGTCGGCTAAAGCCGTTGCCGTCAAGCAGCGCATTGCTGCAAGCACCACACTGACCACGGGTCCCAAGAGCCGCGCGGTGGTTCGTTTCGATGACGGACAGGCGATTGTATTGCATGAAAACAGTGAATTCCGGGTGGCGGAATATTCCTTCGTGAAGGACCAGCCGGCCAGAGACAAATTTGGTTTTGAGTTGATCAAAGGCGCGTTACGCTCGGTCACCGGGGCGCTGACACGGCGTACGCCGCGCGCGTATACATTGCGTACTGCGACCGCGACGATGGGCATCCGGGGAGCGGACTTCATGGTTGCCGTGGTTAACCCGGTATATTTGCGTATGCTGGATGGTGCGGTTGAGGTTGTGAATACCGCGGGCGCAGCGATGTTCAGCACTGGTGCAGCGGGAATAGTGGCGAGTAAAACTGCGCTGGGGATTACCATACCGTTTTCTGCGTTACCGGTATCCATCGCGGCCACCTTCAGCGAATTGGCGGGGCTGGTCATTCTTGTTGACGGTGCGACCGTAGGTGCGGCGCTAGCCGCCGCCGGCGCCGAGGGCGCACTCACGTTGCCGGCGGCGTTGGGCATAGCGGGGGCAATCGCCGCCGGTATAGCCGCCGCGGCTGCACAAAAGGATGGGACGTCCGGCGCGACCACCACCACGCGATAAGGGATTGCACGTCGGGGATGTGCCGGCCGCAACACCCGCCGCGGGTACTTCACGAATCTCTGGCGGAAGAGAGTGGGAGTCGAACCCACGTAGAACTGTTAACAGCCCCTACCGGGTTTGAAGTCCGGCCGCCCCACCGGGAGCGATTCCCTTCCCTGGTACGTGTCACTTCCTGCTGCATGGCAATTGTAATGGGTAAGCCATCGCAACTGTGCAGCCTTTCATCATGCGAGCCGCGCGCGAATACCGGCTGCCGCTTTTCGGGCATCCTCGATCGCATCATCCAGTTCGCCGCCACAGCCGCTGCGCACCGCCCCTACCGCCCACACGCCCGCCATTGCGGTTTCAAAATGCTCGTTAGTGACGACAAAGCCTTTGGCGTCACGCTGCACCGCATGCGGCAGATATTCCGAGTTGGGTTCCAGTCCGACGTAGGCAAACACGCCGGCGCACGCGAGGTCTTCGCTGCGCCCATCGGCGTGCCTGATTGAGACTTTTTCAACCATTTGTCCGCCGCTGACAGCGGTGACTTGCGCGTTAAAGATTTTGACGATTTTGGGTTGGTCATTCACGGCATGCTTGAAGAAGTCGTGCGCGCCGAACGCGCTGCCACGATGCACAATGCGCACTTCTTTGCAGTAGTGCGACAGCACGAGGGCCTCCTGCAGCGCCGAATCGCCACCGCCGACCACCACCACGGATTCGTTCTGGTACATCGGGCCATCGCAATCCGCGCACTGCGAAACGCCTTTGCCCTCGAACGCGGCTTCACCGGGCGCGCCGAGTTTTTTCAGGCGCGCGCCGGAGGCGACCACGACCTGCGTTGCCGTGTAGGCGCCGCTTTCGGTAACGACTTTTATGATGTCGCCTGTGATTTCAATACGGCTAACGGGTTCAGAGATGCTGGTCACGCCCGCGTCGGCATTGGCCTGCATCAGTGTGGAGGCGTATTCCGCGCCGCTGTTGCCGCTGCCGCCTTCGCTACCCTCGGGCGGTGGATCGAGTTCATTGATGTTGAGCACCAGCCCGCCAAAGAGTTGCGCTTCGAGCGTCGCAACTTTGAGGCCTGCACGGGCAAGCTCGCCCGCTGCAGTCAATCCGGCTACACCTTCGCCGATCACGATAACATCATAGGTTGCTGCCATTGCTGTTCCTTGTTGTCTGTAAATTATCTGCGGTAAGAGTTGTTGGGGCGGCGTTGTTGATGGGTCGGCTTGGTGGACGAGGGCGCGAGTTGCGCAGGCCGTGGCGCTGCGAGCAGCGGCTTGGCGGGAATTTCCGCCGCGCCGAGGATGGGCACAAAATCCTTGCGCATCTTGCGCGTGTCGCCGATGCGTTGCGTAACACCCAGCGTATCCATGAATTCAAGTATTTCGATGGCAAGGCCGCGGCCGACACCAGTCCAGTCGCGGTACTGCGCGGCAGTGAAGATGCCGGTGGGCTGCGCCTGCGCGGTGGCTTGCGCGGTGGCGGCGAGTTTCGCCAGCGTGCCTTTGGTGTAGAAGCGATCCGGCGTCACGCGATAAATTTCATTGCTCTTGGCTTTACGATAAAGGAAATCTTTGACCAGGGCTTCCTTCAGTTTCAGTTGCAGCGCCAGGTCCTTGATCTGCGGTGCGTTGAATCCCGCGGCGTCAAGCGCGGGTTTGACCATTTGCCACATCGTTTCGTCAGCGCTGTTGGCGGTAGTGCTGTGCGCGGGCAGGCGCGCTATGGAGCCGCTGGTTTCGATTTTGCGCGCGTCGGCCAGCGTGCGCAGGATGGCGCCGAAAGCGTCTGCCGATAACTCGGGTGCGAGTTGCTTGCGCAGCGTTTCGGTTTCTTCGCCGGCAGCCTGCGGTTGCGCCTGGTGAAACGCCTGCAAGTGCGGCACTATGGCATCCGTGATCTGCGCGCTGCGCGCGCGCGGGATGGCGACGCGGGTGTCTTTACCCAACTGCGCGAGGCCTAATTTTTCGTAGAGCACGGCGGCTTGCGCCGACGGCATGTTAAACAGCGTTTCAAAGCGCTGCAGATCAACCGGCTTGCCGAGTTTAATCAACGCCTCGAGCGTGGCTTGCGGCGTGGCCTGCTCCAGTGCCGCCAACTCGGCCTCGCGCGCTTCTTTGCTGCGTCGCTGCGTAGTCACAAACGGGTCAAGCACCACGCCGCCGCCGAGGGTGCGCGTGGCGGACTGATCGCGCAGGATAAAGCGGTCGCCGTGCAGCGCGCCCACCGGCTTGTCGAGTTGCAACTGCACCATCGCCGATGCGCCGGGCGCGATGCTTGCGCCGCGGCGTATCGCCACACGCGCCGTGACATCGGCCGTGGCGAGGTGCAAATGCACAGGCGTCCAGTGCTTAAGTGCCTGCGTTTCGCTCGCCAGCACGCTGACACGCCCGGCAATACGCTGCGTGGGGTGGTGTATCGCCGGCGCCAGCACCCAATCGCCGCGGCTCACCGCATCGAGGTCGGTGCCGGTAAGGTTCAATGCGCAGCGCTGACCGGCGAGCGCCTGCGGCGCGGCCTTGCCCTGAATCTGGATGCCGCGCACGCGCACCTCATTGCCGGCAGGGGAAATCACCAGCTTGTCACCGGGCACGACTTTGCCATTAAACACCGTTCCGGTGACCACTGT
Organism: Bordetella parapertussis; assembly: GCA_945864585.1. GTDB lineage: Bacteria > Pseudomonadota > Gammaproteobacteria > Burkholderiales > SG8-41 > UBA5216. The sequence continues at coordinate 36,768 of CAMBCF010000007.1, read as the reverse complement.
GCCACTGCCCGCCACTGTGAACGCGCGGTCGGCGGCATAACGAAAATGCTGATCGGCGCTGGTGCGCGACGCTGATGCCGTGGCCTCGCGTTTGAGCATCTCGCGCAGTTCGATCATACCCGCGCCGCTGACCGCGGAGACCGGCATTACTTTTGCGCCGGAAAGCTGTGTCGCCGACAACAGTGCGGTAACGTTTTCGCCCACTTGTTTGACACGCGCCTCATCCACGCGATCGATCTTGGTGACGACTACCGCGCCGCGCCGGATGTGCAGCAGGTTCAGAATGTTCAGATGTTCCAGCGTCTGTGGCATCACGCCGTCGTCCGCCGCGACCACCAGCAGCGCATAGTCTATGCCACACACGCCGGCAAGCATATTGCGCACAAAGCGTTCGTGGCCGGGCACATCGACAAAACCGATCAACTCGCCGTTGGGCAGCGGCAGGTAGGCAAAGCCAAGGTCTATCGAAATGCCGCGCGCCTTTTCTTCGGGCAGGCGATCGGTGTCCACGCCGGTGAGGGTTTTCACCAGCAGCGTCTTGCCGTGATCGATGTGGCCGGCGGTGGCTACTATCACTGGTACCCCCAACCGCAGAGGCGCAGAGGCGCAGAGGAAACGCAGAGAAATTCAAAAAGAGAAATATTCATTAATAACAGAAGTTATATGCATTATTGGTTTGTTGTTCTCTGCGTGATCTCTGCGTTTCTGCGCCTCTGCGGTTCAGTTGTTGATCTTTAGTCCACCCAGCTGCGCCACAAATTCATCCTCGTGATCAAGGCAACGCAGATCAAGCACGAACGCGCCGTCCTTGATGTGGCCGATTACCGGCACCGGCAGTGCGCGAAACGCGAGCGATAGTTTGTCGGCGAAGGAGCTTTTGCTTTTGCCGACTGGAGTGATCGCGATGCCGGCGCTCGGCAACGAATCCACCGGCAATGAGCCGCTACCGATCTGGCTGCCGGTATCGATGATCGATGCTTCGGCTTTGCCTGTGAGCGCACTGTGTAGGTGAGGCAGCACGCGCTCAGCCTGCACGCGGATATCTGCGCGCGTGCGTGTGAGCAGGCGGAGGGTGGTCACTTCCTCACGTAGCTTGTCCGGGTTGGTGTAAAGGCGCAGCAGTGCATCGAGCGCGGCGAGCGTCATCTTGTCCACGCGCAATGCGCGCTTCATCGGATTTTTGCGGATGCGCGCGATCAGTTCTTTTTTACCGACAATTAATCCGGCTTGCGGGCCGCCCAGCAATTTGTCGCCGCTGAACGTGACCAGATCCGCGCCGTTCGCCAGCGCCTCGCGCGGCGTGGGCTCGTGCGGCAGGCCGTAGTCTTCGAGATTCACCAGCATGCCGCTGCCGAGATCGACGATGTAGGGGATGCCGTGTTGGTGCGCCAGTGCTGCGAGTTCAGGTTCGGGCGCGCTGGCGGTGAAACCCTGCACCGCGTAATTGCTGGTATGCACCTTCATGATGGCGGCGGTGCGCGGGGTGATGGCTTCGGCGAAATCTTTCAGGTGCGTGCGGTTGGTGGTGCCCACCTCCACCAGTTTCACGCCTGCGCGTTTCATGATGTCGGGGATGCGGAACGCGCCTCCGATTTCGATCAACTCGCCGCGCGACACGATGACTTCCCTTTTTGCGCCCAGGGTGTTCAATACCAGGTACACCGCCGCGGCATTGTTGTTGACCACCACCGCGCCGTCGCCGCCGGCGAGTTTGGTGATCCATTTTTCGACATGCGTGTCGCGTTCGCCGCGCACACCGCCGCCGAGATCAAACTCGAGATTAACCGGGCGCGTCATCGCGGTCATTACTGCGTCGGCTACCGACTGCGGCATCAGCGCGCGGCCGAGATTGGTATGCAGCACGGTGCCGGTGAGATTGAATACCGGGCGCAGCGACGGCTGCGTCTGGTGTGCGAGTTCGCTGTTGCAGAGCGCAATGAAACGCGGCTCGTCGAATTCAAACGCGCCGGCGTTGTGCGCGAGTTTTTCGCGCTGTGCCTGCAACAACTCGCGGATGGTGTCGGTGGTGAGCGCGCGGCCGTAACGAGAAACGAGCGCGCCAACGGCGCTGCTGCTCAGCAGCCGGTTAACCGAAGGTAGCGCGCGACGCGCGGCTGGGTCCGGATTCACCATGATGGCAAAGTCTCCTGACCGGTGCAAACGGCTTTGATACGTGGCGCAAGCATCAATGAGTGGCGGTTGGCAATGCGCAAGGTGTACTAGGGAAGTGAGGCAATTTTAGCGCAATCCAAAGTGTGCGTGTTATTCGCAAAAAAGCCGCGCACAGCGCGGCTTTTTTGTGGGTGACGACTAGCCTACTCGAACAGCCGCTCCGGTATCGGCAATCCGGCGAGGTCATCAGCGGTGAGGCGCTGATTGGGCTCGATGCCGTTGCGTTCCAGCACATGTATCAACTGGCGCGCGTGTTGTGCCGAATGCCAGGTTGAGCGTTCAAACACCACGTGCAGCGGCTGCTTGCCGTAGTACGTGCCGATTTCGGCGCTCAGGGTTTTATCCGCAAGGCCCGCCCACCACTGCTCAAGGCGCTGGATCACACCTTCACCATATTGCGCGAGGTCGTTGCCCGTCATGCAGGTGCCCTCCGCAGGCAGCACGTTGGCATGGCCTACGGCGTAATCAGTGCCGTTGATGGTGCTGTCGAGAAACGCCTCGCAAATGCGGAAGATATGATGGCTCATGATGCGAATCGCCCGCGGACGATTGGGAATCACGTCCTGCAGCAGTTTGTCATCGGGCAACTGGCGCACATAGCGTTGCGCCGCGCGTAGCGCGATCACCCACTTTTTCACCAACTGCTCCGGCGGCAGCGGCGTGTGGCCGGTGCCTTCGAGGCCGACGAATTCCGCCACATCTTCGAGCTTTTGGCCGAATACGTATTTTTTGCCCTTCGCTACTACCGGTACGCTACGAAGTCCAAGTTCGAGCAGCTTTTCACGTCCACCCGCATCGTTCAGAATATCAATGACAATGTGGTCAATCTTCTTTTTCGAAAGAAACTCTTTCGCTCTGAGGCAGGAACTTCACCCCGGTTGCAGAAAGAGGATGAATTTTTCGACAGGTGCGTTCATGGCATTTCTCCGGTTGAACAATCCTTGGAGACTACTCCCGCGAGGGAAATAGCGTCAAGCACGATGCGGCGTAATGCCCACGTTATGGGCAGGATTCCTGTCGCAGACGTATCGCCTCTGCGGCGGCGGCGGATTGGGCGGTGGATTCGATGATGCCGCCGCCCAGACACACATTGCTTTCGTACACCACCACCGACTGGCCGGGGGTGACTGCCCATTGCGGTTCCGCGAATTCGATGGCACAGCTTTGTTGGGTGGCCGAGGCGATGACGCAGGGCGCGTCTTTCTGGCGGTAGCGCGTTTTTGCGCCATACACCCAGCCGCAGTGCGGGGTGGCGCCGCTGATCCAATTCAGATTAACTGCGGTGAGGCGATCCGCGAACAGCAGCGCATGATCGTGCCCCTGCACCACCACCAGGCGATTGTTTGCCATGTCTTTTTCGGCGACATACCAGGCGTCGCCGTCGCCGTTGCTTTCACGCCGCCCGCCAATGCCCAGCCCCTGGCGCTGCCCCAGCGTATAAAACATCAAACCGCTGTGACGTCCCACGCGCGCGCCATCGGGCGTGCAGATATCGCCGGGATTCGCCGGAATGTAACGATTCAGAAACTCACGAAACGGGCGCTCGCCGACGAAGCAGATACCCGTCGAATCCTTTTTATCGTGTGTCGCCAGCCCTTCACGGCGCGCGATGTCGCGCACCTCGATTTTGGTGAGATTGCCCAGCGGGAACAGCGTCTTCGACAATTGCTGCTGATTGAGCCGATATAAAAAATAACTTTGATCTTTGGCGCCGTCATCAGCGCGCAGCAGTTGAAACAGTCCGTCGCGTTCGCGCACCTGCGCGTAGTGCCCGGTGGCAATACAGTCGGCGCCCATCGCCACGGCGTGATCGAGAAACGCCTTGAACTTGATCTCGGCGTTGCACATCACATCGGGATTCGGCGTGCGCCCGGCCTTGTATTCCGCGAGGAATTCGCTGAATACGCGCGCCTTGTATTCGGCGGAAAAATTCACCGACTCGATATCGATGCCGATTTTGTCGGCGACAGACACCGCATCAATCAGATCCTGGCGCGACGAGCAGTAATCATCGGTGTCGTCGTCTTCCCAGTTTTTCATGAACAGGCCGGCGACGTCGTAGCCCTGCTGTTTGAGCAGCAGCGCGGCTACCGACGAATCCACGCCGCCGGACATGCCGACGACGACGCGCTTGCGGTTGCGGTTGCGGTTGGATAGGGTATTCACGTCACTATTTTACTCCGCGCGGCGGAGCGGGGGATTGCGACCGGCGTTAAGGATGCGATGCGCGCTTGATCCCGACTGACACGGAAGGCGGGATACGCTATGCGTATTCCGCCCTGCGGGGTTTCCCAATAAAAAAGGCAGGGTCGTGAGACCCTGCCTTTGCAGCGAAAATCCGCTATTACTTCTTGTCGCTTTTCGGCGCGTCGGCTTTCGGAGCGTCGGCTTTCTTGGCATCGGCTTTCGGAGCATCGGCTTTCTTGGCATCGGCTTTCGGAGTATCGGCTTTCTTTTCTTCGGCTTTGGCTTTGCCGTCGGTTTTTTTCTCGTCGGCTTTTTTGGCTTCGGCTTTCGGGGCGTCTTTCTTGTCCTGCGCGATGACAGGGGTAACGGTCGCGGCGGCAAACAGAGCGGCGATCAGGGTTGCAAACAGCTTATTCATTTGTTCTTCCTCTTTGGTGGTTGGTAAATGGTTGCTTGCGCAACCGACCGTATTTTTTTCGGTCAAAGCCAGTAACGAGCGAGTTTGTGCGCGGTTGACATGTCGCAATATGCAGCGCGGCAGTCATCGGAAGCGGTAAAATAAATATCAATAAAAACAAACACTTATGATTATATTCGCCATGCGCCCGAGGTAAGCCCGTCGAGGTTCCAATCGCCGATGTTGTAGCGTATGAGCCGTAGTGTGGGGTGGCCGATAGCGGCGGTCATGCGCCGCACTTGCCGGTTTTTGCCCTCGCGGATGCTGAGTTTTATCCACATGGTGGGAATGTTCTTGCGAAAGCGCACGGGCGGATTGCGCGGCCACAGCCATGCGGGCGCGTCCACAAGGCTGGCTTCGGCGGGTCGCGTGAGACCGTCGCCGAGCAGGACACCTTTGCGCAGTTGGGCGAGCGCCGCTTCGTCCGGTTCGCCCTCCACTTGCACGTAGTAAGTCTTGGGGAGCTTGTGGCGCGGATCGGTGATGCGGTGTTGCTCGCGCCCGTCATCCGTCAATACCAATAGCCCCTCGCTGTCGGCATCCAGGCGGCCGGCGGCATGGACGTCCGGCTGCGGGATAAAATCCTTGAGCGTCAATTTGCCTTTGACCGCGCGAAACTGGCACAGCACGCCGTAGGGTTTGTTGAACAGCAGGTGTTGCGTCATCGACGAAGCGGCTGCGCAAACAACAACGCCCGCGGTTGCGGGCGTTGATTGCAAGGCCGATGACGCACCAGAATTACCGGCTGCCCCACGGTTTGATCGCTGCTTTCAAATGCTTGTAGCCGTCGATATAACGCGGCCGCTTGCCAGAAAATATTTTATCAAACGTCGCCAGTTGTGCATCCAGCCAGTGGGCCAGTTCACTGTTGCCCGGATTTGCTGCCTTGTACGCTTCGTTAATCAGTACGAAGTGGATGCGCGGATCGTACGGTTGCTTTTCGCCGCCGACGGTTTCGTCACCCGCCAGCAGGCGCAGCAGCATGGCGTCGGCTGAACCGAGTGTCTGTTCGTAAATCGGCGCGCCTTCCACGCGGTACATCACGCTGGTCATGTCGTGACCGCTCTTCATGGTAAAGCCCATATCGGCCCAGACTTTTTTCATGTCCGCGCCGGTCTTGGCGTGATCGAGAACCATTTGCCCCCAGTTGCGCAATACTTCGGGCGCATCCGCCATGAGGTCGGTCAAGCGGTCGCCGTCGAGGTCGGTAGCGTAGACGATGGATTTGCGTTGCCGGATCATGTCATGCAGCAACAGGCCAAAGTTGGTGTCGGAAATGTGTTCATTGATTTCGCCGCTCCAGTTTTCCATGCCGGCTTTGAAATCCTTGGGCAGCAGGGCGACGATCGCATCGACATTCGCCCTTTGTTCCTCGTAGGCGTCCACGGTGTAACGGCGCTTTAACTCGAACTGGGTGCCCTGCAACAGCCAGCGCACGATACCGGCGTTGATGGCGTCTTCCTGCGCCTGCGTGGGCTTGGTGGCGACGCGTCCGATGTGCTTGGTTTCATGCACCATTTTCAGGAACAGTCGCACTGCATACGCCATGCGTACACCCGGCGTATTCATCTCGGAGTGGATGTTGCCGGTGTCGCGGCTGACCGTGAATTTCTTGCTGTCCTGCGAATACGGCAGGCCAGGCATGAAGCGCACACTGGTGATCGCGCCGTACGGGCGCACATTGCAATACACGCCGGCGGCGGTGCGCAGCGGCGCGTTGGCGGATTTTCCCGCCACCACCACTTTTTTGCCGTTTTCGTTGACCATGAAGTCGCCCGCGGTGGACCACTTCAGGCAGGTGTAATCCATCTTGCCGAACCACTCCAGCGACTTCAGTTTGGTGTCGTGGCGAAACTGCGCCATCATCGGCACGCCGAGGAACGGCAGCCCGAGCACATCGAGCGCCATCAAGGTGCCGTTCAACGCGAACATGTCGGTAAACGCATGTGCCACCGGCTGCACGCCGCCGTGGTTGCTGCCGCCTTCCCAGATCACGGCGTCGGAAATGCCGCGCGGCTGAATTTTGGATCGCGGGTAGATGCTGTCGAGCAGCTTGAATAAATCGCCGTCTTGTTCTTCTTTGGCGATTTTAAAAAGGTCGATTTTGCCAGTCATGATTCTCCGTTTCCGTCTTCGTTGGTGTTGGTGCGTATTACCTATGCGCGTAGCGTGGGTTTAAGCGGGACGATTATCGCATTTATTGTAGTTCGTATAAATGCGCGAAAACGCAGCGGCGGCGTGCGCCGATTTAACGGTGTTCGTATTGTGGGCGACTGGATCGGGTGACAACCACGAGAGCGCGAAAAACGCAAAAAGCACGCATCTCCCCAAACGCAGCAGGGGTTTACAGAATTGCGATGCCACGCGTTGGCGGGTGGCTAATCGGCGCAGCCGTCCCGCGCTGAAACAAACCATGGATAAAGCAGACCGCGGCCCGCTTTCACTTTCGTACATTTCCACCTGCGTGATCATCATCACTAACGCTTAAAAAGCGTGTCACCTTCGCAGACAGAATTAAAGCATACACCAAATTCGCCGATAACATGAAAACAACACGCCTAATCTTTTATCGCGGAGACACTTGAATTTTTCGGGATTACGTCCAAAATACACCCTTATGCGCGGATTTAGTATTCCGCTAGCCCGGTGTATATATTGAGTAATGTCGAACCATGGCAGGCAAACAACGCGATGACACAGTACTGGAGGCGCAGCGGGCCAAAACCAAGCCGCCGCCGATGTTCAAGGTGATGATCCTCAACGACGACTACACGCCGATGGATTTTGTGGTGATTGTGCTGCAAAAGTTTTTCTCGCTGGACCGCGAAAAGGCGACGGCGGTGATGCTGAAGGTGCATCGCGACGGTATGGGCGTGTGTGGCGTCTATTCCAAGGATGTTGCCTCGACCAAGGTGGATCAGGTGCGCTCGTACGCCAAACAGCACCAACATCCGTTACAGTGCATGATGGAAGAAAATTGATTTACCCTTGCAACCGTGATTACAGAAGCCGATAAAGGACGCCGATGATCGCTCAGGAACTGGAAGTCAGTCTGCACATGGCCTTCATGGAGGCCCGCCAAAAGCGCCACGAGTTCATCACCGTGGAGCATTTGCTGCTGGCGCTGGTGGATAACCCGTCGGCCTCGGCGGTGTTAAAGGCGTGTGCCGCCGAAGTCGATGATCTGCGCAAGCTGCTGGCGGATTTTGTGACGGAACATACGCCGATACTGGCGGGTGTGGACGTCGATACCCAGCCCACGCTCGGGTTCCAGCGCGTGATCCAGCGCGCCATTCTGCACGTGCAGTCGTCGGGTAAAAAAGAGGTTACCGGGGCCAATGTGCTGGTGGCAATTTTCGGGGAAAAAGATTCTCACGCGGTTTATTTTTTGAATCAAAAGGGCATTACGCGGCTCGACGTGGTGAACTTTATTTCGCACGGCATCAGCAAAACACCGCAGGCGGCGCCTGCCAAGTCCGAAGCTGAATCCGACACCGAGCAGGAAACGCCAGCCGCCGGCGGCGCGCTGGAAAACTACACGATGAATCTGAATAGCCTGGCGCAGCAGGGCAAGATTGATCCCCTGATCGGCCGCGACAAGGAGTTGGAGCGCGCGATACAGATTTTGTGCCGCCGCCGCAAAAATAATCCGCTGTTGGTGGGCGAAGCGGGCGTGGGCAAAACGGCGATTGCCGAGGGCCTGGCGCGGCGCATAGTCGAGGAAACGGTGCCCGACATCCTGCTAAAAAGCACGGTCTACGCGCTCGATATGGGCGCATTGCTGGCGGGCACCAAGTATCGCGGTGACTTTGAGCAGCGTCTGAAAGCGGTGTTGAAGCAGTTGCAGGAAAATCCGCGGGCGATTTTGTTCATCGACGAAATACACACGCTGATCGGCGCGGGTGCGGCGTCGGGCGGCACGCTGGATGCCTCCAATTTGTTGAAGCCGGGGTTAGCCAACGGCCAACTGAAATGCATAGGCGCCACCACCTACACCGAGTTTCGCGGGGTGTTCGAGAAAGATCACGCGCTGTCGCGGCGCTTCCAGAAGATCGATGTGCTGGAGCCCTCGGTGGAAGAAACCGTGCAAATCCTGAAGGGGCTGAAGTCGCGCTTCGAGGAGCATCACGGCGTCAAATACATGGCGGCTGCGTTAACGGCCGCCGCCGAGCTGGCGGCGCGTTTTATCAACGACCGGCATTTGCCCGACAAGGCGATAGACGTCATCGACGAGGCCGGCGCCGCACAACGCATCCTGCCGAAATCGAAGCAGAAAAAAATCATTACCAAACACGAAATCGAAGAGGTGGTGGCGAAGATCACGCGCATTCCGCCGCAAACGGTGTCGAATGACGACCGCAATTCGCTCAAGACCTTGGGGCGTGATCTCAAGTCGGTGGTATTTGGCCAGGACAAGGCCATTGATGCGCTCACCACCGCGATCAAGATGGCGCGCAGCGGCCTGGGTAATCCGTTAAAGCCCATCGGCAGTTTTCTGTTTTCCGGCCCCACTGGCGTGGGCAAGACCGAGGTCGCGCGCCAGCTGGCGTACGTGATGGGTGTGGAACTCATACGCTTTGACATGTCGGAGTACATGGAGCGCCACGCGGTGTCACGCCTGATCGGCGCGCCGCCGGGCTACGTCGGGTTCGATCAGGGAGGACTGCTTACCGAGCAAATCACCAAGCAACCTTATTCGGTGCTGCTGCTGGATGAAATCGAAAAAGCGCATCCCGACATTTTCAATATCCTGCTGCAAGTGATGGATCACGGCACGCTCACCGACAACAACGGACGCAAGGCGGATTTTCGCAACGTGGTGATTATCATGACCACCAATGCGGGCGCCGCTGAATTGTCAAAAACCAGCATCGGGTTCGCACCGAGCAAACAGGCGGGCGACGAAATGGGCGAGATCAAGCGCATGTTTACGCCGGAGTTCCGCAACCGGCTGGATGCGATGATTTCGTTTGCCGCGCTGGATCGAGCGGTGATCCTGCGCGTGGTCGATAAATTCCTGATGCAGCTGGAAGACCAGCTGCACGAGAAAAAAGTCGATATTACCTTCACCCAGGCGCTGAAAGACTATCTGGCGAAGAAAGGTTTCGACCCGGCGATGGGCGCGCGCCCGATGGCGCGGCTGATCCAGGACACCATTCGCAGCGCGCTGGCCGATGAGCTGCTGTTCGGCAAGCTCGCCAACGGCGGCAAGGTGACGGTGGATATCGATGCGGGCGAGAAGGTCAAGCTGCTGTTTGTTGAGGAAAAAAAGCCGGAGGCGACGGTGGTGTAACGGCGTTACTGGCGCGGGCAAAAACTCCAGTTTGTCCGGGGTTTTTGCTTCAAGGGTTGATCAATTTGCCGCTGTGCATACATCCCAGCATTGTTATACTAGGCTGCGACAAATTCCCTAAGGAGTTACTCATGAACACTCGATGGTTCGCTGCGGGATTCGCAGCCATGTTGGTGGCGGGCGCCGTGCCCGCGCTTGCGCAGGACCCCCATGCCGCGCGTGCGCTGGCGGCAACGTGTTTTACCTGCCACGGCACCGATGGTCGCAGCGCGGGTGGTGTGCCGCCGAGCATCGCCGGGCAAAACAAGGACGTGATGGTGCAGCAACTGCGGGATTTTCGTGACGGCAAACGGCCCGCGACCATCATGCATCAGCACGCCAAGGGCTACACCGACGCGCAGTTTGAGTTGATAGCCGGTTATTTCGCCAACCTCAAGCCAGCGGCTGCGCCAGCGCGCAGCGGCTATTAGTAGAACGCCATGACTCTATCCAGACGTGAATTCATGCAATGGACGGCAGCGGCGGGCGTAACGGCGCTGGCAGGGTGCGCCACCACCGGCGGCGCCAGCGCCGGGCGCGTGGTGGTGATCGGCGCCGGCATCGGCGGCGGCACGGCGGCGAAATACGTGAAGATGTGGTCGCCGGATATCGAGGTCACCGTGGTCGAACGGGAAGCTGGATTCATCTCGTGCCCGATGAGTAATCTGGTACTGGCGGGCAACACCACCCTCAACGAAATTTCGCGCAATTATCGCGGGCTTGCCGATCGCGGCGTTAACGTGGTGCGCGACAACGCGGTAGCGATCGATCCTGTTGCGAAAAGCGTGCGGCTGGCGGGCGGCAATACGCTTAACTATGACCGATTGATTGTGTCGCCCGGCGTGGATTTTAATTACGACACGATACCGGGTCTGAACAACGCCGCTGCGCAAGCGCAGGTGCTGCACGCGTGGAAGGCCGGGCCGCAAACGCTGGCGTTGCGCAAACAACTGGAAGCGATGCGCGACGGCGGTGTGTTTGTGTTTCATATTCCGCTGGCGCCGTATCGCTGCCCGCCGGGGCCGTATGAGCGTATCTGTCAGGTGGCGGATTATTTCACGCGCGCCAAACCGAAATCCAAAATCATCGTGCTCGACAGCAATCCGGATGTGGTGTCGAAGGCGGGCCTGTTCAAAGCGGCGTGGAACAATCTCTACAAGGGCATGATCGACTACCGCCCCAACAGCGAAATTGCCGATGTCGATGTGAAAGGCATGACCATCAAGCTGTTTTTCGGCGATGTCAAAGGCGATGTGCTTAACGTGGTGCCGCCGCAGCGCGCGGGCGACATTGCGCAGCAGGCGGGCTTAATCACCGCCAACAACCGCTGGTGCGGCGTGGACTGGCTGAGCTGCGAATCCACGGCAGTCAAAGGCGTGCATGTGCTGGGGGACGCCACGTTATCGGCAGCAGCCATGCCCAAATCGGCCAGCATGGCGAATCAGCATGCGAAAGTATGCGCGGCGGCGGTCATCGCCCTGATCAAGGGCCAGCCGCTCAATCCCGCGCCGATGATGATGAACACCTGCTACAGCTTCGTCGACGCCAAGAACGTGATTCATGTGGCGTCGGTCCACGCCTACAGCACGGCGGAAAAAACCATGTTGGTGGTCAAGGGTTCCGGCGGCTTGTCCACTGCTCCCAGCGAACTTGAAGGTCAATACGCGTGGGGCTGGGCAAGGAATATCTGGGCAGATTCTCTGGCGTAGGGATGTAACTGACCGGCTATGGATTGCGCCGGGGCGGCAGCCACCAGAACGTTGCCGCCACTGTCAGTGCAAACGCGACATACAGCAGCGTGAACACCCATTCGGGCGCCGCGAAGAACATCAGTTGATGCACCCAGCGCGCGATGAAGCTCTTGTTGCTGGCGGCGCCACGCAAGGCATCTTCCCATTCGGTGAGCGGGCATACGATGCCAAGCGATGATTCGCCGGCGACAAACACAATGGCGATCAGGTGTGCGATGCGAAATTTGAGGCTGCGTATCCAGCGCCAGCCGCGCCATGCGCCGAGCCACGTCAGCAACAAGCCGCCGACCACAAACAGCACGAACACAAAATGGATCAGCAGAATCGCGTCGGCGAGTAAGACGCGCATGTGCTGCGTTGCGCGTTCAGGTGCCGAAATGCGCGTCAAGTTTGTCAAGCAGCGCGAGCCCGCGTGCCGGGTTGCCTGTCTGTGCAGTCGCGCGCAACTGCACCGTCAGATCGTGCTGGACGAGCGCGATGGTCGCCAGTTCGTCCAGCAACCGATTGACGCTGGTGTTGCGGCTGGCGGCTAATTGCTTGAGCCGTGCATGTTTCTCTTCGGCAATACGCAGGGTTACCACGGACATGTCAAGTCTCCTTCAGTAAGTCAGCCGGTGCCAAGACGCGCAGTCCGGGAAAATGCAACTCTGCCGCGCGAACGAAATCGGCCCGATTGTGCGTGACTATTGCGTAGGCATTCGCCGCGACCGCAAGTTCAAGCACATGATTATCGCCCTCGTCGCGCAGATTCGGACGCCACAGATAGTAGATTTCCGTGAGATGGCAAACGGCGACAAAGGCGTGAAACAATTCTTGCCGCTCGTCAGCGTTCAACGGACAGTCTGTGTAGAGTTGCCCACGCCCCATGACGTCGCGGTATTCGGCGAACAGCGCCAGCGACATGCAGGGTTCGTACTGCCGTTGCAGACAACGCCGGATCACCACCCGCGCGGCGCCATCGGCGCTGCGCAAGGCGGAAATAAATACATTTGTATCGATTACCAGTTTCATCACGCCACAATGCTATCACCGGCGATAGCATTGTGGCAAATGGCTCATCCTGCGTGGAAGGCCAGTAGGTAACAAGTCTTGTACCGCCGCTCCTCCCAGCGCCAGCCGCGCCATGCTCCGAGCCACGTCAGCAACAAGCCGCCGACCACAAACAGCGCGAACGCAAAATGGATCAGCAGAATCGCGTCGGCGAGCAGGGAATTCATCAGTGATGAGTGTTAAGTGTTTAGTGTTGAGTTAGAAATTTCCCGCGCAGGGCGCGCCACTCTTCAACTAAACACTAAACACTAAACGCTTATCTTTCTACGGGCCGCGTGCGGTCGCTGACCCATTCGCTCCAGGAGCCGGGATAGAGCCGTGAACCGGTCAGGCCCGCCACTTCCATTGCCAGCAGATTGTGGCAGGCGGTAACGCCGGAGCCGCATTGATGCACTACTTTTGCCGGTGCGTGCGCGTTGAGAACCGACGCAAATTCCTGCTGCAGTACCTGCGCTGACTTGAAGCAGCCGTCGTCGGCCAGATTATTTTTGAAGAAGCGGTTCGCCGCGCCCGGAATATGCCCGGCCACCGGATCCAGTGTTTCATTTTCTCCGCGAAAGCGGTCGGCGCTGCGTGCGTCGATTATGTGCAGCGCCCTGGCGCCGGGATTGACGGCCTGCGTTACGATGTCGTTTGCGCTCACCGCCAGCTGCGGATTCGGATTGGGGTTGTAGCGCAGCGGTTTGATGGCGGGCAGCACAGCGTTGAGCGGCAGCCTGGCTCTGTTCCAGGCGTCGATGCCGCCGTCGAGCACGGCGACGCTGCTGTGCCCCACCCAGCGCAGCATCCACCACAGGCGCGAGGCATACACGCCGCCCGATGCATCGTAGGCAACGACTTGTTTGCTGTTGTCGATGCCCAGCGCCGCCAGCCGCAGCGTAAACGTAATCGGATGCGGCAACGGGTGACGGCCATTAACGCCGGTCTTGGGGCCGGACAAGTCTTCATCCAGATGCAGGAAGCGCGCGCCGGGCAGGTGCGCCTGCGCGTAGGCACGGCGTCCCGCTTCGTAGTCCGCCAGATCGTGACGGCAGTCGCAGATAATCCAGTTGGGGTCATCCCGATGCGCGGCGAGTGCGGAAACCGAAATTAGCGTGGTGAAACTCATGGTTTTATGGCTAAAGAGTTTTATCGATGTGCAGCCAAATGCGGATCAATCTCACGCCGCAGAAATTCATGAAAGTGCCGCATGCCGTCTTCCAGCGGTGATTGATACGGCCCCGCATCGCTTACCCCCCGCTGATACAGGGCGCGACGGCCGGCTGTCATGCGTTCGCAGATTTCGCGGTCTTCGATGGCGGTTTCACGATAGGCGGCCTGTTCGGCTTCGATGAATTCGCGTTCGAATAACACCATCTCTTCGGGATAATAAAACTCCACCACGTTGGTGCAGGCTTCGGGCCCGCGCGCAATGATGTTGCTCACCACCAGCACGTGCGGATAACACTCCACCATCAGCCCCGGAAAATAGGTGAGCCAGATCGCGCCGTGCGCGGGTGTCTTGCCTTCGCTGTGGCGCTTGACCTGATCATGCCAGCGCCGGTAAACCGCGCTGCCGGGCCTGGCGAGGCCGTGCTTCACGCCGCAGGTTTGCACGCTGTGCCACGCGCCGAATTCCCACTTCAGATCGGCGACGTTCACGAACCCGGCGAGGCCGGGATGAAACGGCTCGACATGATAATCCTCAAGGTAAACCTCGATGAAGGTTTTCCAGTTGCAGGCGTATTCTTCAATTTCCACGCGGTCAAACATAAAGCCGCTGAAATCGAGATCGCGCGTCACGCCGAGCGCGCCGAGGTCGCGCGCCACGTCGCGCGGGCCTTCGAACAACAAGCCGTTCCAATTCGTCAGCGGCGTTTGCGCGAGATCAAGGCACGGGTTGTGCGGGAAATGCGGTGCGCCCAGCAGCTTACCGTCAAGGCCGTAGGTCCAGCGATGCAGCGGGCACACGATGTTTTTTGCGTGACCACGCCCGCGCAACATCACGGCCTGGCGGTGGCGGCAGATGTTGCTCAGGAGCGACACGCCGTTGGCGGTGCGCACCAGCGCCTTGGCGTCGCCTGCCCACGGCAGCGCGTGATAATCGCCGCTTTCGGGTGTCAGTAATTCATGGCCGGCGTAATTCGGGCCTGCGTCAAACAGCAGGCGTTTTTCGAGCGCATAAATCCGCGGATCGAAATACCAGGCTACGGGCAGCTGCGATGCGGCTGCGCTGCCGGGCTTAATCAGGGTTGCGACGTGGGAGAGGTCAGACATGCAGTAGGTGCGACATAAAAGTCACTTACCGGATTAGGGGTAAGTATGATCTAAGGGACTGATTTTCAAGGATTTTATGAGCAGGGAGGACGCTATTTTTCCTCATGTCCCGGCAAATTGCAACGACAAATTCCGTATCACTGGGTAACTTTCTGTTTATAAAAAGAAATATCGCCGTAGAAAGCAACCGCCGATTCGCCGGTGTTATCGCTATCGGTGGCAATGGCGACCGCTATTACCGGCGGCGCAGCGTCACCAAAAGCCGCCTTGAAATCAGCCGCCACATCGCGCTCAGGGGCGAGCCACTGGTTTACACGGGACGCGCCACTTTCAACCACGATCATGCGCACCAGGCTGGTGTAACTGCTCGCGACGATGGTGCCAGCGGGCGCGGTGTTATCCCACACATAGCAAATCGTGGCTGAAGGCAGGTTCGGATGCAGCGCGCGTGCGATGCGCAGCTTGATGCGATCAATGAACGACAGTTTTTCCAGCGGGTAGTCGAACATTACGTAAACGCGCGCCGGGTAGTCGTCGCCCTGTTTGCTGCGTATGTCGCTGTTCTTGTAGAGGTTGGAAATTTTCCAGCGCCATGTGAGTGTGGGGAATTCCGCGAGATTCACCTTGATACTGCGGATAAGTCCCGCAGCCGAAGCGTTCGCTTCGGCCTTGATAACGGTAGTGCCGCCGCCGTCGTCCACCAGCGAGTAGCGCGTGCGCGGTATGGTGCTGCCGACGCCCAGCGGCTTCCAGTTTTGCGGCAGTGTTGCGCCGGGTTTGAGCGCCGAGAACGCGCCAGCGACCAAGGTGTCGGCCTGTGCCCACGCCAACGCGCTCACGCAGCACGCCGCCAGCACAGCGTAAAAACGATTACGCCAGTGCATTGTTTTTATTGAGCACTAGCAATTCGGACCAACGGCGGTAATCTTCCGGGCGATCAATATCCCACAGTGTTTCCAGTTCCTGCCACTGCCAGTGCAGTGACTTGAGCCGCTCGCGCGTGGCTTTGATCACGCTGTCGCAGCCCCACGCGATATTTTCAAACAGCCGATCGTCGCAACGTGTGAGACCGATCAACGCATAACCGCCGTCTTCGGCGGGGATCAGCACGGCGTCGTTGCCGCACGACAGTGCGGCTTGTGCCGCGTGCAAATGCAGCACCGTGAGCACCGGGCAATCGGTGCCGATGATAATCACGCGCGAATGGCGCACCAGGCCGTCATCGAAAGCGTTGCACAGGCGCTTACCCAAATCGTCTCCGCGCTGCGGCGTGAGCACCACGCCAAAGCGGCGCGCGCTGTCCTGCAAAAAAGCATCATCGAGGCTGTGTGTTGCGTGCAGCTCCACCGGCCCCAGGCCGGCCTCTGTAGCGGTGACCAGCGTGCGATGCACGAGCTGGCGGTGCAATGCTGCGGCGCCTTCCGCACCCAACAGCGGAATCAGCCGTGTTTTCACCTCCCCCGCGCGCGGCGCTTTGGCGAAGACTATGGTCAGCGCGTCACAGCTTGGGGGCATGGGGCAGGTAGGCGCGCGCCAGTTTGCCGGGGTCTGCCCCCAGCCAGTACTGCAAGCGCAACCACCACATCAACAACACCGTGCGCAACACACCGTGTTTTTCCCAGCGGCGGCCGGACACCACCATGCGATGGCGCAGATTGAGTGGACCGCCATAACGCGTCAAGCGCTTGCTCAGAGCGACATCTTCCATCAGTGCGATTTGCGGAAATCCGCCCACCGCTTCAAACAGCGAGCGCGTCACGAAAAGGCCCTGATCGCCGGTTGAAACACCGGTCAAGCGCGAGCGCAAATTCATCAGCGCGCCGACCACGCGCAGCAACGGATTTTTCCCGCGCAGCTCAACGTCAAATCGCCCCCAGGTCTTTTGCGCGCGATTCAGGCCATCGGTAAGCAGCCGGTCCGCACTGGCAGGCAGACGGCAATCCGCGTGCAAAAACAACAGAATATCGCCTCGCGCCTGCGCTGCACCCGCGTTCATTTGCATGGCGCGGCCGCGGGTAGCGGTGATCACCTGATCGGCGAACGCACGCGCCAGCGTGGCGCTGGCATCCTCGCTGCCGCCATCCACCACCACGATTTCCACGCCGCGCGCGCGCAACGGCGCCAGTACTGCGAGCGCATCAACAATGCCTTCGGCTTCGTTCAGGCAGGGGATGATGATGGAGAGGGGCATAAGGGCGTGAAGGGGCTAGGGCGTGAACGGGTGAACGAGTGAGCGAGTGAACGGGTAACCCCGCAGGGGACGCTCCGTGGCAAGGATGGGGCGCCGCAGTTTGCCCGTTGACTCGTTCACCCGTTCACTTGTTCACCGAATTCAAGCCCCAATCGTAATCCAGATGCTTAATTTCAGCCTTACCGTCGCGAATGATTTTTTGGTGCTCTGCGTTGTCGCTGAGCAGGGTCGCGTATTTGGCAAAAAGACTCTCCAGCGTCTTGAAGCCCTTGTGCCCTTTGCGGAAATCATTGCCGTACCAAGGTGAGAAATCGAAAAGTTTCGAGACTTCCAACTTGCCGTCGGCGCTGGCGCGGTTGCGTGAACGGTCGGAGAGAAAGCGCACGGTTTGCTCTTCAAGCTGTGCCTCTACGCGGTCGCCTGCGTAGGCTTCTTCACGCAGCATGGGACAACTGATGGCCGCGCAATTCACTGCGAAGTGGATGCGCGGATCATCGTAGGCGCCGGGTGCGCGTATGGTGTCATGCTCGATATTGTCGAGCGTCATTTTGCGGCCAAACAGATTGATGAAATTATCCTTGAACGGATGACCAAACAGCTTGCCATAGTCCCACACCGATTTGATGTGGGGGTAACGCAGCAGAATTTTCTCGACCATGTTGGCGTTGTAGGCGTTGATCAGAAAAGCAAGTTGCTGGTTTTTATTCCAGCCTTTGAAGTCGGCTTCGCTTACTTTGGCGAGTGCTTCAAGGTAGCTTTTCAGTTGCGCGCGATCCGCTGCCATGCCTGCGTAGCGCACCTGCGAGGCTTTGCCGCCGTCGATGACGACCACGTGCTTTTTCAGCAACACCGACCATTGCGCGTGGCTGTGATCGAACTGGCTCCACGCGGCAGTTGCCGTCAGTAAGCACAGTGAAAACATTGTAACTATTTGTTTTATATGCATATTATTTCATGATCCTAGTGGTGCGCTGTTAGTGGTGCCCGGCTTGCGGCGTGGCCTTGGCGCCTTGGCCCAGTAATCCAAACGCGGCGCTAAACACTGCGCCAAAACCACTGGCGCCGCGTCGCCAATCATTGAACGCGGTGGCAAAACGCAACTGCTGCTCGGTGGTCTGCGCTTTCTTCCACACCCCCGCCGCATACTTATTGGCTTCGCCCAGCGTCGGGTAGATGTGAATGGTGCCGAGTATTTTGTTGAGGCCGAAGCCGTGTTTCATTGCCGCGACGTATTCGACCAGCAGATCACCTGCGTGTTCCCCGGCGATGGTGACGCCAAGTATTTTGTCGCTGCCCGGCGTTGTGATTACTTTGACCAGGCCATGCGCCTCGCCGTCGGCAATCGCGCGGTCGAGATCGTCGATGCCGTAGGTGTAAACCTCGTGCGGGATTTTTCTTTCAAGGGCTTCGGTTTCATTGATCCCGACGCGCGCCACCTCGGGGTCGGTAAATGTGCACCACGGCACCACCGAGTAATCGACCTTGAATTTTTTGAGATTGCCGAACAGCGCATTCACCGCGCAGTACCACGCCATGTGTGCGGCGGTGTGCGTGAACTGATAAGGGCCGGCCACGTCGCCGCAGGCGAAAATATTGGGGTAGATGGTTTCCAGATACTCGTTGACTTCCACCACCCGCGCAGCAGGAATGCCGAGTTCTTCCAGCCCATAGCCCTTGAGATTGGCGACGCGGCCCACCGCGCACAGAATTTCATCGAAGGCGATGCGTGTGTCGGTGCCGTTGTTTTCAACGACCAGGAATTTTTCGCCGTTCTCAGTGACCACTTGCTTGGCCTTGTGATTGATCAACACATCGATGCCTTCCGCCTGAAAGCGCTTCATCACCAGCCCCGACACTTCCGGGTCTTCGCGAATCAGGATGCGCGGCAGCATTTCCACCTGTGTCACCTGCGAACCGAAGCGCGCGAAGCATTGCGTGAGTTCCGAGCCGATAGGCCCGCCGCCCAGCACCACCAGGCGCTTTGGCAGCGCGCGCAGATTCCACACCGTGTCAGAGGTGAGCGGATTCGCTTCCGCCAACCCCGCTATCGGCGGTATGAAAGGACGCGCGCCGGCGGCGATCACGATATTTTTGGTGGTAAAGGTTTTCTCGCCGTCAGCGGTTTGAACTTTGACTTCCCACGGCGACACGATGCGTGCTTCGCCGTGCACGCATTCGACGCCCAGGCTGGCATAGCGCTCGACGGAGTCATGCGGCTCGACCGCCTTGATCACACTCTGCACCCGCGCCATCACGTCGGCGAAATCAAACTCCGCACTCGCCTGCCGGATGCCGAATTCCTGCGAGCGTTTGATGTGCGACAGCAGTTTGGCCGAGCGGATCAGTGCTTTCGACGGCACACAGCCGGTGTTCAAACAATCGCCGCCCATATGATGCTTTTCGATCAGCGTTACTTTGGCTTTTACCGCGGCCGCGATGTACGAGGTGACCAGGCCCGCCGCGCCTGCGCCGATCACCACCACGTTGCGCTGGTAGCTTGCGGGGCGTGTCCACCGGGCGTAGACCTTGCGCGCTTTCAATGCATCCAGAAATTTCTTTGCAATCAGCGGGAAAATGCCCAGCAGCACGAACGCAAATATCAAACCCGCGCCGATTTTGAATTCGCCCAACTGCGTGCCGGCATACACATAAACGATGGTGCCCGCCAGCATGCCGAGCTGGCTTACCCAATAAAAAGTCATGGTCTTGATCGACGTGAGCCCCATCACCAGGTTGATCACGAAAAACGGAAACGCCGGCACCAGCCGCAGCGCGAACAAATAAAACGCGCCTTCTTTCGCCACCCCGTCGTTGATGGGTTTCAGCTTGTCGCCGAACCTGGCCTGCACCCAGTCGCGCAGCAAAAAGCGCGACGCCAGAAACGCCAGTGTCGCTCCCGCCGACGAGGCAAAAGACACCAGCACGGTGCCCCACAACAGGCCGAACACCGCGCCACCGATCAGAGTCATGATCGCCGCGCCCGGCAGCGACAGCCCGGTCACCACCACGTAAATAGCGAAGAAAATCAGCCCGGCCTGCAGCGGGTTGCTGGCGACGTACGCATCAATCACCGCGCGCTGTGATTTAAAGTAATCGAGGCTGAAATACTGCTTCAGATCAAAAACAAAAAATGCTGCGACGGCGGCGGCGAGAATTACGAGCAGCAGAATTTTGCTTTTTTTCATGGAATTCCCCGGGCTTTGTTTCAGGCGCTAGCCGTTGGTCGCACAGACCCGCAGTGGCTTACAGTCAGACGGTTGGCGTTGGTGATGGCGTAAGCCGGGCCGCGTGTCATTCGCGAATAGTACGACAAATGGCCCGCGCTGCCGGCCGGCCAGTTGCCGAGAAATTCGCGCTGCCAGCGCGCATGATCGTAATGCGCAGGAAGCGCCTCGACATGAATGTCGCCGATGCGCGTGCCATAAAGCGCTGTGACCTGTGGGGCGGGTGTAGCCGCAACGCGCGTGATAACGCCAAACTGCGTGTCGCGAAAATTCGGCATGCCTGCCGCACCGTTGTTGAAAACCGCACAGCGTCCCAGCGCGGTGTCGAGCGTGAGCGCCACCGGCAGGCAGGTGTGGCTGCTGGCTATGATCGGACAATTAGATGTAACTATTTGTTTTTGAAACGTATTTTTAGTGGCATCCAGCGTGATAGCTTCCTGCGACAGCGTCCACCCGGCGAGTGATTCGAGGTCGCCATGGACGATAGCCACACGCACACCGCCAACCTCGGCAACCAAATGCATGGGCAGCGCCGCCAGTTGCGCGCGCAACGCGGGATAGCGGCGGGCGGTTTCGCGCAGCTTCACGCTAATGTCGTTGGAGCGCGCGACTTCATCGGCAGCGACGTAATCCGGGTAAGCGCAGCCGCAGCCCGCGTCGCTATCATCACCCGCGATCTCGGTCTCGACATTACCGCGCAGTGCGTGATGACGCAGCACGACACTATTGATTGCGCGAAACCCGGCGTCGTCGATATTGAACCAGTTGAAATCACCGTTGAACACCAGCGTCACCGCGCCTGCCTCGTGTGCGGCGAGCTCAAGCACAGCGTCCAGTGCGGGCATATTGCCGTAGAGCCCGCCGATCACGTACAGGGTCGTAGCGTGCACCTCGGGCGCGCGCGCGAACGCGGCGGGCGCGTAACGATAGTGCAGCGGACAGTTACGGCCGGGTTGCGCGAGCACCATGGCCCGTATCCATGCTGACGGTTAGCCCCGTGCCGGCTAAGCCGCGAGCGCGCCGCTGCAACTCGAGCCTTGCCCGGCGGTGCAGCCATAGCAATGGTCTTTGACGACGATCGGATTATGCGTGAGGTCCGCGCCCATCAACTCGCGTAAATGCGTGCGCGGCTTGTTGTTCCATGCCAGCGGCAGGCCGAGCATTTGATTAAAGTCGCAATCGTAGACATAGCCGCGCCAATCCACCGACAGCAGCGTGCGGCACATCACCGATGCCAGATTCGCCGGCTGATAGGCGTTTTTCAGCAGATCCATGTAGTGACCGAACTGTCCTTGGGAAATCAGCGTGCTGCCAAAACGCTGTATCGGCATGTTGGTGATGACATAGAGTTCGTTGAACTCGATGCCAAAGTGACTGCCGAGGTGTTGGTGGTAATCCGCTTCCAGCGGGCCTTGCGCCGGTGGCAGCACGGCGCCCTGCGGGTTATAAACGAGACTGAGTTTGAGCGCTGATCCGCGCTGACCATAACCTTTGCTGTTGAGCAGTTGCAGCGCTCGAATGCTGGCGTCGAACACGCCCTTGCCGCGTTGCCGGTCGACATTCTCTTCGAGATAACAGGGCAGTGACGCCACGATTTCCACGCCATAGTCCCGCAGGAAATCCGCCAGATCCTGCTGCCCCGGCTGGTGCAGTATAGTAAGGTTGCAGCGATCCATCACGCGCACGCCGATGTCACGCGCGGCTTTCACCAGCAGGCGAAAATGCGGATGCAATTCCGGCGCGCCGCCGGTGATGTCCAGCGTGGCGATTCCCGCTGATTTGAGAAACGCGACGACTTCAAAAATCGTTTCGCGGCTCATCGCCTCGGTGCGTGTCGGTCCTGCATTCACATGGCAGTGCAAGCAACTCTGGTTGCATTTGTAGCCCAGATTAACCTGCAGCGTGTCTACGCGGTTGCGGCGCAGGGACGGAAAATCGCTGACTTCCATCAGCGGCAGCGTGGCGTGCATCCTTGTATCTCCAGTATCTTCCCAGGGTTGGCTTGCGGCTGGCAGGCTGTTTACCGCTGCATTTTACTTGGTCGCGGCAGCGCGCGGTACCTTGCACACGGGTGCTTTATACTCGCTTGCATCCAGCAAGGCGTCAGAGTTCGCCCTGTTTTTGACAGCATGCGGCTATTCATTGACCGCAAACCACTGATTGCGCTACCCTTTCGCTTTCCCTCTCTACATGGTGTGTCCCGCGGTTTGCCGCTTCAAGCTGACACGTCGCAGCGAATAGTCCGGCAATTTCCGCAATAGCCCGCTTATGTCCAAACCCGCCAAACCGCAAACCTTTGAATCCGCGCTCGCTGAATTGGAAGAGATCGTAGCGGAGATGGAGGCTGGGCAGTTGCCGCTGGAAAAATCCCTCGCCGCGTATAAGCGCGGCGCGGAGCTGATGAAATTTTGCCAAAATGCTTTGCAGGATGCGCAACAGCAGGTCAAGATTCTCGAAGACGGAGTGCTGAAAAATTTCGGCGCACCCGGACAGTGAGTTCGTGAAAAATCCCGCTGATTTTCAGGCCTGGGCTGCGGCCGGCCAAAGCCGCGTTGAAAGCGTCCTGCAACAATTGCTGCCGGCGCCGGAGCTCGCGCCGCAACGCCTGCATCATGCCATGCGCTACGCGGTGCTAGGCGGGGGCAAGCGTGTGCGGCCGCTGCTGGCATTCGCCGCCGGTGAGTTGTCGGGCGCCGATCTGCAGCGCGTAGCGCTGGCAGGCGCCGCGGTGGAAATCATTCACGCCTATTCGCTGGTGCACGACGATCTGCCGTGCATGGACGACGATGTATTGCGCCGGGGCAAACCCACCTGCCACGTCGAGTACGACGAAGCCACCGCGTTGCTGGTGGGTGATGCGCTGCAAAGTCTGGCCTTTCAGGTGATGACGGACAACAAGCTCAGTGACGACGCTTCAGTGCAGCTTGAAATGACCCGCTTGCTGGCAGTGGCTTCGGGCTCCCGCGGCATGGCGGGCGGGCAGGCGATTGATCTTGCATCCGTGGGCAAAGAACTGACAGTGACGGAACTGGAATTCATGCACATACACAAGACCGGCGCGATCATCCGCGCTGCGGCTTTGCTGGGACTGCGCTGTGGCGCGCCGCTGAGCGCGCAGGAACATGCCCAGGTGGATACGTTCGCCAAGCTGATTGGCCTGGCGTTTCAAGTGGTCGATGATGTGCTCGACGCCGATGCCACCACCGCGACACTGGGTAAAACCGCCGGCAAGGATGCGCAGCAGGGCAAGCCCACCTATGTCAGTAACATGGGTTTGGTGCGGGCACGAGTTTTTGCCGAGGAACTTCGTGTGCAGGCGATGACGGCGCTGCAAGGGTTTGGGGTGCGTGCGTTTCGTCTGCGGCAACTGGCGGACTTTATCGTGCTGCGGAAATTTTGACGCTGCCGATGTACGAATTACTTAAATCCATAGAAACGCCGCACCTGTTGCGTCAACTGGAGCGCAGCCAGTTGCACCGGCTGGCCGGTGAATTGCGTCAGTATCTGATTGATTCGGTGAGCCAGACCGGCGGCCACCTGTCGTCAAACCTCGGCACGGTAGAGCTTACAATCGCATTACATTACGTGTTCAATACACCGCACGACCGGCTGGTGTGGGACGTGGGACATCAAACCTACGGCCACAAAATACTCACCGGCCGCCGCGAGCGCATGAACACCTTGCGCATGTGGCAAGGGCTGTCGGGCTTTCCACAGCGCAGCGAATCGGAATACGACACCTTTGGCACGGCGCATTCCAGCACCTCGATCAGCGCGGCGCTGGGCATGGCAGTCGCCGCCAAACTCGCCGGCGTACCGCGTCAGGCAGTGGCGATCATCGGCGATGGCGCGATGACTGCGGGCATGGCGTTCGAGGCGCTCAATAATGCGGGTGACATGGATGTCAATCTGCTGGTGATTCTGAACGACAACGATATGTCGATTTCACCGCCGGTGGGAGCGTTGAACAAATATCTGGCCAGGCTCATGTCGGGCCGCTTCTATGCCCGGGCAAAAGGCCTGGGGCAAAGAGTGTTAGGCCCCATTGCGCGTCGCGCCGAGGAACACGTCAAGGGCATGGTGACGCCGAGTACGATGTTCGAGGAATTCGGCTTTAACTATATCGGCCCCATAGACGGGCATGATCTGGATGCGCTGCTGCCCACGCTCAACAACATCAAACAGCTGAAGGGGCCGCAATTTTTACACGTGGTCACGCGCAAAGGGCAGGGCTACAAACTCGCCGAAGCCGATCCGGTGCTGTATCACGGGGTGTCGAAGTTTGATTCGGCCGATGGTATCGCCGGCAGCAAATCCGCTGGCAAGCCTGCTTACATGCAGGTGTTCGGCGAGTGGCTGTGCGCGATGGCGGCGCACGACCCGCGGCTGGTGGGCATCACGCCGGCGATGCGCGAAGGTTCCGGCATGGTGCAGTTCGCAGAGCAGTTTCCCGGGCGTTATTTCGATGCGGGCATCGCCGAGCAACACGCGGTGACATTTGCGGCAGGCCTCGCGTGCGATGGCGCGAAACCGGTGCTGGCGATTTATTCGACATTTTTGCAGCGCGGCTTTGATCAATTGATACACGATGTGCAGATACAAAATCTGCCGGTGGTGTTCGCGCTTGATCGCGCAGGCCTGGTCGGCGCCGATGGCGCCACCCATCACGGCAGCTTTGATTTGACGTATTTGCGTTGCCTGCCCAATATGACGGTGATGACGCCGGCGGACGAAAACGAATGCTGGCAAATGCTCTCCACTGCGTTCAGCATGAATTCGCCGGTGGCGGTGCGCTACCCGCGCGGGGCGGGGCCGGGGGTCAAAATAGAACGTGATTTCAAGACCCTGGCAGTGGGCAAGGGCGAACTGCGGCGCCGTGGCACGAAGATTGCAATCCTTGCTTTCGGCTCGATGCTCGCGCCGGCGCTGGCGGCGGCCGAGGAATTAAACGCCAGCGTGGCCAATATGCGTTTCGTCAAACCGCTCGACGGCGAACTGGTATTGTCGCTGGCCGACACGCATGAGTTGCTGGTGACGGTGGAAGAAAACGTGGTGATGGGCGGCGCGGGCAGCGCAGTGCTTGAATGGTTGCAGCAAAACCGGCGCAACGTGGCGGTGCTGCAGTTGGGGTTGCCCGATCGCTTCATTGATCAAGGCGACCCTGCACTACAACTGGCCGCATGCGGCCTCGATAAAGCTGGCGTGTTGCGGTCGATTCAGGCGCGTATCGAGCACTAAAACGTTTGCAACAGGTAACCGGAAGAGCGTATGCGAATAAAACGCAAAATGATGGACGACGACGATATCGAAGGTTATACCAATATCGATCGTTATCACCCGGTGACGGTGAGCCGGGTCGCGGATAAATACCGCACCATCCTCAAAGACCTCGGCGAGAACCCCGAGCGCGAAGGCTTGCTGAAAACACCCGAGCGCGTGGCCAAGGCCCTGCACTACCTCACCCACGGTTACGACCTTGACCCGGCGCAGATTCTGCGTTCGGCGATGTTCGCCGAAGATTATTCGCAGATGGTGATCGTCAAGGACATCGAAATTTATTCGCTGTGCGAGCACCACCTGCTGCCGTTTTTCGGCACCGCGCATGTCGCCTATATTCCCGATGGACGCATCGTCGGCCTGTCGAAAATTCCGCGGGTAGTGGATGCGTTCGCACGCCGCCTGCAGGTGCAGGAGCGGCTGACAATGGAAGTGCGCAACTGCATCGAAGACACGCTGCGGCCGCTGGGTGTGGCGGTGGTGATCGAGGCCAAGCATCTGTGCATGGTGATGCGCGGCATACAGAAACAGAATTCGACCACCACCACCTCAGCGTTTACCGGCGAATTCAACGTGGATAAAACGCGCTCCGAATTTTTGCGCCTGATCCAGTGAGCGGCGAAACCCAAAAAACCAGCGAGTACCGCGTCGAGCAGATTCTGCCCGGGGTGCGCCGTGGCGAGATGGCAATACTGGTCGATGACGAACGCCGCGAGAATGAAGGGGATTTGTTTGTCGCCGCTGAAAGAGCCACTCCCGAAGTGATTAATTTCATGGCGGCGCATGCGCGGGGTTTGATTTCGCTGGCGTTGACCGAAGACCGCTTGCGGCAACTGGGGCTGTCGCTGATTACCGGCGACACCGGCAACCAGACCAAATTCGGCACCGCCTTTGCCACGCCCATCGACGCACGCGTGGGCGTGGGGTCGGGCATGTCGGCGCAGGATCGCGCGCGCACCATCGCGGTGGCGATAGCCGACAATGCCCAGCCCGCGGATCTGATACGTCCGGGCCGGCTGCAGACCTTGCGCGCGGTGGACGGCGGCGTGCTGGCGCGGCGCGGGCACACCGAGGCGGCGGTGGACCTCGCGCGCATGGCGGGACTGAAGCCTGCCGGGGTGATTTGCGAAATCATGAATGACGATGGCAGCATGGCGCGGCTGCCGGAACTGGACGCTTTCGCGGCGCGCCACGGCATCCCCATTATGCGCATTGCCGATCTCGCGGCGTATCGCGAAAACGAACGCGTGATCCGCCGCCGCGCGACAACCGTAATGCCGACCCGCAAGGCGGGCGATTTTGAGTTGCTGGTTTACAGCGACAACCTTGAGGCGACGCTGTTTGTGGCGCTGGTCAAAGGCACAGTCGATGGCGAGACGCCGGCGCTGGTGCGCTTGCATTCGCAATGCCTCACCGGCGATGTGTTCGGCAGCGAGCGCTGCGATTGCGGCGAGCAGCTCGAAGCGGCGATGCATCGCATCGAGCACGAAGGCGCGGGCGTGATTGTGTATATGTTCGACGAAGGCCGCGGCATCGGCCTGCTTAACAAGATACGTGCTTACGCACTGCAGGATCAGGGCCACGACACCGTGGAGGCCAATCACGCGCTGGGCTTCGCGGCGGACATGCGCGATTACAAGGCCGGTGCGCACATTTTGTTTGACCTCGGTGTGCGCCAGGTGCGGCTGATGACTAACAATCCCGACAAGGTGGCGGCGCTGGAGCGTTATGGTCTGAAGGTGGTGGAGCGCGTCGCGGTGGAAGTGCCGCCGCGCGATGCCAACCGCAACTACCTGCAGACTAAGCGCACCAAGTTCGGGCACTTGCTGTCGCTGACGGAGGCGGAGGATAAATCAGCGCGATGAATTATTCGAGCGTTTATGGATGTTTTAGAAGCGTTTGACGAGCAGCATCTGATCACCCTCGCGCTTCATATCGGTGCGGCTCAAAAAGCTCATGCCGAGCAGTCCGTGGCGCCCCAGTGAGGCGCCTTCCATCACCATGCCATCAACGTTGTTCAGCGTGATCTCGCCCACCCGCACGGTATCAAATTTCACGCTGTAGCCGACGACCACGCCGTTCGCGGTTTGGATCATTCTGCGGTCGGCGGACGAGTATTTGACGTTGGCGCGGCGTGCGTCGTCGCCGCTGATGGTGACGGAGGTAGCGCCGGTGTCGACGAGAAACTGCATCGAGGCGCCGTTCACCACGGCAGTGGTCATGAAATGCCCGCGCGAATCTCCGGTGAGCGTCACACGCGCTGCGGCGCTGTCGGAGTGCGGAGCGGCAATGCGTTGATTGCCCATGCGCAGGGTCTGCCGCCGGCCGTCGATCTCGATCACCGCGCTGTCGGCGCCGATGCTCAGCAAGCGGATTTTCTCGGGTGTGGTTTCGCCAACCGCGAGCGTGCGCGGCTTGCCGCCATCGACCATCAGCGTGGCCTTGGCGCCGAAGATGCCGATGAGATTAATCTCCGCCGCGCGCGCCGGCGCGGTCAGCGATAAAATAATCCACAAACCAGACAGATAAGAGCGCATCGATGAAACCCGTCGCTATTTTCAGGTACTCGGTTACGGAAGGTGCGGGCTAGTCGGCTTAGTCGCGGAAATTCTTGAATTGCAGGGGAAAATCGGTAATGGACTTGCGCACCAGCGCGATCGCATCCTGCAGCAAGTCTTTTTTGGCGCCGGTGATGCGCACCACATCACCCTGTATGCTGCCCTGAACTTTCAGCTTGCTGTCTTTGAGCAGCCTGACGATTTTTTTGCCCAGTTCCTGATCGACGCCTTCGCGGACTTTGACGATTTGTTTTACCTTGCCGCCGCCGATGGTTTCAATTTTTTCCAGTTCGAGGCAGCGCACGTCAATGCCGCGCTTGGCGAGGCGGCCGGTCAGCACGTCGCGCACCTGGCTGAGTTTGAATTCGTCGTCGCCGAACGCCGTCAGGGTTTTTTCTTTGTCGTTGATTTCCACACGCGCGTCCGAGCCCTTGAAGTCAAAGCGGTTGGTGACCTCTTTGTTGCATTGCTCGACCGCGTTGCGCACTTCCATTTGATTGACTTCGGAGGCGATATCGAAGGTAGGCATGGGATTTCCAGTTCAGTAACGATCAGGGCCGCAACAGTTTGATACGGTATGAGGTCAGCGGCAGCGCGGTGCCGTCGTTGAATTCGGCGGCGGCTTCGACCGCGAGTTTCGCGAGGTCTTGCGCGTCGCGGTGGCTGTCTTTGTAGGTCGCAAACAGACTGCCCATGGCGTAATCGGCGCCGCTGCCGAAGGCATAAAACTTTGAAAATTCCTGCACCGTGCGGTGCGCGGCCACACCGAATATGCCGTGCTTGTTGGCGAGCAACACGTCCACGCGCGTGGATTCCACCGGATCATCACTGCCGGCGACGGCGTTGAGAAAATATTCCTCCTTCAACACCGCGTGCATCGCCTGCCAGGTTTTGAAAATGTTGTGCACGCTGTCAAAGCGCGCTGTGACCTTGGGCCGCGCGAAATAATCCGTGAGTATCGCCTTGAAAGTGGTGTTGCCGGTGATCGCCAGCACCGTGTCGCCGACCTTGAAGGTCTTGTGATTGTTGACGATGTAGTCCGCGGTTTCCTTGCCGGTACCCCATTTGGTCATGGTGTCGGCGGCGATGGCGACATACCCGTTTTTGCGTACGACAGCGATGGTGGTCATGGGACTCGCTACTTGCGGTGCTTATTCAGCCTGGCGGCAATACGCAGACGCAGCGCATTCAGGCGTATGAAGCCGGCGGCGTCGGCCTGGTTGTAGGCGCCGCCGTCGTCTTCAAATGTGGATATGGCCGGGTCGAACAGCGAATTGGGCGAGGTGCGGCTCACCGTCATCACCGTTCCCTTATAGAGTTTGACGCGCACCATGCCGTTGACTGCAGCCTGTGATTGATCGATCAGCGATTGCAGCAGTTGCCGCTCCGGGCTGAACCAGTAACCGTTGTAGACCAGGCGTGCATAGCGCGGCATCAGGTCGTCCTTTAGCGCCAGCACCTCGCGGTCGAGCGTGATTGATTCCATCGCGCGATGCGCTTTCAGCATAATGGCGCCGCCGGGTGTTTCGTAACAGCCGCGTGACTTCATGCCGACGTAGCGGTTTTCCACCAGATCGAGGCGGCCGATGCCGTGCTTGCCGCCGAGCTGGTTGAGTTTTTCAAGCACGCGCGCAGGTGAAAGTTTTTTGCCGTTGAGCGCCACGATATCGCCGTGGCGGTAGCTGAGCTCAACCAACTCGGGTTTGTTCGGCGCTTTTTCCGGCGACACGGTGATGCGCCACATCGAATCTTCGGGCTCAAAGGCGGGGTCTTCCAGCACGCCGCCTTCATAGGAAATGTGCAGCAGGTTGGCGTCCATCGAGTAGGGCGCGCCATCACCCTTGCGCTTCTTGTAGTCAACGGGAATGCCGTGCTTGTCGGCGTAAGCCAGCAATTTTTCGCGTGACAGCAAATCCCACTCGCGCCACGGCGCGATCACTTTCACGTCCGGCATCAACGCATAAGCGCCCAGCTCAAAACGCACTTGATCGTTGCCTTTGCCGGTGGCGCCGTGGGAAATTGCATCGGCATGGGTGAGGCGCGCGATTTCCACCAGCCGCTTGGCGATCAGCGGGCGCGCAATCGAGGTGCCGAGCAGGTATTCGCCCTCGTAGACTGCGTTGGCACGGAACATCGGAAACACAAAGTCGCGCACGAATTCTTCGCGCAGATCCTCGATAAAGATTTGCTTCACGCCCATCAATTTGGCCTTGGCGCGGGCCGGCGCGACTTCTTCTCCCTGCCCGATATCGGCGGTGAAGGTGACCACCTCGCAGTGGTAAACATCCTGCAACCACTTGAGGATGACCGAGGTATCGAGACCGCCGGAATACGCGAGCACGACTTTTTTTACGCTATCGCTCATTTAAAAATACTCAATAAAAACAATTGGTTACGTTAATTATATCGATCCCTGTACACGAAGCGGGAGCGGCTTGGGATGGGTGGGCGGTGCGGCGGTATTCAAAACAACTTGCGCGTAGGATCGGCATCCAGCACGCGCGGCATCAGCAAAAATTCGAGCAGCGCTTTTTGCGCGTGCAAACGGTTTTCCGCTTCGTCCCACACCACGCTGTGCGCGCCGTCTATCACTTCGGCGGTGACTTCTTCGCCGCGATGCGCGGGCAGGCAGTGCATGAACAGCGCGTCTTTTTTGGCCGCGCGCATCATCTCGGCATCCACGCACCAGTCGGCGAAGTCGCGCTTGCGTTCTTCGTTCTCGGCTTCCATGCCCATGCTGGTCCACACGTCGGTGGTGATGAGGTCGGCGTCCTTCGCGGCGTCCATCGGATCGGCGAATTCTTCATAGTGCGCGTCGCCGTATAAACCGGCGCGCTCGGCTTCAACTTCGTAACCCGGCGGCGTGGATACATGCACGTTGAAGTCGAGCACTTCCGCCGCCTGCAACCAGGTGTTGCAGACATTGTTGGAGTCCCCGATCCACGCCACAGTTTTGCCCTGGATGCTGCCGCGATGCTCGATAAAGGTAAAAATGTCGGCCAGTATCTGGCACGGGTGATACTCGTTGGTGAGTCCGTTGATCACCGGCACGCGCGAGTGCTGCGCAAACTTTTCGATTATCGTCTGTTCAAAAGTGCGGATCATCACGATATCGACCATGCGCGTGATCACGCGCGCGACGTCTTCGATCGGTTCGCCGCGCGACAGTTGCGTATCGCGCGACGACAGATTGATCACGGTGCCCCCCATTTGCAGCATGCCGGCCTCGAACGAGACGCGGGTGCGGGTCGAGTGCTTCTCGAAAATCATCGCCAGCGTGCGATCGTGCAGCGGCATGTGCGGCTGGTAGCGTTTGAATTGTTCCTTGATCCAGCGCGCGCGGCCGAACACGTACTCGTACTCGGCACGCGAAAAATCATGGAATTGAAGAAAATGGCGAATCGTCATCGCAAATCGCTGGCGCCGAAGTGTTCACGGCGCCGTTAGGCTCCGCTTATGCCGCGGCTGTCGCAAGTTTCATCAAAAACGAGCGTATGAGCGGCGCGAGTTCGTTCACGAGTTGATCGGCCTCGCTACGCGAGATGATGAGCGGCGGCACCAGGCGCACCACGGTATCGGCGGTGACATTGATCAGCAGTCCTGCTGCAAGCCCTGTTTTTACCAACTCACCGCAAGGGCGGTCGAGTTCTATGCCAATCAGCAAGCCTTGCCCGCGGATTTCCTTGACGCCCGGCGTCTCACTCAGTGCGCGCTTGAGACTGGCGCGGATGTGTTCACCGATTTCAGTGGCGTTGCGGCAGAGGTTCTCGGATTCGACGATGTCCAGCGTGGCGAGCGCTGCCGTGCAAGCCAGCAGGTTGCCCCCGAACGTTGAGCCGTGACTGCCCGGCTGAAACAAGGTTGCCGCGGTGCCCTTGGCCACGCACGCGCCGATGGGCACGCCGCCGCCCAGACCCTTGGCCAGCGTCATCACATCCGGCGTGACACCATAGTGCTGGAAGCCGAACAGAGTGCCGGTGCGGCCGATGCCGGTTTGCACTTCGTCGAGCATTAACAGCCAGCCGTGTTTGTCGCAAATATCGCGCAGGCCCTGCAAATAACCGCTGCTGCACACGCAGACGCCGCCTTCACCCTGCACCAGTTCGGCAAGGATAGCCACTACATTCTTGTTGGATGCGGCCACGCGCCGCACCGCTTCAAGATCATCAAACGGCACCCGCACAAAGCCGGATACCAGCGGCTCGAATCCGGCCTGTACTTTGCGGCTGCCGGTGGCCGAAAGTGTGGCGAGCGTGCGCCCGTGAAAGGAATTTTCAAGCACCACTACAGCCGGATTTTCGATAGCCTTCTTGTGGCCGTAGTAGCGTGCGATCTTGATGGCGGCTTCGTTGGCCTCGGCGCCGGAGTTGCAGAAAAAAACCGAATCCATGCCACACAAGTGCGTGATCTTGTCCGCGAGTTTTTCCTGTGCCTCGATATGATAAATGTTCGAGGTGTGGATGAGTTTGCCTACCTGATCGCGCAGCGCAGCTACCAGTTTTGGGTGGCTGTGCCCGACCGCAGTGACTGCGATGCCCGCGAGCGCATCGAGGTAGCGTTTGCCCTGAGCGTCCCACAGCCATACTCCTTCACCGCGCGTAAAAGCTACGGGAAGCCGAGCGTATGTGTTCATCAAGTGTGACATCCGAGCACCCCCATAAAAGCAAATGGCCACTGCATCATTGTTACTGTGGCCAGTTTCAGAAAAGCACACCGCACCTGTTGCAGAAGCTAGCAGCCGCCATGTGTAGAGTAATTCTACCTGTCAGGTCTTGCAGCGCAAGTGAAATCTTGATTGCAAACGGGGTTTTTCGGGCGGCTCTGGTAAACTTGCCACAGACGGGTTCCTCTGCCTGTTTCATCCCTCAACCCACTTAATCCCATATTCGAAGGCGCCATCGAAATCGTGATTGAGGGTATCACCGCCGCCAGAGAGAAATTTCGCCCCAGCGACTGGGCCGAGCGCCTGTGCGGCATGATGTCGGTATTTGGCGAAGACCGGCAGTTGAGCTATTCGCCGTTTCTCAAACCGGTAGTCATTGCGGGCACAAGCTGCGTGGTGGTGGACCGAAAACTTGAAGGCCTGGATACGGCTGCCTACAAATTCCTGCTGTCGTTTGCGCGCGACAACGAACTGGTGATGCGGCCCGGTCGCATGGCAGTGCGGCCCGAACCGTCGGTGGTGTAAGCGTAAATCTACGCCATCGCCTTGACCGCGGCGGAGAGACGGCTCTTGTGCCGCGCTGCCTTGTTTTTGTGGATGATGTTCTTGTCGGCGATGATATCAATGGTGCTGGTGGCGCGTTGATAGATCGCTTTGGCGGCGGTTTTGTCGCCGGCTTCGATCGCTTTCACCACGTCTTTGATCGCCGTGCGCATTTTCGAGCGCAGGCTCGCGTTGTGCTGGCGACGTTTTTCACTTTGCCGTGCGGCTTTGCGGGCGGATGCAATATTGGCCATCTGTTACACTCCCTTCCGGGAAGAAAAAGAGCGCGATGATACGAATTTTTCAGGGAATTTGCAAGAATTACCGGGTTCTGTGGCATACCAACTACGGGATAAACGCCTGCTTTAGTCCTGAACGCGGCCTGAACGCATGAATTTGCCATGAACCTGCTGAAGGCACTGGCCACCGTAAGCAGCATGACGCTGCTGTCGCGCATTCTGGGCTTTGTGCGCGACACGGTGATCGCGCGGGTTTTTGGCGCAGGGTTGGCCACCGACGCATTTTTCGTGGCCTTCAAAATACCCAATTTCCTGCGCCGTTTGTTCGCCGAAGGCGCGTTTGCGCAGGCCTTTGTGCCGATACTCTCCGAGTATAAAAACCGTCGCGGTGACGACGAAGCGCGCGACCTTGTCGATTACGTGTCCGGCCTGCTGGCGCTGGCGCTGTTTGTGGTCACCTTGCTCGGTGTGCTGGCTGCGCCGTGGATCATCTATGTCAGCGCCCCGGGGTTTGCGCGTGATCCCGTCAAATTCAACCTTACCGTGGATTTGTTGCGCATTACCTTTCCCTACATACTGTTCATCTCGCTCACCGCGCTGGCGGGTGGCATCCTCAACACCCTGAGCCGGTTTGCGGTGCCCGCGTTGACGCCGGCGTTGTTGAATCTGTCGTTCATTGTGTTCACGCTGTGGCTGACACCGTATTTTGACCCGCCGGTGAAGGCGCTGGCATGGGCGGTGTTCGCGGGCGGGGTGCTGCAACTGGCGTTTCAGGCGCCGTTTCTGCTGCGCCTGCGCGTGATGCCGCGCTTTCGCCTGAACGTCCGGCATGAGGGCATGCGCCGCGTATTGCGGCAAATGGCGCCGGCGCTGTTTGGCGTATCGGTGGCGCAGATTAGTTTATTGCTGAACGTTATTTTTGCTTCGTTCCTGGTGACCGGCAGCGTGTCGTGGCTGTATTACGCCGACCGTTTGATGGAGTTTCCGGCGGGCATGCTGGGCGTTGCGTTGGGCACAATTTTGCTGCCGAGTCTGTCGAAGCACTATGCGAGCCAGTCCGCCGCGGCCTATTCAGCGCTGCTCGATTGGGGGATGCGTCTGACGTTTCTGCTGGCAGTACCAGCAGCGGTGGGCCTCGCCTTGCTGGCAATACCGTTGATCAGCACGCTGTTCGTGTACGGTGCGTTTTCGGTGGCGGATGCCGAGGCGACGCGCGCGGCGCTGATGGCCTACAGCATCGGCCTGCTGGGCCTGATACTGGTCAAGGTGCTGGCCCCCGCGTTCTACGCACGGCAGGATATTCGCACGCCGGTGAAAATCGCGGTGGTTACGCTGGTGATCACGCAACTGCTCAATCTTGCATTTATCGGGCCTTTCAAGCACGCGGGGTTGGCGCTGGCCACTGGATTGGGATCGTGCCTCAATGCCGCCCTGCTTTATTATTTTTTGCACAAGCGCGCGATTCATGTGCCGCAGCCGGGCTGGATCCTGTTTCTGCTGAAGCTGCTGCTCGCAGTCGGCGCCATGGGCGCCTTGCTGTGGGCAGTTGCGGGCGATGCCAGGCTGTGGTTTGCGCTCGACGCCGGGCAGCGCGTGCTGCGTTTGGGGTGGGTGGTAGCGCTGGGCGCGGGCGCCTATTTCGCCGTGCTGTGGCTGCTGGGATTCCGCTGGTCGTATTTCAAGCGGCACGAGGCCGGGTAAATCAGCGCTGCATAGCGCGTCGTGACAGGTAGGAGAGGATATCCACCAGCGCAACCAGCAGGATCATCGCAATCAGTATCGAGCTGGTTTCACTCATGTGGAACAGACCCATGTGAAATGCGAGCATTTGTCCGAGACCGCCGCCGCCGACCACGCCCAGAACCGCCGCGGCACGGATATTATTCTCCCAGCGATACAGCGTGTAGGACAACAGTTGCGGCAAGATCTGCACCAGTGTCGCATACAGGAATATGCGGCCCGCCGGCACACCCTGAACCCGCAGCGCGTAGGCAGGGCCGGGCGGCGCGTTTTCGATGGCTTCGGCAAACAGACGGCCGAGCACGCCGGTGGTATGAAACGCCAGCGCCAGCGTGCCGGCAAAGGGGCCGAGCCCGGCAGAGATGATGAGCAGCGCTGCCCACACCAGTTCCGGGATCGAGCGCAAGCCGTTCAGAATCAGCCGCGTCGGACCCCGCCACAGCGCCCGGTCATCGGCATGCGTGCGGCTTGCCGGCAGCGCCAGCGCGAGACCCGCGACGACGGCCAGCAGCGTGCCGAGCGCCGACATGGCGATGGTTTCCAGACTCGCGGTCAAAAGTTTCTGCAGGAACGCGGCGTTGGTGGACGGCGACAATAGTTCGCCTACAAACTTGCCCATTCTGCGCGCGGAATCCGCGGACAGAAATTTTGCCCACTGCAGGTCGAGCGACCAGAAACTTGCCACTGTCAGTGCAACCAGCGCCAGCATGATCCAGCACGCGGCGCAGCGCGCATCGAAAAGCTTGGGCGGCAGCCGGTAAATTTCGTTGGCGGCAGCGAGCGAGGTGTTGACGGGCGGATCACTCATGCCAACACCCGCCGCAGGCGCGAACTGGCGTAGTCGGCCAGCCCCACCAGCAGCATGAATACGATGAGCATGGTCGCGACTTCGGAGCCCTGGAACATTTTCATCGAATTGTCCATCTGCTGCCCCAGGCCGCCCGCACCCACGAATCCGAGTACCGCGGAGGAACGGATCGCGCATTCCCAGCGATACACGGTGTAGCTGGTCAGTTCGGCGGAACTCTGTGGCAGCAGGCCGTAGAAAAACGCCTGCAGGCGTCCGGCGCCGTTACGTAACAGGGCGTGGGTGGCATGCGACTCATCGCTTTCGAGTATTTCGCCGTA
>CAMBCF010000006.1 GCA_945864585.1 Bordetella parapertussis | reverse complement strand
AGTTTTACTCAATATCCGCGGCCTCACAGCGACGGTCGCGGGCGTGACCATACTGAAGGGCATCGACCTCACGGTGCGCGCGGGCGAAGTGCATGCCATCATGGGGCCGAACGGCTCGGGTAAAAGCACGCTCGCCAAAGTGCTGGCCGGCCACCCGGCGTATGCCGTGACCGGTGGCAGCGTGTTATTCGACAACCACGACCTGTTCGCACTGGCGGCCGAGGCGCGTGCGCGTGCAGGATTGTTCCTCGGTTTTCAGTATCCGGTTGAAATTCCGGGTGTGTCGAACAGTGCGTTTCTGCGCCTGGCCTACAACACGGTGCAGGGCGGGCGCGGCAGGGATGAACTCGACCCGCTGGAGTTCGACGATTTCGTGCGCGAAAAAATGAAACTGCTGGAAATGAGTCCGGAGTTTCTCGACCGCAGCGTGAATGACGGGTTTTCGGGCGGCGAGAAAAAGCGCAATGAAATTCTGCAGATGGCGATACTCGACCCGCGCCTTGCCATCCTCGACGAAACCGATTCCGGCCTCGATATCGACGCGCTGCGCATCGTTGCCGGCGGCGTGAACACTTTGCTGACCGCCGACAATGCCTGCGTGCTGGTGACCCATTATCAGCGCCTGCTCAACTACATCACGCCGGATTATGTGCATGTGATGGAGGGCGGGCGCGTGATCAAGACCGGCGGCAAGGAACTCGCCCTGGAACTGGAGTCGCGCGGCTATGATTGGCTGCTCGATGCCCGGGCCGCGGCATGAGTAGCCGCGCGGGCGCCGGTGTTGCCACGGCTACGCATCCGTTTGTGGAGGCATTGGTCGCCGGTGGCCGCGCGTTGCCGCAAAGCCCGGCATCCTGGTTGAACTTGCGCCGCGCGATGGCGTTGGAGCGTGCGAATGCGCTGAGCGTGCCCACCACGCGCGACGAAGAATGGCGCTTCACGGATTTGGCGCCGCTGAACAAGTTACGGGTCGAAGCGCTGGATAAAGCAGCCGCGCTCGCCGATATTGCACCGTACGCGGTGCCGGAAGCTGCGCTGCGCCTCACCTTTGTTGACGGCGTGTATTCGCAGTCCTTCTCCAGCCGCGGCGCGTTGCCTGCGGGTGTGACGGTGAGCACGCTGGCAGAAGGTTTGGCGGCGAATCCTGCGTTGATGGGGCCGCATCTGGCGGTGCACGCGCAATTCGAGCGGCAGCTATTCACCGCGCTCAACACCGCATGGTTGCGCGATGGCGCGTTTGTTCATATTGCACAAAACTGCACGCTGCGCGAGCCATTGCACCTGTTGTTTATCGCCACGCGCAAGGATGCCGCGACCTGCCCGCGTTGCCTGATCGTGGCGGAAGCGGGCGCCGAATGCACGGTTATTGAAGACTACGTTGCGGCAACGGCTGACGCCTATTTCACCAATGCGGTGACGGAAATCGCGATCCAGCCGCAGGCGCGTGTGCGCCACGTGCGGCTGCAGCGCGAAAGTGCGCAGGCGATACATATCGCATCGTGCGCAGTGTCGCTGGCGCAGGACGCATCCTACGTCTCGCAGTCGATCGCGTTTGGCGCGCGCCTGTCGCGCTACAACCTCGATGTGCTGCACAACGGCGAAGGTGCGGACGCGGCGATTGACGGCCTGGCGCTGATTAGCGGCCAGCAGCTCGCCGACACCCACACCACGATGGATCACGCGCAGCCGCATGGCCGCTGCACGCAGTTGCACAAAACCATAGTGGGCGGTGCGGCGCACGCGGTGTTCAACGGCAAGGTGCTGGTACGCAAGCGCGCGCAGCTCACCAACTCTGCGCAGCAAAGCCGCAATCTGCTGCTGTCGCCCAACGCGCGCGTCGATACCAAGCCGCAACTGGAAATTTTCGCCGACGATGTGAAATGCGCGCATGGCGCCACCGTCGGCCAACTCGATGCCGAGCAATTGTTTTATCTCAGCAGCCGCGGCCTGCCCGACATCCAGGCACGCAATCTGCTGACTTACGCTTTTGGCGCGGAAATCGTGGATCGCATCCCGGTGAAATCTCTGGTGGCGCAGCTTGAGCGCCTGGTCATGGCCCAAACAGCGCATGCGGTCACTGGGCAGGCGGTGGCTTGAGATGAATGCACCATTGGACGCGCGCAAAACCGTGGCCGCGCTGGATGTGGGACGCATCCGCGGGGATTTCCCGATTCTTGCGCTCAAGGTCAACCAGCGGCCGCTGGTTTTCCTGGACAATGCCGCGTCCAGCCAAATGCCGCAGGCGGTGATCGCGCGCTGGGTGCGTTATCAATCGCAGCAGCACGCGAATATCCATCGCGCAGTGCATTATCTTTCCGAGACCGCGACTGCCGAGTACGAGGCCGCGCGCCGCAAGCTGCAGGCGTTCATCAACGCGCGGGAAGAGCGCGAAGTGATATTCACCAGCGGCACCACGGAGAGCATCAATCTGGTGGCGCATGGCTGGGGTCGCAAGTTTTTGCGCTCGGGCGATGAGATCATCCTCACCACGCTGGAGCACCATTCGAATATCGTGCCGTGGCAGATGGTGGCTGAAGAGACCGGTGCCACGATCCGCGTGGCGCCGATTTTCGATAGCGGCGAGCTCGATCTGGATGCGTACCGGAAATTGTTCAACAGCCGCACCCGCATAGCGTGCTTCACCCATGTGTCGAATGCGCTGGGCACCATCAATCCGGTGCGCGAGATGATCCGTATCGCACGCGAACAGGGCGTGATTACCCTGGTGGATGGCGCGCAAGCCGCGCCGCACATGGTGGTGGATGTGCTGGCACTGGATTGCGATTTTTATGCGTTCTCCGGCCACAAGTTGTGCGGGCCTACCGGCATCGGCGTGCTCTACGGCAAGGCCGCGCTACTGGAAGCGATGCAGCCGTTCAAGGGTGGCGGCGACATGATACGGACCGTGACATTTGAGAAAACCACGTACGCGCCGATACCCGCGAAATTTGAAGCGGGCACGCCGCCGATTGCCGCAGCGATTACGCTCGGCGCCGCGGTCGATTATCTGAGTGAAATCGGCATCGATAGCATCGCGGCGCATGAAACGGATTTACTGGATTACGCCACCTCGCAAGTCACGCGCCTGCCCGGACTGCGCATCATCGGCACCGCGGAGAAGAAGGCCGCGGTGTTGTCGTTCACGGTCGAGGGCGTGCACCCGCACGACGTGGGCACACTGCTGAATGAAGACGGCGTGGCGATACGCACCGGACATCACTGTGCGCAGCCGGTGATGCAGCGCTTCAAGCTGCCGGCGACCTGCCGCGCATCGTTCGCGTTTTACAACACGTTGGCGGAGGTCGATGCGCTGGTGGCTTCGATTCAGCGCGTGCAGAAGGTGTTTGGGTAGTTGCGTAGAAAACAAGGTCAAAAGCATTTGCCACAGATGAACACAGATGAACACAGATTTAAGTTCAAACGCGGCCTTTGTCTTGGGGTTATCTGTGTAAATCTGTGTAAATCTGTGGCTAAAAAGGTTTTGTTTTAAATCATGGCCGACAGCAGAAATCTTTATCAGGAAGTGATACTGGATCACAACCGCAAGCCGCGCAACTGGGGCGCGCTCACGGATGCGACGCACAAATCGGAGGGGGTGAATCCGTTGTGCGGTGACCATATTCATCTGGCGTTGCGCATGGCGGGTGATGCGGTTGAGGCGATCAGTTTTGAAGGTGAATCGTGCGCGATCTGCAAGGCTTCGGCATCGATGATGACGACGCTGGTCAAAGGTAAATCGCAACAGGATGCCGAACAAATGGTGCATGAATTTCGCGACATGGCGACAGGCAAGCTCGATACCGGCACGCAGCCGCATCATCTGGGGCGGCTTACGGTGTTTGCCGGGGTGCGTGATCTGCCGACACGCGTTAAGTGTGCGATTTTGCCGTGGCATACATTGCATGCGGCGCTAAATTCGCAAGCAACCACCTCGACCGAGGCCGATGCAGATCCGGTGCATGCGGCAGTGATCGGATCGTAGTATATAAATCGCAATAAAAACAAATACTTACATCATGCCCAAGATAGCCGAAATCGAATCGACGCCGAATCCGAACGCGATGAAGTTCATCCTCAAGGAGCCGCTGACCTGGGGCATCACGCGCTCGTATGACAGCGCCGACAAAGCACAGGACGACAAACTTGCTGCGATGCTGTTCAGAATTAAGCATGTGACCAATGTATTTTATGTCGATCACTGGATCACGGTCACGCAAAACGGTCAGGCCGACTGGAACGAAC
This sequence comes from Bordetella parapertussis, assembly GCA_945864585.1. GTDB lineage: Bacteria > Pseudomonadota > Gammaproteobacteria > Burkholderiales > SG8-41 > UBA5216. The sequence goes on along the minus strand of CAMBCF010000006.1, from coordinate 68,878 downwards.
TCAAGCGCGAACTGGCAGTGCCGATACGTGACGCGCCGGCAGCCGATGAGCAATCGGCGCAAATGATGCAGGACACCGAAGCGAACTTCGATCCGTCGAAAATGAGCGCGGAAGACCTTGCGCGCCTCGATAAAATCAACGAAATTCTCGACGAGCAGATACGTCCGTATTTGCAAAGCGACGGCGGCGATCTGCATGTGATGGGCCTCGAAGGCAATAAACTCAGCGTGCATTACCAGGGTGCGTGCGGCAGTTGTCCGAGTTCGTTGTCGGGCACGCTCACCGGCATCGAAAATCTGGTGCGGCAGATCGAACCCGATATTGAGGTGGTGGCGGTTTAGTGTAGGACGTGAACGAGTGAACGAGCAACCCCTCGCGACGCTCCCTCGCCCCCGGCAGGGGGAGAGGGCTGGGGAGAGGGGGCATTCACTCGTTCACGCCGTTAAAAAAAGTGGACACCCTGACCCACGCCCTCTCCGGCGCGTTACTCGCGCGGGCCACCGCGCCTGTGCCGTCTGCCGGGGTACTCCCGCTGCGCCGCCGCATCGCCATCGGCGCGCTCGCCGCAGCGTTCCCCGATGCCGATATCGTCGCTTCGTGGCTGTCGCCGCTGTCCTACCTTTATCATCATCGCGGCGTTACGCATTCGCTGCTGATGCTGGTGGTGTGGGCGCTGTTGCTGTCCTGGCTATGCGCGAAGCTCTGGCGCGGGGGGGCGGGCTGGCGCACTTACGCCGGGGTGATTGCGTGGGGCATTGCCGCGCATATCGCGGGCGACTGGATAACCTCGTTCGGCACCATGGTGTTCGCGCCGCTTTCCGATTGGCGGGTAGCGCTGTCAACCACGTTTATCATCGATTTGTGGTTCACCGGTATCATAGTCGCAGGTCTGTTGGCGTCGTGGATGTGGCGAAAATCACGCTATGCGCGCTGGCCCGCCGTGGCGGGATGGGCTGTGTTGTGCGCCTATGTGGTGTTGCAGTTCGCGATGCAGCAGCGCGCCATGGATTTTGGCGAGCAGTTTGCCGCCAAATCCGGGTTGCGTAACGCACAGGTGAGTGCGCTACCGCGTCCGCTGTCGCCGTTTAATTGGATGGTGATGGTCGACGATGGTTCACGCTATCACTACAGTCTGGTGAGTCTGTCACGGCGTGATGCGCCACCGCCTTTAACTGCGGATGCAGGATTTTTTACGCGCATCGGCGCTGCCTATTTGCCGCTGGATCGTGCGCTGTGGGTAGCCGCTGATCGATTTGGCGCTCCCGCGCAATCCGCTGTCGCAAAGGAAGTGATGGCGCATCCGCAATTCGCGTTTTTCAAATGGTTTGCGCAGTACCCGATGCTGTATCGTGTCGATGCCGGCAATCCCCATACCTGCGTGTGGTTTCAGGATTTGCGCTTTTTCACGCCGGGCCGCGCGGTATGGCCGTTCCGTTACGGCATGTGCCGCGAGGCGGGCGGCGAGTGGCGCGCGTATGAGCTGTTGGGCGACAATACGGATTCGAAGGTTCCCGTTTACTGAGAGGAGGCGATCATGCCTATGATTTACCGCGCAGGCATTTTATGGCTGGCTGCGCTGGCGCTTGCAGGCTGCCAGACGGTGCAAACCACCGGCGCTGGCACGGTCGGCGTAGACCGTACGCAGCACATGTTGATTTCCGCCGAGAAAATTAACGCCGCTGCGGCACAGTCATACCAACAGACCATGCAGGAAGCGTCGGCCAGGGGTTTGCTCAATCGTGACGCCAATCAATTGAACCGCGTGCGCACGGTAGCGACCCGGCTGATTGCGGCGGCGGGTGTGTTTCGCAATGATTCCTTGCAATGGAAGTGGGTAGTCAATGTGATCACCTCGAAAGACGTGAACGCGTGGTGCATGCCGGGTGGAAAAATAGCCGTGTATACGGGGCTGATCGATACCCTGCAGTTGAGCGACGCCGAGCTCGCGGCGGTGATGGGCCACGAAATAGCGCACGCACTCAGAGAGCATGGGCGCGAAAAAGCATCGCAACAGGCCGCGCAAAACGTGCTGATCGGCGTGGGCGCCGCGTTGCTGGGTATCGGCGAAGGCGGCGCGAGTCTCGCCAATCTCGCAGCGCAGGTGACTTACGGCCTGCCCAATTCACGCGAGTTTGAACGCGAAGCCGATCGCATCGGCGTCGAACTTGCCGCGCGCGCGGGCTACGACCCCCATGCGGCGGTAACCTTGTGGCAGAAGATGGCGCGTGTCAGTGGCGGCAGCGGACCGGCGTTTATGAGTACGCATCCGTCGGCTGCGGATCGCATCAGCGAACTGCAAAAGTATGCGCAACAGGTGCTGCCCTTGTATCAGGCGTCGCAGCGAAGATAGTTTGTAACTAATTGTTTTTAAATAATTATTTAATACTATGAACACTGAATCATTGATTGTAGTGCCGGACGATTTCCCATCGGTGTTTGAGGGCTCGGCTGCGCACGAAGGCGCGAAGAAGCTCGCTGCGCTACGCGTATTTGGCGAGCGTGGTGCAGACGATGCGAGTGAACTCGCACGCCGTATCGGCGGTGCGAAAGTGGCCGTCAACATACGCGCTTATGCACCGTTTACCGACGCGGTTTTTGCGGCCTGCCCCAACTTGCGCCTAGTGTCGATCTGGGGCGTGGGCACCGACCATATTGACCTTCAGGCCGCCGCGCGGCGCGGCGTCACGGTGTGTAATACGCCGGGCGCAAACGCGATCGCCGTGGGCGAGCATGCAATGGCGCTGATGCTCGCGGTGGCGCGCAAGATGCCGCAAATTGATCGTGATATGCGCATGGGTGCGTGGCCGCGTGAAATGCTAGGGCAACTGCATGGCAAAACACTGGGCGTGATGGGCACCGGCGCCATCGGCAGCCATGTGGCTAAACTCGCGCGGGCGTTCGGCATGATCGTGCTGGAATGGAGCGCGCGCCGCAACAGTGCGGCCGAGCGCGATGAAATTTTACAGCGCGCCGATTTTGTGTCGCTGCACCTGCGCTTGACGCCGCAGTCGCGCGGTTTTATCGGCGCGCGCGAATTGGCGTTAATGAAACCCGCGGCGATTTTGATCAACACCGGCCGCGGCGCGCTGGTGGATCGTGATGCGCTGCATGAGGCGCTGGCCGGGCAGCGCATCGCCGGCGCCGGGCTCGACGTGTTTCACGATGAACCGATCAAGGCTGGCGATCCGATACTGGGATTCGCCAACACGGTTTTGTCACCGCACAACGCGGGGCAGACGCCGGAAGTGCGGCGCGACGGTCTGTTGCTGACGATAGCGAATGTGGAGCGGTTTTTGGCGGGCAAGCCGCAAAATGTCGTGGCGCCGGATTCCTGCTCAGTGAAATAGGCTCACAGCACCGTCGAGGCCAACATGATTCAACGCATGCGTGGTCTGCCCGCGCACAATCGGCTTGGCGTGATACGCAACGCTTACGCCACACTCGGCCATGAACTTGAGATCATTCGCGCCGTCACCTATGCCGATGATCTGCTCGCGCTTCACACCCAGTAACGCCGCCACGCGCAACAATTCATCGCGCTTGGCATCGGCATTGACGATGCGTCCGATGACCTCGCCGGTGAGTTTGCCGCCTGCCACACCCAGCGTGTTTGAATAGGTGTAGTCGAGGCCAAGCCGGGGCTGCAGCAGCTCGATGATGTGGGTGAATCCGCCAGAGACCAGTAAGGTTTTTATCCCGTGCTTCTTCACGGCGGCCAGCAGAATTTCTGCGCCCGGCGAGAGCTTCAGCCGCTCATCGTAGACGCGGCGCAAAGCGCTTTCATCCAGGCCTGTGAGCAGCGCCACGCGGCGTTGCAGGCTCTCGTTGTATTCGATTTCGCCGCGCATTGCCTGTGCCGTGATGGCGGCGACCTGCGGCTTCAAGCCGACCAGATCGGCCAGCTCGTCGATGGTCTCGATGGTGATCAGTGTCGAGTCCATGTCCATCACCAGCAGCCGGAAATCCGCAAGCCGCCGCTGTTCGGGAATGAACGCAAAGTCGAGCCGTGCGCGCTCACACAGCACGGCGATTTCGGCAGCAGGCTGCGCGTCGCGCAGTCGAAAGGCCGAGGCGGAAATCTGCTCGATGGCGGACGCGTAGCTCCATTTCGCGAGTTGCTTGAGATCGCTGGTTTCGATCTCAGCGCCTTGGATAATCAGCTGCATAAAACTATGCCGTGCCGTCGATTTTTAATTCACGCTGGTACTGCTTAAAGCGTTTGACGTATTGATCGGCGAAATCGTTGAAGAATGTAATCTCCTCCGGCCGCAACGGGCGTACCACGCGCCCCGGCGAACCTATCACCAGCGAGCCATCGGGGATCACTTTGTTTTCCGGAATCAGCGAATGGGCGCCGACCACGCAGTTCCTGCCAATTTTCGCACCGTTCAGGATCACGCTCTTGATGCCGATCAAAGTGCCGTCGCCGATGGTGCAGCCGTGCAGCATGGACATGTGGCCGACACTCACGCCGCGGCCCAGCGTTAGCGGAAAACCGGGATCGACGTGCAGCACGCTGCCATCCTGCACCTGTGAATTCTCGCCGAGAGTGATGATGTCGTCGTCGCCGCGCACCACGGCGTTGAACCACACGCTGGCGTTGTTCTCGAAGATGACCGAGCCGATGACTTGCGCACCGGGCGCGATCCAGTAGTCGCCCCGGGTGATAATCTTGCGTTCGGCCAGAGAATATTGGGTCATAAATCAGCGTGATTCGTAATGCGTGCCGCTCATTGTCGTGGCGGGCGTTTTTCCAGCACCGGTTCGCTCACCCCTTCGATGCCCACCAGCGCCAGAGACAACAGCAGAATATTTTGCGGCCCCAGCGTGTTGTTTACCGGTGCATACCATTCTCCCAGCGAATGACTGCCGCCGGCCTGGCCACTGGAGGAGAGCGTGATTGCCGGCACGCCAAGACTGATAGGCAGATTGGAGTCCGTGCTCGCAGCCATTGAGCGCATCGTAACGCCTACGGCAGCCAGCGCCGCACGCGCCGCCTGCACAATTTTGGCGTCGATGGGCGTGCTGCCTGCCGGCCGGTCGCCCACTTGCTTGATCTCCACGATAATCTGCGCCCTGGCGTTCCAGCGCTTGTTTTCATCGGCGACGGCTTGGTGTATCGCCGCCATTACTTTTTCGACGAAATCTACCAGCTCAGAATGACTGTTGGAGCGTACGTCGATGCCGATGGCGGCGTCACCGGAAATCGCGTTGACCGCGGTGCCGCCGTGCACGGTGCCGACGGTAAAGGTGGTTTTGGGATTACTCGGCGGCACCAGATCACCGATCCTGGCCACCGCGCGGCCCATCGCGTGTATCGCACTGGGCAGCCCGAAGGCGAAAAAGCTGTGCCCGCCCGGCCCTTTGAAACTCACCCTAAAGCGATGGCTGCCGGTGGCCGCATTGACGATGCGACCCAGACCCACGCCATCGAGCGAAATAAAGCCATCGATATCCTTGTGCTCGCGAAACAGCGCTTTCACGCCTCGCAGATCGCCGAGGCCCTCTTCACCCACGGTGCCGACAAACATAAGGTCACCGACCGTGCGCACCGCGGATTTATTCAAGTGCTCGAGGGTCGTGAGCAGCGTGGTTAACCCGGCAGCATCGTCGCCGATGCCGGGCGCGTAATAGCGCCCATCTTTTTCGCGCACTGTGACATCGGTGCCTTCGGGAAACGCCGTATCCAGATGTGCCGACACTACCAGCTTGGGCCCGCTGCCGTTGCCACGGCGCACGCCTATGACATTGCCTTCCTGGTCGATATAAGCGTCGGAGAGGCCGGCTTCTTTTAATTTGCCGAGATAGTAAGCGGCGCGCGCCTGCTCCTTGAACGGCGGCGCGGGCACTTCAGTGATGCGCACCTGTTCTTCGAGCATGCGCACGCCGCTACCCTTGATTGCCTCCAGTGCCTTGACCACCGGCGCGTGTTTGGCCACGCGCTCCAGCGCCAGTTCGATTTCCGGCGCCACCGCCGGCAGCGCCGTTTGCGCTATCGCGGCGAAGGGCGAGGATAGAATCAAGCCCAGTGCAAGGCATGATAAATAAATGTTTAAAAACATAGGGTTACATTATGACTGCGCAAGCAAACAGAACGCGGATTATAGCGGAGTGCGTGGCCGCCAGATGTCGCTGTCACGCAGCCAATTCACCACCCCCGCGCCCGCGACACGCCCGCTGGCAAAACACGCCGTCAGCAGATAGCCGCCAGTGGGCGCCTCCCAATCCAGCATTTCGCCGGCGCAAAAAACACCGGGCGTTGCGCGCAGCATCAAGTTCTCGTCAAACGCATCGAAAGACACACCACCGGCGCTGCTGATTGCCTCATCCAGCGGACGTGTTGCGGTGAGCTTTAGCGGCAAGGCTTTGATGCGCGCGGCGAGTTGCTCGGGATCAGCGAGTTTTGCTTTACTCGCGCCCTCACGCAGCAGCCCGGCTTTCACACCGGTGATCCCCGCTTTGTTTTGCAAATGGTTCGACAACGAACGTTTGCCGCGTGACTCCAACAGGTCGCGCGTGAGCCGTCGCAGATCGCGGCCGGGCGCGAGATCGAGATGCAGCGTTGCGCTGCCAAATGTACCACTGGCATCGATTGCGTCGCGCAGCAGCGCGGACAGCGCGTAAATCACGCCGCCTTCGATGCCGGATTCGGTGATGATGCATTCACCCTGCCGGCGGTGCAGATGTCCATCGCCACCCGTGAACGACGCCATCACCGATTTCAGCGGCTGCCCGGCGTAACGCGTGTGAAAATGTTCGCTCCATGCGCAATTAAAGCCGCAGTTGGCGGGCCGCAGTGGTGCGATGCTCACGCCACGCGCGGCGAGCAGTGAGGTCCACGCGCCATCCGATCCCAGGCGTGCCCAACTGCCGCCGCCGAGTGCGAGCAAGGTTGCGTCCGCATTCACATTGAGCGGGCCTTGCGGCGTGTCGAAGCTCAATGTGCCGTTTTCGTTCCAGCCCAGCCAGCGGTGACGCATGTGAAACACCACACCTGCTATGCGCAGCCGCCGCAGCCACGCGCGCAGCAACGGCGCGGCTTTCATGTCTTTGGGAAACACGCGGCCTGATGAGCCTATGAAGGTCGTGATCCCCAGCGCGTGCGTCCATGCGCGTAACGCTTCGGGTCCGAACGCGGCCAGCCACGGTTCGACCTGCGTGCGCCGGACGCCATAACGTGTGAGGAAGGGTTGCAGCGGCTCCGAGTGCGTGAGGTTCAAGCCGCCTTTGCCGGCCATCAGAAACTTGCGTCCGACCGATGGCATGGCGTCGTAAACATCGACACGGACATTACGCATGGCGCTGGCGGCGATCACCTCCGCCGCCATCAAACCCGCCGGGCCACCACCGATAATGCTGATGCTATGCATGCTTGAAGTGACCAATGTGGTGGATCGTTGCGCAATGCTCTGATGCTGTCCCGGAATACGCTGCGCTTCTTCCGGGCCTACGGGTCGGCCAAAACAAAACGGGGACGCAGCCGCGTCCCCGTTTTGTAATTGTGATACTGCGATTACAACAATGGCACAATCAACAGAGCCACGATGTTGATAATCTTGATCAACGGATTAATCGCCGGGCCTGCGGTGTCTTTATACGGATCACCCACGGTGTCGCCGGTGACTGCTGCCTTGTGGGCTTCGGAGCCTTTGCCACCGTGGTTGCCGTCTTCGATGTATTTTTTGGCGTTGTCCCACGCACCGCCGCCGGTGGTCATGGAGATGGCTACGAACAAGCCGGTAACTATCGAACCCATCAACACGCCGCCCAGCGCCTGCGGGCCCAATACCACGCCGACCACCACCGGCACCAGCACCGGCAGCAGCGAGGGCACGATCATTTCCTTGATCGCGGCGAGGGTCAGCATGTCCACGGCGCGCGAGTAGTCGGGCTTGGCGGTGCCTTCCATGATGCCGGGAATTTCTTTGAACTGGCGGCGCACTTCGACCACCACGGAACCCGCCGCACGGCCCACCGCTTCCATCGCCATGGCGCCGAACAAATACGGAATCATGCCGCCGATAAAGAGACCGATGATGACCATGTGGTTCGACAGATCAAAGGTGATGGTCTTGCCTGCCGCTTCCAGCGCGTGGGTGTAGTCGGCGAACAGCACCAGTGCGGCAAGTCCCGCCGAGCCGATGGCGTAGCCTTTGGTGACGGCCTTGGTGGTGTTGCCCACCGCGTCGAGCGGATCGGTGATGGCGCGCACTTCTTTCGGCAGGCCCGACATTTCAGCAATACCGCCGGCGTTGTCGGTGATCGGGCCGTAGGCGTCGAGGGCCACGATAATACCGGTCATCGACAGCATCGCCGTCGCCGCGATGGCGATGCCGTAGAGGCCCGCCAGCGCGAACGCAGCGTAGATCGCGGCGCATACCGACAGCACCGGCCACATGGTCGAGCGCATGGAGACGCCCAGACCGGCGATGATATTGGTGCCATGGCCGGTGGTGGAGGCGGCGGCAACGTGACGCACCGGCGCGTATTCGGTGGCGGTATAGTACTCGGTGATCACCACCATCAGCGCGGTCAGCACCAGGCCTACCACGGCGCAACCGAACAGTTTTATCGGCGTGTATTGCGGGTAATCGACGCCGATGTTGGCCATCAGCGTCCAGGTCACGCCGGCGAACGCGATCAGTGCCAGCACGCCCGAAACGGCGAGGCCGCGATACAACGCGTTCATGATTTTGCCGCCGGGTCTGGCTTTAACGAAGTAGCAGCCGATGATGGAGGCGATGATCGAAACACCGCCCAGCGCCAGCGGATAAATCACCGCAATGAAATCGATGCCGGGTTTGGTGATCAGCAGCGAACCGAGAATAATGGTGGCGACTATGGTCACCGCGTAGGTCTCGAACAAGTCGGCGGCCATGCCGGCGCAGTCGCCGACGTTGTCACCGACGTTATCGGCGATCACCGCGGGGTTGCGTGGATCGTCTTCGGGTATGCCGGCTTCGACTTTACCCACCAGGTCAGCACCGACGTCGGCGCCTTTGGTGAAGATGCCGCCACCCAGACGCGCGAAAATCGAAATCAGTGAGCCGCCGAACGCGAGGCCCACCAGCGGATGCACGGCATCCTTGAGCGAATACTCCATGCCCAGATACAGCACCGCGAAAAAGCCCGCGACGCCGAGCATGCCCAGGCCGACGACCAACAGGCCGGTGATAGCGCCGCCACGAAAGGCGATTTGCAGCGCTTCATTGAGCCCGGTGCGTGCGGCTTCGGCGGTGCGCACGTTGGCACGCACCGACACGTTCATGCCGATGACGCCCGCCGCACCCGAAAGAATCGCGCCGATGGCAAAGCCGATGGCCGTGGCTTTGTCCAGAAAAATCATCATGATGACAAACAACACCAAACCGACGACGGCGATGGTTTTGTATTGCCGCCACAAATAGGCGGTGGCGCCGGTGCTGATGGCGGCGGCGATTTCGCGCATGCGGTCATTGCCGTCCGGCTGACTGATGACCTGCCTCGCCCACAGGCCGCCGAAGATAATGCCGATCACCGCGCAGGCAATGGCGATGGTCAGTCCCTGATATGCACTCATGTCAACCGTCTCCCTTATTACATTAAATAAAAACGTGCTTTTGTTGAGCGTTTGGCGTTGAGCGTTTAGAGTCCGGCGTAGCACCAGATCGCGGGGTTGCTCTGAGCGCTAAACACTCAATTTTCACATATGATTTTTGGCAAGCGCCGCGAAAATTTCATCCCGTATCGCTTCGACATCGCCCTTGCCCTGAATATGGACGTAATTCGGCGCGCGCGTGTCGCCGCGTTTGCCCCAGTCGATGTAATACTGCACCAGCGGTTTGGTTTGCGCGTGATACACATCCAGCCGCGCCTTTACCGTGGCTTCGTTGTCGTCTGCGCGCTGCACCAGCGGCTCGCCGCTGAGGTCGTCTTTGCCCGCGACCTTGGGTGGATTGAACAGGATGTGGTAGCTGCGTCCCGACGCCAGATGCACCCGGCGGCCGCTCATGCGGCGTAAAATTTCCTCGTCGGCGACTTCGACTTCAATCACGTAATCGATATTAATTCCGGCGTTGCGCAACGCCTCCGCCTGCGGCAAGGTGCGCGGGAAACCGTCCATGATGAAGCCGTTGGCACAGTCGGCCGCCTTGATGCGTTGTTTAACCAATTCGGTAACGACCTGATCAGGCACCAGCGCGCCTTTGTCCATGTAGAGTTTTGTTTCGACGCCCAGCGGGGACGCAGAGCGTACGGCGCTGCGCAGCATGTCCCCCGTTGAAACCTGCGGGATGCTGTATTTCGCCATCAAAAACTGGGCTTGCGTGCCCTTGCCGGCGCCGGGCACACCAAGCAGCAAAATGCGCATAGTTAAAAGAGGAAATAAAACAAGGAGTTAGAGGAGTGCTGCTTGCCACTTATCCGCGTTGTAAACGGTGCACGGAAGGGCAAATTTGTTTTAATAATGAAGAGATTATACCGCAGCAGCCCGTGCCAAGTCACTCTCACCTGGCCGCCGTCAGCGGCGGCGGTAGTGGCCCACAATGCGCATCAGGTCTTCAGGTGTGTCTACGCCCGGGTGGGGCGCCGCGCGGGTGATAGCGACACAGATACGGTGGCCGTACGCCATCGCGCGCAACTGTTCGAGCGCTTCAAATTGCTCGATAGCGGCAGGGTGCATGTTCCTGAATGCAATGAGAAATTCGCAGCGGTAGGCGTAAATGCCCAGATGCCGGTAAGCGGGGAGCTTGGGCGGTAGTTGCGCGATGCCTTGCGCGAACGCGTCGCGCGGGGATTTTACGATGCGCGCAGAGGCATCGCGCGAAGATTTTACGATGCGCGCAGAGGCGTCGCGCGAAGATTTTACGATGCGCGCGAACGCGTCGCGCGCATAGGGTATCGGTGCGCGGCTGAAATAAAGCGCATAACCGGCGTTGTCGAGCACCACTTTAACCACGTTCGGGTTGGCGAATTCCGCAGCGGTTTTAATCGGGTGGCAGGCCGTGGCAATCGCCGCGTCCTTGTGTGCCGCAAGACTTTTCGCGACGCTGCGAATCAGCGCCGGTGGAATCAGTGGCTCGTCGCCTTGCACATTCACCACCACATGGCGCGCGCCGAAGCGCCGTTTGGCGGCTACCTCCGCCAGCCGGTCGGTGCCGGTGGCATGGTCCGCGCGCGTCAGCATTGCCGCATACCCGTGGGCCTGCACCACCCGCGCGATTTCCGGGTGATCGGTGGCGACGATCACCTCGCGCGCGCCACTTTTCGCTGCCTGTGCCGCAACGCGCACCACCATCGGCTTGCCGGCGACGTCCGCCAGCGGCTTGCCGGGAAAACGCGTGGAAGCGTAGCGGGCGGGGATGATGACTGTGAAGTTCATGTGAACGGGCAGAGAGGCGTGAACGGGTGAACGAGTGGGTTTAGCGGGGTGGAACTTACCCGTTCACTTGTTCACTCGTTCACAGCTCCTCCAACGGAGGAACCTTACGCGCCTCATCCTCCAGCATCACCGGTATATCATCCTTGATGGGAAACCCCAGCCGGCAGGGCTTACAGATGAGTTCCGCTTCGGTTTTTTTATAGACCAGCGGGCCTTTGCACAGCGGGCAGGCGAGGATGTCGAGCAGTTTGCCGTCCATTCAGCGTTTCCTTTTGATGCGGTCCAGCACAACCTTCGCCAATGCGTCGTCCACCTTTGCTTCAGCCTCCAGCGCCCAATGCGTATCGGTGGCGTAGCGTTCGCATTTTACTGCATCCTTTTCGGTCATCACCACGGCATCGCAGTTTTCAAATGTGAGGTCGGACGCGCTAAACGGATGATGGTCAGCAAACGCATGCGGCGTGTGCATAATCCCCAGTTGGGTGAGGGCATCGAAAAACTGTTGCGGATTACCAATGCCGGCAATGGCATGCACGCGCAGGCCATGCAGGCCGCCAACGGCAAGATGCAGGCTGGCGTCGTGCAGATTGCGCAGTCCTGTTGCGTCCAGCGTCATCGCAAAATGCGGTGGGGTGGCGGGTTTGGGCACGGCAACCGCACCGCGCACCACCACCGCGTCCACGCTGTTCAGCCGTGCCAGCGGTTCGCGCAGCGGGCCTGCGGGGAGCATAAAGCCGTTGCCATGCCCGCGCGCGCCGTCGATGACCGCGATCTCAAGCGTGCGCGCGAGCCGATAGTGCTGCAGACCGTCATCGGCTACGATGATGTTGCAGTGCGGGCTGGCCGCCAGCAGCGCACGCGCGGCAGCCACGCGATCTTTGCCGATCCACACCGGACAAGCGCTTCGCCGCGCCAGCAAAACCGCTTCGTCGCCGTAATGCGTGGCGTCGCTATCGCCATGCACCGCGTGCGCAAGTGCATGGGCGCCGCCATAACCACGGCTGACAATGCCCGGCTGATAGCCGGCTTCACGCAAACGGGCGACCAGCCACAGCACCAGCGGTGTTTTTCCGGTGCCGCCCACGCTGATGTTGCCGACGACGATGACCGGTACCGGCAGCCGCTGGCTGAGCGAAGGGAGCGTCTGGTATAGAAAACGGCGCGTGGCGACTACTGCGCGAAACAGCCACGACAGTGGCGCGAGCAGCAGCGTAATCACAGTTATGTGCGTCCACGCTGCGGGATACATGCGTGCGGGCTGCTCTACTTTTTGGCCGCTTGTATGGTGAAGGCGATCTTGCCGAAGCCCGCGTACTGCGCGGCTTCCATCACGCGAATCACCGATTGGTGCGAGGCCTGGGCATCGGCGCTGATGGTGATTACCGGGTCTTTGTTGGCGCCGGCGGCGCGTTTGATCTCGGTAGCAAAGGCGTCACGCGTGATGAAGGTGTGGGCGGTCCTGTTGACCACGTATTTGCCGGTGGCATCGACCGCGATATCGATCTGGTCAACGCGCTCTGCCGGTACTGACGAATCGGCGGTCGGCAAATTGATTTGCAGCTCGCTTTGTTTGGTGTAGGTGGTGGTGATAATCAAGAAAATTAGTATCACCAGCAGCACATCGATCAACGGTATGAAGTTGATTTCCGGTTCCTCGCGGAACGCATGGGTGCGGAACTTCATGGTTCAAGCTCCATCACGTCAGACCTGCCGCTCGCCGTGCAGAATTTCCACCAGCTTGGTGCCCTGCATTTCCATTTCCAGCAGCAGGTTATCCACCTGGCTGCGGAAGTGGCGGTAGAAAATCATGCTCGGAATCGCCACCACCAGGCCAAATGCAGTGTTGTACAGCGCAATGGAGATGCCGTGCGCGAGTTGCGTGGGATTACTGTTGCCGGTGGGAGATGAAGCGCCAAAAATTTCAATCATCCCGATCACGGTGCCGAACAAGCCGAGCAGCGGCGACACCGCAGCGATGGTGCCGAGCGTGGTGAGAAAGCGCTCCAGGCTGGCTGCTGCGACGCGCCCGGCTTCTTCAATCGATTCCTTGAGTATCAGCGGCGACGATTTGATGTTTTTGATGCCCGCCGCGAGCACCAGCCCCAACGCCGAACCTTCGGCGAGTTGGGTCAAACTGGCAGTGCTGGCTTCGTTTTGCCGGTATTCCTGCACAGCCTGCATCAGCAGGCCCTTGGGCATGACTTTGCTCGCGCGCAGCGACCACAGCCGTTCCGCGATAATCGCCAATGCGATGACCGAGGCAAGTAGCAGAGGCCAAATGGGCCAGCCCGCAGCTTGAATGAGCGAGAACACTGGATAAACTCCCTTAAAAAATTTCGCTAACTGTATATTGCAATGGGGGTTTCGGCAAGCTGGGTTGTGGCGTGAGGGCTTAGAGCTGAGGACTGAGGATTGAGGACTGAGGACTGAGGCAGCAAGCTTGAAACTGCCTTCGTGACATCTCAGTTGGCCCTCAGTCCTCAGTCCAGCTCTCAGCCCTCACGCCGCAATGGGCCGCGAATTCAGTGGCTTACCCACTTGTCCACAGATGTTGTGGATAAATCTGTGTGCAAGCTGTGTGAAGTGGCGCTAAGTGGTGCTGTGGAATAGGGAATTTGCCATTGAGTAGCAAAAGAACAGTATAGAAATCTGTTTAAAAACAAACGATTACATTATCTGTCGAGACGCCACCCACAAAAGCTTTTTTACAACAAGGACTTGCAGCGCTGTTGTGGATGAAGCGCTGCGGGCGGCTCAAAAAATGTCCGTGAAATCAACGCTGAATGAAGGGGTGGCGGTTTAAAATTACAGCATGACTTTATTTGAAGAAAGAGCGGTTGCGACAGCGGGCGCCACCGTTATCTCGGTCGCGGAACTTAACCGCCGGGTGCGCGCTGCGATTGAGGGCAATCTGCCGCTGACCTGGGTAACCGGCGAAATTTCCAATATGCGGCGCTACGATTCCGGCCATTGGTATTTCACCTTGAAAGATGCCAGCGCGCAGGTGGACTGCGTGATGTTCCGTCACAAGGCGCAACACGTCGATTGGACGCCTGCGGATGGCATGCGCGTCGAAGTGCGTGCGGCGCCAACGGTGTATGAAGCGCGCGGCAAGTATCAGCTCAACGTTGAGACCATGCGCCGCGCCGGGCTGGGCGCGTTGTATGAGGCGTATGAAAGGCTCAAGGCCAAGCTCGAAGCCGAGGGTCTGTTTGCCGATGAACGCAAACGCAAAATCCCCGCATTTCCGCGCGCCATCGGTGTGGTTACTTCGCCGCAGGCGGCGGCATTGCGCGACGTGTTAACCACGCTCAAGCGCCGCATGCCGTCGATCCCGGTGGTGATTTACCCGGCGCCGGTGCAAGGCGAAGGTGCTGCGGCAAAAATCATGCAGGCCATCGCCACCGCTTCGACGCGTGCGCAGAAAGATCAGTGTGATGTGCTGATCGTGTGCCGCGGCGGCGGCAGCATCGAAGACCTGTGGTCGTTTAACGAAGAAGTGGTGGCGCGCGCCATACACGCGTGCGCGATACCGGTGGTCACCGGCGTCGGCCATGAAACCGATTTCACCATCGCGGATTTTGTGGCCGATGCACGCGCACCTACACCCACCGCGGCGGCGGAAATGGTCAGCCCCGATCGTATTGAGCTGCGCGCGAAGGTTACCCAAATGCGCACGCAACTGATGCGCGTAACGCGCCGCGGGCTCGAAGACCGCATGCAGAAACTCGATTATCTGCAGCGGCGGCTTACGCATCCGGGAGAACGCATCGTCGAGCAGCGGCGCCATCTGGCGCATCTGGCGAGCCGGCTCACCAGTGCCTACACCCACGCCGCCGACGGGCGCGCGTGGGCGTTGCGCGCGGTGGCGCAGCGCCATAACGCAGCGCGTCCCGATGTGCGCGGTCTTCAACGCACCTTAGGCGACGCCGGACGGCGCTTGGGTGAGGCGATGCAGCGCGGTCTGGTGCAGCGGCAGTCGCGGCTCGCGCGCGCCGAAGGGTTCGTCAATGCGCTGGATCCGCAACGCATGCTGGAGCGCGGCTACAGCATCGCCGAGACGGCGCAAGGCGTTATCGTGCGCGACGCGGCGACCCTCGCAGTAGGTGAGGAAATTCGCGTGACGTTCGCGCGCGGCGCGGTGATGAGCGAGGTGAAGAGTAGGGGTAGGAGCGTGAGTGAGTGAAGGGGAAGGTGTAAAAGCGTGAACGGGTGAACGAGTGAACGAGTGGACGGGGTACCCCGCTTGGCTTAACTTTTTCCTGTAGTGCGATTGAAGGGAGTACCCCTACACGCTTTTACCCGTTCACCCGTTCACCAATTCACTCCTTCATGCACTTCAGCCTCAAATGGTATGGCTGATCGCGCCATAATACTGTTGGGCATAACCCGCGATCAGATTGGCCTTGTCCAGGCCGTTGATGATGCGGCGGGCATTGATCCAGTCGCCGCTGGTTGCGTTGAAATAATCGCTCAATTTTTTTCCGGCGAACCAGCCTTCGTTCATGCCGTTGAACATGATTTTGCCCGCATTTTTCAATTGCATTACCCATGCCGGGTTTTTGATGAAGTTCCGCCTCAGTTTAATGCCGGCTTTCTGGTAGTTCTCGTACCAGGTCATTTGCACAAAACTCCGGCCGTAAAAAATGTTGCTGGTGTAGGTGCAGCGCGTGCCATCCATTTTGAAGTTTTCGCCGTACTTGCGGCCCTTACCTTTGCCGTATTCCTCTATGGGTTGCATGGTCCTGTCGGTTTCGTGATGGGTGGTTGCCAGCATATAGGCCAGCCAGCGGTCGTCCTTTTTGGCCCAGTTTTGATCCCAACCATCGAGAATGGCGGTGATCCCTTTGACCTGGGATTGCTTCAGGGTGCCGCCGAACAGGTAGGTGCGTACGTGATCAAAAAAGAATTTTCGATTAATCATTCTTGTCTTCCTGCGTCGATCAAAGTGACGCTTAGTCGCCACCCCGTAGGGCGGGTCGTTACCCCCCCCCACACTTCTTTACTTCTTCTCTTCCGGTAGAATCGCCAACTCATTGTTGCCGCTCGGATTTTTCACCCATTTGATTTCAGCCGGCGGTGTGAAATCCACCCATTCGCGGTTGATGTCGGCGGCGTAAACCGCTGGCGCGGCGAATACCAGCGCGAGCAGCGAGCTATAGAAAAATTGCGCGATGAGCTTTTGCATGATGTCTCCCTTGGTGTGTGTTTCACGTATAAGCCTACCCCGATTTGATGCTGTCGGCATCCGCTGGTCCACCTTGATGCCGCGGTCGCGTATGACCTTGCCCCGGCGCGCGCTGTCGGCTTTCACCTGAACGGTAAATGCCTCGGGCGTGTTGCCCATGGGCGCCATCGTCATCCAACGGCGCCTTGCTTTGAATCGAGTTGTGCGAGCTCGACGCTGCCGCCGGTGCTCAAATTCGACGCGGCGGGCAATTTGCTCAGAAGTTTTGGTGCAAGCATGTTCATTTTTCCGCACCGGATAACGGCGATATTTTCATTACCGAGGGACATTCCGGGCAGTCGCCGGCGGCAAAGCCGGATACCGTCGCGCGCATTTCGAAATTCACCCGAGACGGCAAGTTCATCAAATCGTTCGGCAAGTTTGGATAAGGGCCGCTCGAATTAAGAACGCCGCACGACATCGCCATGGATGCCGCAGGCAACGTTTATGGTGGAGAAGTGGGGCCGCGGCAACTGGTGAAGCACATAAAATAATACCGTGACTTAGGCTCAACGTTCGTCGCACGTCCTGGTATCACAGCCTTGCCAGTTGCTAGACATTTTGTAGTAATGACTAGCAACTTAAATACGCTGACGTTCAATGACACTGCCACGCTACAGCGAACTGCCGCTCTCTGCCCAGACGGCTTACGCCGAATTGGCGGGGCGCACGCGTACATTCGAACTCGGGAATGCGCTTTCCGGCATCGCCGGCAGTTTTCATACGCCCGCGCGCAAGGGTAACGCGTACTGGTATTTTTCGTATCGGGAAACGGGCGCCGAGCGCTCGCGGGTCATCTATGTCGGACCCGACAATGCGCAGGTGCGTGCGCTGGTCGAGAAATTTCGCCGCGAAAGAAATACCAAGGCTTTAGCGCCGCAGGCGCTGGCAGCGATCCATCTGGGATGCACTGCAAATGCGCCCAAGCATTTTCGCGTCATCAAACGTCTGGCGGAATGCGGCTTGTTCAGGGCGGGTGCTGTGCTTGTGGGCACGCATGCTTTTCTGGCATTTGGCAATATGCTGGGGGTACGCTGGCGCGACGCGGTAACCACGCTGGATGTGGATCCTGCTCATGCCGGAAGCAATGCGTCCGTGGCGTTGCCTGCGGATATCGAGGTAAACGTGCATGGCGCATTGCAATCCCTGGAAATGGGATTGCTGCCTATCACGGAACTGGACGGCTCCATCGGCACGCAATACCGCAATCCGGCCGACGCTGAAATGCGCGTGGATTTCCTTACCAGCCGCAGACGCAGCAATAAGCCCGTGGTAGTGCCCGCGCTCAACATCGCATTAGAGCCGTTGAAATTCATGGAATTTTCGCTCGAAGGCACAACGCAAGGTTGTGTGTTCGGCCGCACCGGCGCCTGCACGGTAAACCTTCCGGCGCCGGAGCGTTATGCCGCGCATAAATTGCTGGTCTATGGTGAACGTCCGCTAGCGCAGCGCACAAAGCAGATCAAAGATTTGCTGCAGGTTGCCGCGTTGGCGTCATATTTTGCGCAGTCTGGTCAGACAGCGGTTTTCAACGCCGCATGGCGTGATCTTGTTGCGCGTGGCCGAGGTTGGCGCAGCCGTGCGCGACAGGGCTATGCCGCACTGCTCAAACTGGCGCCGGATTTGGAACTCTATGAACTGTAGCGCGAATGAAGGCATGCCTCGCGAAGATCGTGCGCTGGGGCCGGGCAGTGAAGGTGTCGGGCGGCAAGCCCGATTGACGCTCTGCTAGGCTGGCAAAGGCCCAAATGCCGGCGGCGAAATGCGCCGCCTTGAGGCGTTCTCATAGGCCGATGCAACCTTCAAAATCACATCTTCCTTGCCTGGCTCGGCGCGGAACACCAGCGAGAACGGCAGCCCCGGCGGCGCAAGCGGGGTTGCTGTAGTGGATGCCGCCATTTCATAGCGTTTACCGTCGGCGCTTAACTTGAACAGCGGATCGTATGCGGTGGTGACGTAGCCCGCCGGAATCAGCACTTCGGTGAGGCCCGCATTGGGGCCGTAATAGGTTTCCAGTCGCAGATTGCCGGGCATGCCCGGTTGGTGCGCGCCACCGATTTTTCCCGGCGGGAACGGCGTGTGCAGCCGCACCAGCGCATCGAGGTGGTTTTCGTATAGCACCATCATGTCCACGCGGCGCAGCAGTTCGCGCAGCATGATGCGTTCGTTGACACCCTGGCGCCCGTTGAGCGGATTGCGTGGGTCGGTGGTTTGCTCCCAGTTTTTGAATGCCGCGCGTTGATCGTCGCCCCAGAATTTGGAGCGCGCGTTGAGCGTGGCGAAATCGACAATGCTTTCGCTAAAGCCGCGCGCCTGCCAGTCCGCCGCGCGGCGTTTGAGATACTGCGGAATATGAAAGCGAAATGTGTTCGCGAGTTTTTGTTCCTGAATGGTGGCGATGTCGAGATTGACGGGCGGCGCGATGCGTTCGTCGGCCAGCTCCACCAGATAATCGATGGGCGTCATGGCGCCCGTGCCAAACACCTTGCCCGGCACGAATTCCGTGGGTGCGATGGCGGCAGCGAATTCTCTGAACAGCGGTTGTCCGCTTCTGTCGAGCCGGAACAAAATATCCGGCATGAACACCGGCACCAGCCGCGCCAGTGCGCGCCGGAAATCCACTGTCATCAATTCAAAATCGGGATCGCGCTGCCAGTTGGGATCGGATGACTCTACCAGTGTGGCGCCGAGTTTTTCGCCGAGTATGGTTTTGATTTCCCTGGCGGCGGCGCTGACGATGGGCGCTTCGGTTTTCGAGCCTGCCGGGTACGCCATCGATTCACGAATAATACCGAGGCGCATGCCTTTGAGCGTGGGCGATGCGCGGGTATGGATTGAATAGGGCGTGCTCAGCACCGACGAACGCGGCACCGTGGTGTAGGCGTCACGCGCATCGTAGTAGCCGTTATCCGCATCCTTCAACGCATCCAGCACTGTGGCGCAATCGTTGATGGTGCGGCAATGAATGCCGGCGCGGTCGCAATAAATGTCCGCGCCGATAGCGCCGCCGTCAAAACCGAGCATGGCTTTGTGCGGCAAAATCAGTGCCACCGCATTGTGATTGGAAGGCCCGCGGCACGACGCACGAGTTTCTTCGCCCAGACTCGCCATCACCATATTGGTGCTCACCGACAGCGCCGAGCCGGAACTGGAACCGAGCGACGCCGCGCGCGTGGTGTCATAGGGGTTGGAGGGGTTGCCGCCCCACGTGGCGCGCTGATAGCCGAGCGTGGAGGGCAATACCTTGTCAGGCACATTACGCCCGCCCGGGTCCCCGGCGCGGCCGTTGTATTCGGTGTTCACGGCCTTGGCGAAAATGATTGCGCCTTTTCTGCGCAGTTGGTCGACGAGGATGTGATCGCGCGCCGGGAAATCGATGTCGTAGGCCGCATCGCCGCCGCCGGTGGAGCGCATGTCCTGGGTGTCGAAGGGATCTTTGAATGAGAACACCACGCCATACAGCGGCAGTTTTTGCAGATCGGGATGGCGGCCATACTGCGCGTCAAGTTCGGCGGCGCGCTCGAGTGCATCCGGTTGTTGGCGGAAATTTTCGCAAACCGGCGGCGCGCCCTCGGGCAGCGGTCCCAGTAAGGGATGCCGGTCGAAATCGCCTTTGCAGGTGACCGATCGTTCGCCGCGCAGATTGAGCGTGGCGAGCGCGTTGACCTGCCCCGCATTGGCTATGCCGGCGATCATGCCGAATTGCTGCTGCACCGTGGGGTCTGATGCAGTGGCCTCCATGCGGCCGAATTCCAGCGGCGGGCCTTGGTATTTTTCGAGATCGGGCAGCAGAGTAGATGCCTTGAGCGTTTGCGTGGGAAAGGTAAGCGGCTGCTGGCCGCGCACCACACCCCGCGCAGGCGCAACGGTTGCGCCGTCTTCCGTCACCAGCATGCTGGACACGCCGTTGTAGGCGCGCACGCGGGCGATGTAACGCTGCACCACTTCGACCACGGTAATTTGCCCTGCTTTGATCGCGGCGTGCAATTCGCCGATGGTGGCTTCTTCGAGTTGGAACGTCAGGTCGGTCATGAGCAGATTTTTTGGTTTCAGGTGAGAATTCAGATGGCAAGGATGCTATTTTAAGCGAAGCGCGGATGCGGTTGACTGTTCGCTTGTCGCAAGATAGATTGCGGCTTGGTTAAAAAAGGGGTTGAAAACCCCATCCCCGGAGGAACTATGCGCGTATGGCGATCGACAGTGTATGCAGTGGTTGCGTTGGGGCTCGCCGTCGCGGCGGCGCCCGTTCTTGCACAGGCGCAGCAGAAATTTCCCACCAGGCCGGTGCGTCTCGTCGTGGGTTTCTCCCCGGGCAGCGCCACCGACATCACGGGGCGCCTGGTCGCCCAGAAGCTCGGCGATATCTGGGGCCAGCCCATCGTCATCGAAAATCGCTCGGGAGCCGGCGGCCAGCTCGCCACCGTCATGGTCGCCAAGGCCACGCCTGATGGCTACACGCTGCTGATGATATCGAGCGCTATGGTAGTCAACGCAGTGCTGCCTGTGAAACCCATGTACGACCTACTCAAGGAGTTCGCCGGGGTTAGCCAGATCGGGGTTCCCACTTCCATCGTGATCGTCACGCCAACGCTGGGTGTCAAGTCGCTCAAGGAATTGATCGCGCTTGCGCACGCACGGTCCGGCAAGCTTCTCTTCGGCACGTCCGGGGCGGGCAGCGGCACGCACATGACCACCGAGATATTCAACATGACCGCCGGCATCAAGGGTGTGCACGTGGCTTTCAAAGGCTTACCTGAAGTCCTGATCGAGGTCGCCGCAGGGCGCCTGAACTACGGCCTTATCAGCATGGGGCCGGCACTGCCCTTCATCCAGGACAAACGGGTGGTGCCCTTGGCGCAGATCGCCGCAAAGCGCTCGCCGCTGCTGCCGGACGTCCCGGTGATGACGGAGATCCTGCCCACGTTCGAGCGGGATGCAACACACGGGATCATCGCGCCGGCCGGGACCCCTCGTGCCATAGTGAATCAGATCAGCAGGGACATCGCGCGCGTGCTTGAGCTTCCCGATGTCAAAGAGCGCATGGACGGCATCGGCTTCGAGCGTATACCGATGACGCCGGAAGAGTACGACAAGCAGCTGCGTCGCCTGGTCGGCGCGATATCCAAGACGGTGGTGGCGGTCGGGCTGCGCGCGCCGTAACGGTCAACATCAACTTTAGTTTGTTGCTGATTCTATCCGTGGGGTGGTAGCAATAGCCAAAGCCTGATCCCGCCGATTGCATTTCACGGCGCCGGCGCGCTTGCTGCTTTTGACGCGGTTTGCGCAAACTGCTCATACAGCGTCCAGTCGAGTGCGTGCGCTTCAAGCGTTTCCGGATTCCACATGCGGCGCGGCAGATCGAATATGTCGCCGCCGTAAACATGCAGGCCGATCGCCGGCTTGTCGCCCAGGCATTCAGCCACATGCGCAGTGTCGGCGAGCATCGGCAATATGGAACCGCGCGTGAGTGTGACTTCGCCGGCTTTGCGCAGTTTGCCGTTGTCTTGCCGGTAGAGCGTGTTCTTTTCCTCACCCGACAGCAGCAATATGGTTGCCCACGTGCCATGATTATGCGGCGGCGTGCGGCGGCCATTGGGGAAACAAACCTTCAATAGCGTGATCGCGGGCGAGCGGTAGAACACCTGCCGCGCGTTGCCGCCGGTGCCTGAAACAAACCGCAGCGCCTGCTCTACGGCATCAAGGTCGCCGTGCAGGGCTTCGAGTTCCTCGCGCGCGGCGTTCATCGGGTTTGCGCTTTCACCGGCTTGGGCGAATCTTGCTACCAGTTCGAGTACTTTCATGAAATTGTCTCCAAGTATTCGCGGCGCACGGCGCGCCGACATAAGATTATGCTTCAGCGAGCATTTGCAGGAACTGATCTGCTGTGACGATAGCGCAACCGGTACCCAGCGTGACGCTCAACAGAGCCTTGTCGCCAGTAACCAGATAGTCCGCCTTGCCGGCGATGGCCAACACCAGGAAGGGTACGTCGAACGGGTCACGGCAGGGTGGTGTTTGGGGTGGCGGAGCCGGAACATTGACGATAGTGCAATACGGAAGATAGTCCGCGAGAAGTTCTTGCTGGTCTTCATTTGTGAGTTTGAATTTCGGATAATTCAGCACGCGTATGAGTTCCGCCGTGGTTGCATTGGATACCAGCGGGTGGCAGCGTCCGTGTTGCCACGCGTGCCGCAGTGATGCTAGTCGTCCTTGCGCGAACACCAGCGCAGAGAGCACGACGTTGGTGTCTAACACCACGCGTGGTGGCGGGCGCGTCATTTCCCGGATTTCTTGGACTGGCCGGCAGACTTGCGCGCCCAGGTTACGGCGGCGGCGATATCTGATTCCTGAATGTTCAGTGCCGCGAGTTTAGTGCGCACGGCATCCGAGCGCTGCATGCGCATGGGTGTGAGTATGATCTGGCCGTCGCGGGCTTCAACGTCGAAATACTCGACCGGGCCTATCGCGTTGGTTACGGCCTTGGGTAAGGTAAGCTGATTCTTGACCGTCAATTTTGCGAGCATGGTGTCACCCCTTTTTGCGGAAAGTAAGGATTCCTTACTTTAGCATCAAGCGGGATCAGGTTCAAGCTGCGGGTGGCGGCAGTGCCGCGCAGCGCGCCAGTAACGGCAAGCCGGTGTCCGATTCATGTTCGCTCAGACAGCGTGCTTCCAGTTCAACCGCGAGGGGTGCGAGCAGTGATTGAAACATTCAAAACTTTCGCGAGTTGAATTTTGTGGCGTATGCTTTCCAGTTTGAAAGGCGCGCTCCATACGCCCCAAGCCCGCGCTTCCAGCCACAACGCGTCCGCGATGGCAAAGGCGCGGGCGGGAGCGAGCGGTTTTCTGGCAAGGCATACCTTTTTTATATTTAAAAACAGATGGTTATATAAATATGTTCCTTGGTGAACTTAAAACTCCTACGCTCATACTCGAGCGCGCCAAGCTGGATCGTAATCTCGCGCGCATGCGCATGCAGGTGACGCAGTTGGGTGCCCGCCTGCGGCCGCATGTGAAGACCTCGAAATCGGTAGACGTGGTGCGGCGCGCGGTGGCGCCTGGCGAGGGCGGCATTACGGTTTCCACGCTGAAAGAGGCTGAGCAATTTTTTGTGGCCGGTTATCACGACATTTTGTACGCGGTGGGCATCGCGCCCAACAAGCTGGCGCATGTGGCGGCGCTGCGCGCGCAAGGTTGCGACCTTACGATTATTCTCGACAGCGTTGAGGCGGCGCGCGCAGTGGCCGACAACAGCCGCGTAACGGGCGCTGCGTTTTCGGCGTTGATCGAAATCGACAGCGACGGACATCGCGCCGGTGTGAAGCCCGGTGACGCGCGATTGCTCGAAATCGGGCGCACGCTGGGGGCGAATCTGCGCGGGGTAATGACCCACGCCGGCGGCTCCTATGACTGCAAATCGGTGGACGAAATTCGCGCCATGGCCGAGCGTGAGCGCGCGGCTGTAGTGCGTTGTGCCGAGGCGTTGCGGGACGCAGAGTTGCCCTGCGCCGTGGTGAGCGTAGGCTCGTCGCCCACCGCCACCTACGCCGAGTCGTTTGCGGGTGTGACCGAAGTGCGCGCGGGTGTATATATGTTTTTTGATTTGTTCATGGCGGGATTGTCGGTGTGCGCGGTGGACGATATCGCGCTGTCGGTATTGACTTCGGTGATCGGTCACCAGCCGGAAAAAGGCTGGATCATTACCGACGCCGGCTGGATGGCGCTGTCGCGTGACCGCGGCACTGCTGCGCAAAAAATCGATCAGGGCTATGGGCTGGTGTGCGATGCGCAGGGGCGTCTTATTGATGGATTGACCGTTTCGGGCGCCAATCAGGAGCACGGCATCATTTCTGCGCGCGATGGCGGTGCGGTGGATAGTGCGCGCTATCCCCTCGGCACGCTGCTGCGCATTTTGCCCAATCACGCGTGCGCCACGGCGGCGCAGCACGAGGGTTATCAGGTGGTCAATGAAGCGTTGCAGGTGGAGGCGCGCTGGCCGCGTTTCAGTGGTTGGTAACGGGCGTTGTTTGATCAGCGCCTGTATCGCGCGATCGACTAGGCGATTAAATTAGACTGAACTGGCAAGCAGTCAATCGGACGCGAACGCAGCGGCGGCTTCCGGCCCGCCATACATGCGTTGTTTGTGCGCGAGACTTTAACCGAAGGCATCCTTCGCGCACATCGTTGACTATCGTCGCAGCGCAGCAGGCCTGCTACACTGGCGTTCAGTGAAGGTATATAACTAATTGTTTTTATTGAATAAATTAAAATAATTCCATGTCTGGTGAAGATCTCTCCCGCTTGCGCATTGAACGTGGCAGCGCACCGCTGCAACGGCGGCGCGGGCGTTATGCATGGTGGCTGTTGCTAGGCACGTTGGCGGCGTGTGGTGTCGCCGGTTACTGGTATTTCGGCAACCGTGCGGCGATTCCGGTTGAGATTGTGGTGGTGACGCAAGCCTATCCATCGCAGGCCAACACGCAACTCAACGCCACTGGTTATGTGGTGGCGCAACGCAAGGCGGCAGTGGCGTCGAAGGCGACGGGCCGGCTGGAATGGCTGGGCGTGCGTGAAGGCAGCACAGTGCGCGAGAACGAGGTGCTGGCGCGGCTTGAAAACAAGGACATGATGGCGACATTGCAACAGGCGCAGGCCAACGTGATGCTGACGCGCGCCAATCTGCAGCAGGGTGAAGTGGAGATGCGTGATGCGCAGCGCGCGCTGGAACGCTCGCGTGATCTGTTGCAGAAAAACTTCGTGTCGGCCGCCGCGCATGATGTGGCGGTGGCCCGGGTGGAGAAAGCGCAGGCGGCGATTAACGGACTCAAGGCGTCGATTGCTGTGGCGCAGGCGAATGTGCGCTCGGCGCAGGTGGGCGTCGATCAAACCTTGATTCGCGCGCCGTTCGACGGCGTGATATTGACCAAGAACGCCAACGTCGGTGATGTGATTACGCCGTTTTCATCCGCCAGCGGCTCGCAAGCCGCGGTGGTGACCATGGCTGACATGAGCACGCTCGAAGTCGAGGCCGATGTTTCCGAAGCCAGCGTGGGCAAAGTTAAAATCGAGCAGCCGTGTGAAATTCAACTCGATGCGCTGCCGGGTGAACGCTTTCGCGGCAGGGTCACGCGTACTGTGCCCACGGTGGACCGCGCCAAAGCCACGGTAAACGTCAAGGTGCGTTTCGTCGACAAAGACGCGCGCATCCTGCCCGAGATGAGCGCGAAGGTGGCGTTTTTATCGAAAGAAACACCTGAGGCGGAACGCGCACCGCGCACTGTGGTACCGCCGGCCGCACTGACCGAGCGTGCCGGGCGCAGGGTTGTTTACGTGGTGCGCGACGGCAAAGCCGTCGAAACCGCGATTGAAACCGGCGCCAGCTACGGCGAAGTTTTGGAAGTGAAGCAGGGGGTGAAGCCCGGCGACAAGGTGGTGGTGAAGCCGTCCGAGCGGCTGCGCGATGGCGCGGCGGTTGCCGTGGCGGCGAAGTAATTCGCGCTATCGCTGAGGTGCAAGCCATGGCAGCGCCGCAACCGATGGTCGAGATCCGCAATCTCGCGAAGTCGTATCACCGCGGCGGCCACATCGTGCCGGTGCTTGCCGACATCACACTTGATATTGTCCGCGGTGAATTCACCGCGCTGATGGGCCCCAGCGGTTCCGGCAAGAGTACGCTGCTCAATCTCATCGCGGGCATCGACAAACCCGATGGCGGCGTGCTGCGCGTGAGCGGACTCGACATCACCGCCCTGAATGAAGGCGAATTGGCTGACTGGCGCGCGCGCAATGTGGGGTTTGTGTTTCAGTTCTACAATCTGATGCCGGTGTTGAGCGCCTATGAAAATATCGAACTGCCGCTGACGCTGACTTCTCTCACGCGCGCCGAGCGCCGCGAGCGCGTGGAACTCACCTTGTCGATGGTGGGGCTGAGCGATCGCATGGATCATTATCCCTCGGAGCTTTCCGGCGGGCAGCAGCAGCGCGTGGCCATAGCGCGCGCAGTGATCAGCGATCCTTTGTTGATCGTGGCGGACGAGCCCACGGGCGATCTGGATCGGCAGTCGGCCGCCGATATTCTGACGATGTTGCAGCGGCTGAATGCGGAGCTGGGCACCACGATTGTGATGGTGACGCACGATGCGCACGCCGCCAAAACCGCGCGGCGGCTGGTGTATCTGGAGAAGGGCGAGCTGCTGCTGGAAGCGCCGCCCGCGTGATGCGATGTACGCACTGAAACTTATCGTTCGCAACGCGCTGCGTCACAAAATACGCAGCGGTCTTACGGTGTTCGGCCTGCTGATCGCCGTGCTCGCCTACGGTTTGTTGCAGACGGTGGTGGATGCCTGGTTTGCAGGCGCCGATGCGGCATCAAAAACAAGGCTGATTACGCGCAGTTCCATATCCCTCGTGTTCACCCTGCCGGTGAGCTACGAAGCACGCATACGTGCCGTAGAAGGGGTGACCCGCGTGGCGCGCTCCACCTGGTTTGGCGGTATTTACAAGGAGCCGAAGAATTTTTTTCCGCAGTTCGCGGTGAGTGAGAATTATCTGGATTTATACAGTGAATTTTTGCTGCCCGAGGCCGAACGTCAGGCGTGGATGCGCGACCGCAAGGGCGCGCTGGTGGGGCGCCAGTTGGCCGATCAGTACGGCTTCAAGGTGGGCGACGTGATTCCGCTGCGCGGCAGTATTTACCCCGGCGACTGGCAATTCGTGGTGCGCGGCATATTTGACGGTTCCGACGACACCAAAATTACGCGGCACCTGTTGTTTCACTGGGAGTATCTTAACGAATGGTTGCGGCCGCGTGCGGGCCGCCGCGCCGACCAGGTGGGCGTGTACATAGTCGGCATCGACGCCGCGGACCGTGCCGCCGCGGTTTCGCGTCTGGTGGACGCGCAGTTTCAGAATTCGGTGGCGGAAACACTCACCGAGACCGAGCAGGCGTTTCAGCTTTCGTTTGTGTCGATGTCCAACGAAATCATCGCCGCGATCCGGGTGGTGTCGTATGTGGTGATTCTGATTATTCTCGCGGTAATGGCCAACACCATGGCGATGAGTGCGCGCGAACGCACTGCCGAGCATGCGACGTTGAAAGCGCTGGGGTTCGGCCCCGGCTTCGTGGCGACGTTGATTTTCGGCGAATCACTGGCGATCTGCGCGGTGGGCGGCGGCATCGGGCTGTGGCTTACGCCCTATGCGGCGGCGGGTTTCAAGCAGGCAGTGGGCGGCATTTTTCCGATATTTGCGGTGTCGCAAACCACGATGATGGCGCAGGCGCTGTGCGCACTCGCGGTGGGCGTGATAGCGGCCATCGTGCCGGCGCTGCAGGCATCACGCGTGCGCATCGTTGACGGCCTGCGGGCGATGGGCTAGAGCGACCATCGTGGCGATACCGCTCACTTATATCGCGCGCAATTTGTGGACGCGCCGCCTGACCACCGCGTTGACGGCGGGCGGCCTGGCGCTGGTGGTGTTTGTGTTCGCGACCGTGTTGATGATGGACGAAGGGCTCAAACGCACGCTGGTCACCACCGGAGAATTGGACAACGCGGTGATTATCCGCAAGGGCGCCGAGACCGAAATCCAAAGCGGTATTTCACGCGAGCAGGCGGGCATCATCGAAATGCACCCGGCGGTGGCTCTCGGCGCGCAGGGCAGCCGCATGGTATCGAAAGAAACCGTGGTGCTGATTTCACTGTTGCGCGCGGGCGACGACAAGCCGTCGAACGTGGTGATACGCGGCACTTCGGATACCGGTTTTGTGCTGCGGCCACAGGTAAAAATAAAAGACGGCCGCTTGTTTCGGCCCGGTACCTCGGAAATCATCGTCGGCGCCAGCATTGCCGCGCGCTTTGCCAACACCGGCATCGGCCAGCATCTGAATTTCGCGCAACGCGAATGGACGGTAGTGGGGGTGTTCGACGGCGGTGGCAGCGGTTTTGATTCCGAGGTGTGGGGCGACGTCGATCAGTTGTTGCAGGCGTTCCGGCGCAACGCCTATTCGTCGATGGTAGCGCGGCTGGCCGATAGCAGCCGCTTCGATGCATTTCGCGCGGAGGTGGGTGAAGACCCGCGCCTCGCGCAGGAGATGAAACGCGAACAAAAGTTCTACAGCGACCAGTCGAAAGCGTTGTCGACGTTCATTAATATGCTGGGCCTGACGCTATCGGTGATTTTTTCCATCGGCGCGATGATCGGCGCGATGATCACCATGTACGCTTCGGTGGCGAGCCGGGTTAACGAGATCGGCACTTTGCGCGCACTGGGTTTTCGGCAAGGCGCAGTGCTGTGGGCTTTTCTGGCCGAAGCGCTGCTGTTGGGATGGGTGGGCGGCGTGGTGGGCTTGTCGTTCGCCTCGCTGATGCAATTCGCCTCATTCTCGACCGTCAATTTTCAGACCTTTGCCGACTTGTCTTTCCGCTTCATTCTGACGGCGGATATCGCGGGCAAGACGCTGCTGTTTGCACTGACGATGGGATTTGTCGGCGGATTTCTACCGGCGTTTCGCGCAGCGCGCCTGAATATTGTGGATGCGCTGCGGGCGGTGTAGAGGTTGGTTTGGCGTTGGGAGCGCGTAGCTTGGGCTGAATGAAATGTAGCTTTCGTGGGCAAGACGCTTTTTGTTTTGCCCACGCGGTCGAATGGAGCCACATCGCACCGCGTGGGCACATAAAGGGTGCCCACCCTACAAGCAAATTTGATCGGGCCGCTGGTTGGGAGTCAAGTCGTACGCGGCGGCCGCTCTATCGTTCCCAAGTGAAAGCCAAAGTGCTTGCGCGCGCGGTCGCTGAAATAATGCGTGAGTGTGTTGCGCACGGTGGCGAAAGCGATTTGATCCCACGGAATTTCATCTTCGCGAAACAGCCGCGCTTCCAGTGTTTCGGCGCCGGCGCTGAAATTTAGATCGAGCAGTTTGGCGAGAAACAGCAGATAGACCTGATTGACGTGCGGTATGTTGTAGACGGCATACAGTGCGCCGATTTCGACGCGCGCACAGGCTTCTTCGAGGGTTTCGCGCGCGGCGCCCGCGTCCAGCGTTTCGCCGTTTTCCATGAAACCCGCGGGGACCGTCCACAAGCCGTAGCGCGGCTCGATCGCGCGTTTGCACAGCAGCACCTGGTCTTCCCATACCGGCACGCAACCGACGACCATGCGCGGATTCTGATAGTGAATAGTGTTGCACGCATCGCAAACGTAGCGCGGCAGCGAGTCGCCCTCGGGGATTTTGCGCGCGACGGTGGCGCCGCAGTTGCTGCAGAATTTCATGAATGGGTCAGCGGTGAGTGGTGCCTACTATACGGCAATCGTGCGCGGATTCCAATGCCGGTGACGCCGCAGCCGCCGTCAGGCGGGCGCCGCAGCCACGAAGGGCGAGTGTTCGTGCAATTCGTCGATGTAGTGCGCGACACCCTTTTTCTCGCGCGTGAGAAAAGCCTCGACCGCTTCGGCAAACTGCGGGTGCGCCAGCCAGTGCAGCGATGAGGTTTGCACCGGCAGCAGGCCGCGCGCCATTTTGTGCTGACCCTGTGCGCCGCCTTCGAACACCGCGATGCCGCGTGCGAGACAGAATTCTATGGTCTGGTAATAACAGGCTTCGAAGTGCAGCATCGGATGGTGTTCGACGGCGCCCCAATAACGGCCATACAGGCGGTCAGCGCCGCGCACGTTAAACGATGCAGCGATCGGCACGCCATTGCGTTCGGCGACAATCAGCAGCAGATTTTCCGGCATGGTTTTACCGATGCGCTGGAAAAATGCTTCGTTCAGGTACGGCGTATTGTGATGCTCGCGGTAGGTGCGCGTGTAGCAGTGCGCGAAGAACTTCCAGTCGGCTTCACTGATGGCCTCGCCTTCCAGCCAGCGAAAGCTGATGCCGGCCTCGATCACTTTGCGCCGCTCCTGCTTTATTTTCTTGCGCTTGGCGTGGTTCATGCGCGAGAGATATTGCTCGAAATTCGCGTCACCCTGGTTGACCCAGTGAAACTGCACCGCGTGACGCACCATCATGCCCTTGCCGGCCAGGTGTTGCGCCTCGGCGTCGGTGGGGAACAGGCAATGCAGTGATGAGGCTTTGCTCGCGCGCGCGACTTCGAGCACGTGCGTGGCGAGTTCCGCCTGCACGCTGTCCGATTCGGCGAGCATGCGCGGCCCGCTCACCGGCGTGAACGGTATGGCGCACAACAGCTTGGGATAATATTGCAGGCCGTGGCGCTCATAGGCGTCGGCCCACGCCCAGTCGAATACGTATTCGCCGCGCGAGTGCGATTTCACATACAGCGGCATCGCGCCGGTCAGCCTTTTGCCGTCGAAAGCCGCCAGATAGTGCGGCGACCAGCCGGTGCGATCGGAGGCGCAGCCGGTTTCATGCAGCGCGTGCAGGAATTCGTGCCGTAAAAACGGGTTGCCGCCGCTGAGGCGGTTCCATTGCGCCGGGTCGATATCCGCCAGCGTGGAGACAATTTCTACAGTCAAGAGTGGTTCCAGAGGGGAAGGTTGCAGCAGGCGAATTTTACGCCAATCAACTCCCGCGCTGGCGCAAAGTCGTCAAAGCATCGGGTATGTGGGTGGCGTAACCTCAAAGCGATTATTATTGGGCAAAGGGTCTTGCCTGTTGCCTGCTGGCGGCGGACGCCAGGAAAAAATCATCAGCGGACATAACAGAAAGGGACAGACATGGCGCAGATGCATTGGACTGCCGACACCGTGCGAGTTGAAGACGTATGTGAACGGGAATTTGCCATCGAACGTCATGGACAAAGCATTCCCGGCGTATTGTGGCAATCCGCCAGCCCGTCCGGGCCGCGGCCTTTGATCCTGATGGGACATGGCGGGAGCGGGCACAAGCGTAACGAACGCATGCTCATGCTGGGCCAGATGTTCGCCCGTGATTATGGCTGGAGTGCTGCGGCTATCGACGGTCCGGTGCACGGCGCTCGCGGGACGGTGACCGATGCGAGCCAACCCGTCTATCGCCAGATGTGGCAGCGCGAGGACTTGGTGCAGAGCATGATCGACGATTGGAAAGCCACCCTGGACGCTTTGGGCAGCCTGGAAAATGTCGATGCGAATCGCGTCGGCTACTGGGGCGTGTCGATGGGCACCATGTTCGGACTGCCCTTTGTTGCGAGTGACGAGCGGGTGCGTGTGGCGGTGCTGGGCAAAGCCGGAATGAGTGGGTCCAGCGTCCAACGCAGCGGTATCGACGCGCACTTCAAAATATTCGCGCCGCAACTCAACATCCCCGTGCTATTTTCCATGCAGTGGGGCGACGAGCGTTTTGAGCGCGCAGGCCAGTTGGAGTTGTTCGACCGGCTTGGCTCCAAAGATAAGCGTTTGCATGCTTATCCCGGACTACATGTCGATAATGGTCCCGAGGCATTTGCGGTACAAGCGAATTTCCTCAGGCGCTATCTGGAGGGAAATTGAAGCAGTCGGCATGGCTCGTAGCGGGCGAAGGCGGCGGGGATTAAGCCGCAATGAACACAGGAAGACAACATTTCAACCACCAGAGGAAATCATGATGAGCGCCAGCAACACCCGCAGCTACAACATCAGCGCGCGTTCCACCGACACCCATGGGCGCGTACTGTGCAGTGTGCGCAATCACCATTTCATCAGCGATGGCCCGGTGCAAAATGGCGCACCCGGAGAAGAGGTGACGCCGGCCGAGTTATTCCTGACCGGCATTGCTGCCTGCGGCGTGGAACTGGTGCAGTCGTTCGCCAAAACCGAGGGCATGCCGCTGCACGCCATCAGTGTCGATATCGCCGGCATGATGGACCGCGCGAACCCAGTGCGCACGGATGTCAGCGTGTTCAACGCCGTGCACATCAAGTTTCACCTTAACGGTGTCAGTGCGGCGCAGAGCGCTGCGCTGATCGACCGCTTCAAAGGCAGGTGACCGCTATATGGCAGCGTCGCGGTCGCGACGCCGGATGTCAAAGTCGAAATCACTACGGGATAGAACTAGCGCGCACGCTTCACCGATTCCGCCATGATGAAATCCCACAGCGTGCCGGCGCTGCTTACCACGTGTGGGATATCATCGTTGAGCATCAGCCGTTGCTGCACCAGCGCAGCGGCTTCCTGCGCGATACGCTCCAGATAATTCACGCGTGACGCGTAACGTTCTGTGATCGACGCACGCATGTCGCCGCGCGCGCGCTCCTCGCGCGTGCGTGCAAACGGGTGCATGCCGCCAGTGAGTTGCAGCAGTTCTTTCGGCGCGCCGATCGCGGGCGCGCGCAGATTCCAGCCGGTGTGCGTGGCCAGCGGCACGTTGATCGACGGCATGCGTATGCCGGGCAGTTCGTTGCCGTCGTCGTCCAGTTGCGGTAATAACAGCACATACGGTTTGCCCACTACGGGCGGCACGATGGTGGGTATGCCGGATTCTGTTTCGCCGTTATCCAGACGAAACGCCGGCTGCGCTGATTCCGGCGCATTGATGCCCGCGAGGCCCGTCTCGTTTAGTGCAGCGCGCGCCACCAGCCCACGCTCGGCCACCTTGGGATAACGGCTCGGTGGTGGTGCGGCGCCGCTGCGCACCCACTGATCGAGCGCGATATACAGCGCGCGCAGTGCTGGTCGATAGTCCAGCGAATTGTGCAGTAATTGTCCGTGTGTCGCAGGCAAGTCAACCAAGGGCATGCGCGCGGGCACGTGTTGCGTGCCTGCAAACGAGTAGACGCGGCTGCTTTCGGGTATCGGCATGTCTTCACCCGCCAGCGTGGTGTGGATGGCGGACGCGGCGCTGCCCCAGTATTCCCACGACGAACTGGTGTAGATTATTTTGGGTGCGACACCCGTTTGTGTGGCGCGCGTGAGCAGCCCGCCCGTTTCACCCGTCTCGGCGTCAGTCTGCTCGCTATCAGTGAACGGAAACACGCGCGAGCCGGTGGTACGCGAAGGCTGCGCAAAACGCTCGTTAAAGCCGCGGCGCGCGCCACCGGCAATATGCACCATCATGCCGTCGAAAACCTGCCGCCCGGCAGTGTCCTGGTTAAACCCTTCATATAAGAACTGGCGCAGAAAACGCCCGCTTTGCGAGATGCCAAACGCGTAGGCGTGGCGGCCGCGCGCCAGCGCCGCCGGATCGTGGCGCATCCACGAAATCAGATCGCGCACGCCGGCCAGACCGAGTCCGGCGATTTGTGGATTTTGCGCACCATAAGCAAATTGATAAATTGCGCCGGGCACGAAGCCGCCTTCGACATGCAGTCGCATGGGGTCCGGCGTCAGTTCGCCGCTGGTTTTACCTTTGCGCATGCGCGCAAACGACCAGTGCTCGCGCGGAATCGCGCGCGGTTGCAAGGCGCGTGACGGACTCACCGCCAGGGTGTTTTCGTTTTCCTGCAAATCGGCCACGGCATAGGGAATTGACGTTCTGTCACCGAGCGAAACATCCATCACGCGCGCGGGCACCGCGAATTCACCGTAGACGCGGCCCTTGACCCCTTCAACCAACGGCCCCGCGAGGCGCATCATGCCGGCATTCGCCGGCAAATCCTGCTGCCAGCCCAGCCACACCAGCGTCACCCCCTGCTTCATCAAAAAATCGTCGCCGATGAATTCCGCGCCGCCCACCGCGGCATTGCGATTGCCGCGATTTAGATATTCCAGAATTGTGTGACGGCCGCGGTTGACCACATCAAAAATCACCACGCCATTGGCGCGCGCCGCGATTTTCGGACGCAGGATGGCGACATCCGCTGAATATTCCACCTGCCCCTGCGCATTGCGCGGCGCGAGTTTGAGGTCGACAATGATGTCGTTGCGCTGATTGTCCGGATCCAGCGAGAAGTGCGCGCGGCCTTCGATCCATTCGTAGACATCCGCTGCGCCATAGCTGCGTCCGGCGAGCAGGTCTTCGCGTTTGCTGATGTCGATACGTACGACTTCGGCTTTGGCGCAGGATGCACCGAGCGCGAACGCTAGTAACACTGCAGCAAGAACATACTTCACGTTTTTGTTTTTAAGATTCATCCGGCCCTTGTGTGAGCCAATACCACTCTGGTCGTTCCAGCCCCTGGATCGTGGTCCGGAGCGCGCTTCACTGGAATGACGGGCTAAGTGTTTTCTTTTTGTCGCCTTAAGCCGGTAACGGCACATCGATGGTAGTCACCCGCCGCAATTCACGATGATGCGTGGCGTCGTCGAACGGGGTTGCGCGATGCATGGTGGCGAGGTTGTCCCAGATCACAAAGTCGCCGTCACGCCACACATGCCGGTAGACAAACTGGCGCTGTGTTGCATGCTCCATCAGTTCCATCACGAACAGCAGTCCATCGGCCACCGGCCAATCGATGATACGCGCGGCGTGCGCGGCGAGATACAGCGATTTGCGCCCGCTGCGCGGGTTCACTCTGACGAGCGGATGAATCGCACCCTTGAGCTTTTGTTTTTCCTCATCCGAGAAATTGAACCCCAGCACTTCACGCGAGCGCGTAATCGTGTGATGCACTTTGAGACCTTCGAGCCTGTGTTTGGTCTGCTCATCCAGCGCCTGGTACGCCGCGCGCATGTCGGCAAACTCGGTGTCTGCATTCACTTTGGGGATCACCCGCGCCGATAGCATGGAATAGCGGCCCGCAGGATCCTGAAACGAGGCATCCGTATGCCACAGCCGGTTGCCGAGGCTGTAGAGGCGCTTGCGGTCGTCCGCTTTGAGAATGTTGCCGCTGTTATCAATATTCGAAATATCGCCCACCGCATCGTTGCCAAATCGATTTGCCGCCAGCGCAGCAGCGCCCGGCTTCACGTGCAGCGTGCCGTCAAAGCGCTGCGCAAAATCCAGTTGTTGCGCATCGGTAAACGGCTGCTTGCGAAACACCAGCACACCGTGTTCATCCATGCCGGCGCGCAATTGCTCGAGCGTGGCGCGATCGTGCAGCTGGCGTAAATCAATCGCGCTGACTTCAGCGCCCACATGCGCATGCAACTTGTGTATGGTCACACTCATGGCCTACTTCTCCTCAAACAAAACTGTTTTAAAACAGATACTTACGAAATTATGCGGCTTGCGCAGACTTGAGCGGAATGCCGCCGCGCTGCACCCAACCATAACGCGCCGTCAGTGTATCGGCGAGTGGACGGCGCCTGGCCTCATCCACCGCGATCCACATGCGCAGCAGGTGGCGCTCACGCCCGGGCTGCGGAAAATCTTCATACGCCTCGCGCGCGTGCAACAGCGTGTGATTGTTGACGAGCTGGATGTCGCCTTCCTGAAAATCCATAGTCAGCATCAATTCGGGCCGGTTGGCGATTTCCTGCACCTTCACCAACGCCTCGCGCTGCACCTCGGTTGGCGCATATTGCGCGCCGTGACGCGCCGCCGATTCATAGTACGGCAAGCTGTTGATGCGCGCGGTCACTTTGCCATCGCACTCGCTGAACATCGGTAACGTGAAGCAGCCTTTTTCGCCGGCGGGTTCTTCGCCGCGCCAGTCGATATGAAACGGGCCATACAGCACATCCAGTAAATCGGGACGTTCCTCACGCAGCATATTGTGTACCGTCAGCGCACTGGTGATTTTGCTCGCGCCGCCGCGCCGAGCGCTGCGCAGGCAAAACAGTCCCAGCAAATCCATCGGCAGCATATCGGTATGAAAATCCATGCGCTGGCTGGTTTGATAGGCGCGTGCATTGGGGTCAGCTTGCGTGCGGCCTTCGTCACGTACGTGGCCCAGCAGATGGCCGCGCGCATTTTGCGAAACCGGCTTGCCCAAATGCACACCGAGTCCCCAGTAAAGCAGCGCGCAGTCCTCATCCGAATAACGGTCGCGCGGAATGCCGCGCAGCAGCTTGAAACCGAGACCGTGCTCGACATCGTTGAGGATTTTCTCCAACTCGGCCGCCACACGCCGTAATGGAAACGCCGCCGGTTCGAATGGAATACATGCGCCGGTGCGCCGGGTATGCGCCAGCGCAGCATCCAGTTCCGCGAGCCCGGCGGCGTCGAAGTGATAAACCCACGATGGATCGTTCTGGATTTTCGGCCCGACCCAGGCGCCGGGGTCGGTGATCAGCGCGCGCTGCGTGGCAATCATGACCGCTCGTTCGGAAAAGGTTTGCGAATCTTCATTTTAGCGAATTTAGGCGCAGCGAACAGCGAATGCTGCGCAATGCGGTCGCCGCGTAGGATAATGCGGTTGATATGCACCCGATGTGCGCGGCATGCGCATCAAGCTGTCGCTAGCCATCACTACTGTCTAGCCGCAAGCGCTTGCAACGTCACTGAACCATGAACCTGATGCCGGTCGCAATGCGCTAAACGCTGATCGCATCCAAACTGCTCAAGGAAGGAAAACCACATGAAAAAACAAATACTTACACTACACCTGGCGATAGCAGCCCTCGCGCTGCCGTACCTCTGCGCCGCGCAAACGGACAATTACCCCACGAAATCCGTGCGCATCATCGCGCCCTTTCCGCCGGGTGGCAGTGTCGATACTGTCGGACGCCTGGTAGGCGCGCGGCTCAGCGAAAGTTACGGCCAGACATTTGTGATCGACAACCGTAGCGGCGCATCCGGCAACATCGGCATGGAGATCGCCGCCAACGCGCCGGGCGATGGTTACACGCTGGTGGTGAATACCCTGCCGCTGGTCACCAACCAGTTTATCTACAGCAAAGTGCGGTACGACCCATTGCGTGATTTTGTGCCGGTGTCGCTGCTGACCGCTACCGCGACTTTGTGCGTAGTGCACCCTTCACTGCCTGCCAAATCGATACGCGAATTGATTACGCTGGCTCAATCACGCGGCGACGCACTCAACTACGGCGGCGCCGGTGCGGGCACCAACCCGCATATCGCCGGCGAACTCTTTAACTACCTCGCCAAGACCAACATCACGATCATCCATTTCAAGGGTGGCGGCCCGGCGATGATCGCCACCTTGTCGGGCGAAATCAGTATCGGTTTTCCCGCGTTGCCGGATACCCTGGCGCATGTGCGTTCGGGCAGATTGCGCGCCCTCGGCGTCACCAGTCTCAAGCGCGCGCCGCAACTGCCCGATGTCCCCACCGTAGCCGAAACGCTGCCCGGTTACGAATTCACCACCTGGCAGGGCTTGCTGGCGCCGAAAAACACGCCGCGCGCCATAGTCGCTTCGTTATCCGAGCGCATAAAAAAATCACTCAGCGCGCCCGAACACATCAAGCGCTTTAACGACAGCGGGCTGGATATCATCGCCAGCACGCCCGAGGAATTTGCGGTGCATCTCAAAAAAGAAACCGAAAAATGGGGCAAGGTTATCAAGGAGCGAAGGATGAAAGCAGACTGACGTTACTTCGTGAAGCGGGAAGGGTGAAGCGTGAAGGGTAAGAACCACGGTGTGTAGTTACTCTTAACTCTTCAAAAAAAAACCCGGCAAAGCCGGGCTTTTTTAGTTACCGCGCTGCAGGGTCAGTGCGCAACCTGCAGCAATATTTTCCGATCGCGCGCTTACCCATGATCATCGCGATCGGCACGCTGTATTCTTTGCTATCGCCTGAACTTAAGTGCATCACGCGCCCGTCCATCGCCAGTGCCTGCAAATTGCGCTTGGCGTTAACCAGTGCGCACACCGCATCACCCACCTTCCAGCGCGTTACACCCGCGCCCACCGCTGCCACTTCGCCGGCGACTTCAAGCCCCGGTATATCGGTTGCACCCTTGGGGCCGAAGCCGCGATTGCGCTGGCCGCAATCGTGGCGATTGATGCCGGCAAACGCCACCTTGATCAGCACCTGTCCCGCAGCAGCCTGCGGCAGCGGGCGCGTGGTGAGTGACAGCACTTCCGGGCCACCGGCGCGCGTGATCTCGATGGCTGTCATGGTTTGGTTCAGCATGGGTTGCTCCTGCAGAATTGAATACCTGAATGTAGCAGAAACGAAAATACGACGCGCAAGCGGATCACGCAATCGTTTTCTCAGCCTGCGGCTCGGCATCGGTGCCGGAGACAACCTTTGACCTCGCTACCGTTGCTTAAAAACATGGGTATCAGCGGAGGATTGTGTAATCCTCTTGGCGCAGATACCTCTATCCCACGGAGGCAACGATGGAACGTTCAACGCCGAAAAGGCTTACCCTGACGGCTTGTGTGCTGCGCGCGTCACGAACGGCTACCGACTCGGACACTGCCCGCGGCAACGACCAGTAATTTCAAGCGAGCCGTTACAGCCATGACGTGGTCACTACTGCCGGAAAATGATCCCTTGCAGGCGCAGCGCATACGCCGCATGGCCATGGCGAGCTTGGCGTCGGCGATTGTGGTGGAATTGACCGGAGTTGGCGCGTGGCTGCATTTCGTGCCTGATGTCACTTTCTGGCGTCTCGCAGCTTTGGTTTTGGTGTTCGTGGCGGCGTTCTATGCGTGCTTTCGCAGCGGGCTGAACCTGCGCCTGCCCGACCCCAGCCTGACCTTGCCGATGATGGTGGCGGCGGGGATGACGATTTCCGTCGTGCAAGTGGATGCAGGCATGGGACGTGATAATTTGATGTTGCTCTACCCGGTCGTATTTATGTTCGGCGTGTTTCGCTTTTCCACCCGCGAGCTGATCGTGGTGGCGTTGCTCTATTCCGCGTTCTTTGCCGTCGCCACCGTCGCTTCAGTGTGGTCCTATCGCATGGCGATGGATCTTAACCACGAAATTTTCCGCGTGTGTTTTCTGACAGCGGTACTGCTGTGGTTTGCCTTCATCGGCGGCAACATCAGCGCCTTGCGGCAACAGCTGAGACTGGCCAATGACGAGCTCAGGATCGCAGTCGAGAAGGCGGAAGGCCTCGCCAACCACGACGCGCTGACCGGGGCCTACAGCCGCAGGTATACGATGGATCTGCTGGAGCGCGAAGGCTATCGTGCCAAACGCGGCGGCGGGTTGAGTATTGGCATGCTGGACATCGATCATTTCAAGTCGATTAACGATAGCTACGGCCATGCGGCAGGGGATGAAGTGCTGAAGGGCATTTGCGCCATCATCCAAAGCGCGCTGCGGGAGACGGATTTCCTGGGACGTTATGGCGGCGAGGAGTTCATCGTGGGGTTCGCGCTAACCCCGGCAGCGCCGGCGGCGCTGGTCGCGGAACGAATACGTAAAATGATTGCGGAAAGCGCAATGCCTTGTTTGCCCGAAGGTAAACACGTGACCGTTTCGATGGGCGTGGCTAAGCATCACGTGCCGGACACTATTGAGCGCACCCTGGCGCGCGCCGATGCCGCGCTGTATAAGGCCCAATCCGCCGGCCGCAATCAGGTGTTGGTGGCGGATTAGCCGGCAAAACCTATTCGCCCTTGATGCCCGTCTCCTTCACCGTCTTCACCCACTTCGCCATTTCGCCGCGCACATAGCGCCCGACTTCAGCTCGCGTCATCGGCGTGACCTTCGCGCCCATCTGAAAAAAGCGCTGTTGCATGTCCGTGGCGGCCAGTAGTTTGTTCATCTCCGCGTTAAGCCGTGCGACTATCGACGGCGCGACTGCCGACGGCGCGTACAGCGCATTCCATTCGTAGACTTCAAATTCCGCCACGCCTGACTCGACGATGGTGGGAATCTGCGGCGCGGCGCGCGAGCGCTTGCTTGAGGTGAGCGCAATGCCCTTAAGGCGGCCGCTTTGCACGTGCGGCAGTGCGCTCGCGATACTGCCGAATAACAGGTGCACCTGACCGCCCAGCAAATCCGCGTAGGCTGGCCCGCCGCCCTTATACGGCACATGCAGCAGGCTGACCTTCGCCAGGTACTGAAACAATTCGCCCGCCATATGCGGCGCGCTGCCAAATCCGGCAGAGGCATACGTAATCCGCCCCGGCTGCGCCCTGGCGAGATCGACCAGATCACGCGTGGTCGCAATCGGCACGCTGGGGTGAACCACCAGCATGTTCGGCGTGCGCATCAGCATCGCCACCGGCGCCAGCTCCTTGAGCGGATCGAACGGTAGTTTGCGCAGCGCAGGATTGACGGTAAATGCACTCGCATCGTGCAACAATGTGTAGCCGTCCGCCGTACTGTTCGCCACAATATCGGCGCCGATGATGCCCGACGCGCCACCGCGATTATCAATCACAAACTGCTGCCCGAACGCCTCGCCCATTCTGGGCCACAGAATACGCGCGGTTATGTCTGCGGCGCCGCCCGGTGGATACGGCACGATCACGCGTATGGGCCGTGTCGGATAGGTTTGCGCGACTGCCAGTGGCAGCACCATATTCAACATTAGCAAGGCCGTGCCTGACAGCACTACGTGGCGCCGGTAGCTCTGCATAGTCTCGCCCATCCCAATGCGTCAAAAACTTGACGCAACAAGTATATCCGGCTCGCACGTCAAAACCGGCCCGCAAACGCTCCCGCGCCGCGCTTTCTGCTAGAATCCGCGCCTCCGGAGAGGTGGCAGAGTGGTTGAATGTACCGGTCTCGAAAACCGGAAAGGTCGCAAGGCCTTCGAGGGTTCGAATCCCTCCCTCTCCGCCACAGGTCCTTTCTTCCAGAGGCACGGGATTTCATCTTATCTTCGCCCGCAATCGTTAACGCGATACTAAGGACTTCTGCATAGCGTCCGTTTGTTGAAGTTGTTGGATCAATGCCAAGGGCAACTCACCGCAATCTCTGCCCGCCGGCCCAACACAGCAAGTGCACATTCAAGCGTAGGCACACGGGTCGGATGCCGCGGATCGAGCATGCGCCGCGCTTCTTTTTCGTTGACGTGCATGCGCCGCGCGAGTTCTGACTTTGACACCCGCTGCCCGCGCATTTCGGTGTAGACCGCCGCCTTGAGTGCGGTAGTGATCGGCGGCGGCGCCACGCGCTCGCCGCGCTTTGCGGGCGACGGCGCAGGGATATCAAGACCATCTTCGATCTGGCATTCGATGGCCGCTTGCAACGCGCCCTCAGCTTCGGAGAGGGCGTGCTCGATGGAATCCCCTTGGGTGATTGCTTCCGGGATATCACGGCAATTAACTACATAGCCGCCGTCTTTGTGATCCCGCGTGAGTTTCACCGGGTAGGTAAATTGCAACATGTTCCGCTTATACCGCCGCCAGTCGCTTGACGGTATCAGGGTACTTGGCAACCAGACGAATCAGCAGTGCTGCCTGCGCATTGGGCTTGGCGCGGCCTTGCTCCCAGCTTTCCAGCGTGCGCACGTTGGTACGCAGGCAGTGGGCAAACACAGTCCGCGAGAGATTCAGCTTGGCGCGCACGCGCATCAAGTCCTTGGCCGTCACCTTGGGCGCGGGCTTTGCCTCGACCGTGTATTGCTTAAGCGTGATTTTGCCTTCGCGCCCGGCTTTGAGCGCGTCGAAGCCTTCAACCAACTCTGCAAACACATTGCGCTTCATTGCTTTCTCCTTGCGTCCAATTCGCGCTTGAGCATGCCCTTCAACGCCGCACGCTCCTTCGCAGTCAAATCATCCGTCGCGTCCTTGTCGTACATCGCATAAAGCCAGAATTGCTCACCCGCCCGCCACCAAAAGTAAATTATACGCAGACCGCCGCGCTTGCCCTTGCCGCGCCGTGAGTCGGCATGCCTGACCTTGCGCATCCCGCCCGTGCCTTCGATCACATCGCCCGCTTCCGGGTTCTCCAGCAGGGCGTTTTGCAGGGCGCGCAAGCTCTCGTCAGTCAGGTAGTCCGCACGGTATCGCGAAAACGCAGGCAACTCGACGAACACAGCTTTCATGGCAGAATTATACGCAATTCACGTATAGATGGGAAGTCAGTGTTGAAGCGCAGTTACGCCCGCTTTTGCGGCAGCGGTATCACTTTGCCGGGCGGCTTGTTCGCCTTTTTCTGAATATGCCCGGCACAGCGAAATTCGCTAGGGCGCGCTGCCCATCGCCACCGCAACCAGCACCAGCACGGCAAATGCGATTCCCGTTGCAAGCGACACCAC
Organism: Bordetella parapertussis; assembly: GCA_945864585.1. Classification (GTDB taxonomy): domain Bacteria; phylum Pseudomonadota; class Gammaproteobacteria; order Burkholderiales; family SG8-41; genus UBA5216. Next base: position 26,423 of record CAMBCF010000006.1, on the reverse strand, counting down.
TACAGCCACAGCTAGGCCAAACATTGCGTCTCGCATGGTAGTGCTCCATGTCAATGTCGTACACGCTACCACGTTTGTCGGAACCGCTGCGCGTTCCGACCTACCCATATGGCATCGCCGAGGATGACGCCGAAAAGCAGGTCAAAAACTGACGCGCGGCAAAGATGAGAAAAGCCGAGCCGCCGCAGACGAACGCGGGGTTTACTGCTTATCGGCGTATCCGATAAAACCCATCAGCAGCCGCGCAAAATTGTAGCTGGCCCAGATCAAGGCCCGCTCCAACCAGGGTTGCTGGCGCCACGCCGTGTTGGCTACGATCATGGCGCCGGCCTCCATGTCCCGCTGCAGATTGCGGCGCAATTCCTGCGCGAACGGCTGGTCATCGACAACGATATTGGCTTCGCGCGCCAGCAGCAGGCTGAACGGATCAATGTTGCTCGATCCGACCGTGGACCAGCGCTGGTCGATCACCGCAACCTTGGCGTGCATGAAGCTGCGCTTGTATTCGTATATTTCGACGCCGGCATCGAGCAGCGGGCCGTAGAAAGCGCGCGAGGCGTAATGCTGCAGAAAATATTCCACCCGCCCCTGCAGCAGCAACATCACGCGCACGCCGCGCCTGGTTGCATCAAGCAGGGCGCGGCGGAAGCGCACGCCGGGGAAGAAATAGGCGTTGGCGATGATGATTTCCGTGCGCGCGTTGTCGATCGCCGCCAGATAAGCGTCCTCAATGTCGGCGCGGTGGCGCAGATTGTCACGCACCACCAGGGCCGCGCGCTGAGTGCCGCGCGGGGCTGCATCGACCGCTGCAATCCGCTGGGCACGCCAGCGCCGCCGCAGGCTGGCCCAGGCGACCCGGCTCCACAACCGTTCGACCTCCTCCGTGATGGGCGCGAGCAATGGCCCTTCGATGCACACCGCATAGTCGTAGCGAGGCGGGTTGTCGTCAGGCGTATCGCTGTCGTCGATGATGTTTATTCCGCCAATGAAAGCCACGCGCGCGTCGATAACCGCCAGCTTGCGGTGCATTCGGCGCAAGCGGTTGCGCCGCAGGGGCAATAGCGAAATCTTGGGCCGGTAAACCAACACCCGGACGTTGGCCGCAAGCAGGCGCGCGCGTAATTCCGCAAAATGGTCCTTGCAGCCGAAACCGTCGACCAGCAGGTGCACGGCGACACCGCGCTGGGCTGCGCGCGCGAGCGCGGCCGCGATAGCCTGCCCGGTCTCGTCATCACGGAAAATGTAGGTCTCGAGGTAGATTTCACGCTTCGCCGCATCGATGGCCTGCTGCAACTCCGGAAAGTACGCCGTGCCATTGCGCAGCAACTGCAGCTTGTTGCCGTCGCTGAATTTCGGCGTCAAGACAATTCCAATTCTGCGCAGAGTCGCGTAAAAATGAGGTCAGAGTGCCATGGCACCCCGCTACCTATCGGTAGACTTCGCGCCGGTCGGTTTTGGCTTACCCAAAACGCTCAGCCCTTGGTCTTCAATCGCGCGTCGTTCGCCGCAATGAATGTCCGGATGTCATCGGAAATATCGAGGAGCTTGAGCCACTGCTCCTTATACAACGTTACCGGGAAACGCCCCATACCGTAGATGGAAACTGCGCCTTTCTCGCTGACTTTCATACTGATGCCAGCGGCAGCCCCTTTTTTCAGCGCGGCGTTTTCGGTGCGCAGACGCTCGAGCTCCGCCTTCAGGTCTTCGTCAGACATCGTTTCTCCTTGTCATTAAAAGTTCGCGCTGCGATCCAATAATGTATCGCCGGCATAACCCTATGCCTTAGATCTGGCGCATTTTCCGCATGCTATAGTCTCATAGTGGTCACTATGCGCGAGGAAAATTCGTGGTGCGGCGCTTTTCGAGTCTTGCAGTCATGTTCGGACTTGCGCTGCTCTGCGGCATGGCGCTCGCGCCGTCACGGGCCCACGCGCAAACCACTTCGACTGGCTCAGGACAGGGCTATCCCGCACGCCCGATCCGCATCATCGTGCCCAACACCGCCGGCAGTGCAATGGACACTGTGGCGCGCATGATCGGGCAACGCCTCACCGAAGCCTGGGGACAGCAGATCGTGGTGGACGCTCGCCCCGGCGCCGGCGGCATCATCGGCCACGAGATCGCGGCAAAGGCTGCGGCAGACGGATACACCCTGCTTTTTGCCGCCTCTGCCGGCGTCGTCATCAACCCGCTGCTGAGCAGGGTGCCCTACGATTCGATTCGCGACTTCGCTCCGATCTCGCTGGTGGTGAACAGTGTTCAATTGCTCTCCAGCCATCCGTCGCTCGCTGCCGGCAACGTCGAAGAGCTGGTGGCGCTTGCGCGCGCAAGGCCTGGACAGCTTAATAGCGGGACCCCGGGGAGCGGCAGTTCCAACCATCTTGCGTGCGAAATGCTGAAGGTATTGGGGAACGTCGATTTCCTGCATGTGCCGTTCAAAGGCACGTCGCCGTCAATGACCGGTCTCTTAAGCGGCCAGGTGCATTTCGCGTTTGCCAGCATCCCGACCACCATGCCGTTCGTAAAATCCGGCAGACTGCGCGCACTGGCGCAGGGCGGATCGGTTCGTTCGCCGGTAGTGCCCCATGTGCCGACGGTGGCCGAGACCCTGCCGGGTTTCCAGGCCGTCACCTGGTACGCGCTGTTTGTCCCGCGCGCAACGCCACCCGCAATCGTTGCCCGGCTGAATGCCGAAGTGGTAAAAATACTGGCCGACCCTCCGTTGGCGCGCTGGCTTGCCGACCAGGGGCTGGATCCGGCGCCCGGTTCACCGGCGGCGCTTACGGCATATATGCGTTCAGAGACCGAGCGCTTCTCGCACCTCATCAAGGTGGCAGGGCTGGCAACCGCGCAGTGACGATTCGTGTCTGATCGAGGAAAAGCACGGCACGCGGCTCGACAACGCAACCAGACCATTCCCTCGGCGTCCCGAAATCAGGGTTGGTTTTATTATACAAACCTTGCCCCAACTCAGGCGGTGCTTGCCATCTCGCAATTGCCTTGATTTTTTATGGTGTTTCCGCCATATTTCAAATGTGCTGGACATCGCCATCAAACCTGTAAGCTGGGTTGCTTCGAGCTACAAGGACTTCCGGGCCTTTCCTGATCCCGTTCAAGATGCTATGGGCTATGCGTTGTATCGGGCGCAGATTGGTGAGAAGTATGGCCGCGCAAAACCGCTGAAAGGATTCGGCGGAGCTGGAGTGCTGGAGATCGTCACTGACTATGTGGGAGACACGTTTCGTGCGGTTTATACGGTGAAATTTGCGGCAACGATCTATGTGCTGCACGCCTTCCAGAAGAAGTCAAAATCGGGAATCAAAACCCCGACCGAAGACCTGAAACTGATACGGCGGCGATTGAAGGCTGCCGAAAGTGATTACAACACTCAACTTGGCGAAGGTAAAACATCATGACAAAAAATAAAGACACCGCCATCGTGCGCGGCACCAAGAATATCTTTGCGGATTTAGGCTACGCCGATGCCGAAACGCATTTGCTCAAAGCCAAATTAGTGAACCGTATTCAAAGGGCTATCACTGCGCACGCGTTAACCCAGGTCGCCGCGGCCAAGCGCATGGGGCTTAGTCAGCCGGATGTGTCGCGGCTGCTCAACGGGCAATTCCGAGACGTATCTGTGGAACGCTTGATGCGGCTGTTGACCCGGCTCGGTTGCGATGTGGATATCACCATCCGCAATCACGGAAAACCTTCGGCGCCTCGTGACACGATTCGGTTACAGGCTGCAACGGAATAGCGTTCAGTGCAACATACTGATCGGTAGCAAACGATTGCGCATCTGGCGGTGCACGTATTGCGCAATAGCGCCCGTCAGTCTTTTCCAATCGGGTATGATGTTTTAGCTGCGTGTGCAGATTTCTATTTCCGGGGAGAACGACATGCGTTTGCGTCTGGGATTAACCACGGGCGGGGCCGACGGCCCAGCACTCATTGCGCTGGTGCGCGAAGCGGAACGGCTCGGCTTCGATTCCACCTGGTGCGGCGAGTCGTATGGTGTGGACGCGGTGACGCGGCTCGCATGGCTGGGCGGGCAGACCACGCGAATCCGGCTCGGCTCGTCGATACTGCAGGTGCCGGCACGCTCACCCGCGCTTACCGCAATGACCGCGATGACGCTGGATGCGCTGACCGGCGGGCGTTTTATCCTGGGACTCGGGCCTTCGGGCCCGCAGGTAGTCGAAGGCTGGTACGGTGTCCCCTACGGCAAGCCGCTGACGCGCCTGCGCGAGTGCATTGCCATCGTGCGCGCGGTGCTGGCGCGCGAGGCGCCGCTCAACCATCAGGGTGAGCACTACCAGATACCGTACATGGGCGCAGGCGCGAGCGGACTCGGCAAGGCCCTGAAGTGCATCCAGCACGGCCGCCGCGACATGCAGATTTACACCGCAGCGGTGAGCCCCGCCGGGCTCGCATGCGCGGGTGAAGTCGGCGATGGCGTACTGCCGTTGCTGATGGACCCCGAACGTGACGATCTGATCGAACCGCATGTGCGCGCCGGCATGCAACGCGCCGGCCGGCCGGTGGATTTTGAAAAATTCGACATCGCGCCGTTTGTGCCCATCCATATCGGTGACGATATCAAAGCGTGCCGGCAGCCGGTCAAGGACTGGCTCGCGCTCTACGTCGGCGGCATGGGCGCGCGCGGCAAAAACTTCTACAACGATTATGCTGTGCGTCTGGGTTACGCCGCCGAAGCCGCGGCAATTCAGGATTTGTTTCTCGCCGGCAAAAAGGCCGAGGCCGCAGCCGCGGTGCCGGATCGGCTGGTCGATGCGGTAGCGCTGGTGGGGCCGGCCGCGCGCATACGCGATCGGCTGCAAGTTTGGAAAGCGGCGGGACGGCGCGGCAGCGTCGGCACCATGATCCTGGCGAAGGCCGATATCGCGGGGCTCAGGCTGGTGGCGGAGAGCGTGCTGGCGTAAACCGCCACCCAGCATGCGGAAACCGGCGCGCCGGCTAAACCACCCGCGCCGTTCGCAGCCGCTCCAGCGCCTCGTTCGACAGGCCCAGTCGCTCGCAATAGACCTGCACGTTATGCTCCCCCAACCGGGGCGCTGCACGAATCGACTGCATCGGGTTGGCGCCATCGAAGAAGAACCCCGGTCCCGGATATTTCAGCGCACCTGCTTGCGCGTGCTCAAGCTCGACGAAGAAGCCCCGTTCTGCCAAATGGGGTGAATTCAATACCTGCTGCGGGCTTTGCACCAAACCGATGACCAGGCCGCGGGCCATGGTCTCGCGCATCAGGTCGAGGTTGTTCCACTGCGCAAGCTTGGGGGCAACCAAATCGCGCAGCTCTTGCGAATTTTCCTGCCGCGATAGTCGGGTAGCAAACTTGGGGTCGAGCAGCCGCGGTTCTCCGAGGAATTCCGACCACACCTCCATCGGCCGGCCGCCGGTGCCGGCGGTGGTCAGCGTTACTTCGCCATCGCGAGTGGGCAAATGCATCCCGTCCATGACATTGCGGTCGCCGCTGCCCCGGCGCGGGTTGCGTCCGGTGAAACTATAGGGATGTATGAGCCCCGACGGCGTGCTGATTGCCGCTTCCATCACCGACAGGTCTATATGGTTGCCCTCTCCGGTCTGATCCCGCCGCAGTAGCGCAGCCATGATGGCAATGACACCATTGCGGCCGGCGGTAAGCTCCATCTGATCGAGCGCCGTACCCATCGGCGGCCGGTCTGCGGACCCGGTGACTGCGTAGAGGTAGCCTCCCATCGCTTGGGCGATGAGATCGTCTCCCTTGTAATCGGCGTACGGGCCATGCTGCCCGAAGTACGAGATCGAGAGCAGGATCGTCTTTGGGTTTTTGGCTTTGAGGACTTCGTAGCCCAGTCCCAGGCGCAGCAGATGCCCCGGCGGGTAACTTTCGATAATCACGTCAGCAGCAGACGCCAGTTGCAGGAACAAGTCGCGGCCTGCCGCCTGTTCCACGTCCAGCGTAATGCCCAACTTGTTGGTGTTCAGTGCGAGGAAGACGGTACTAGTGTCAGGGTGCGGTTCGCCGCCGATAAACGGCGGTTCATCGCGGGCCGGGTCCCCCTTGCCAGGCGGCTCCACCTTGATCGCGTCAGCGCCCTGGTCGGCCAGCAGTTTGGCGCAAAACGCCCCAGAGGGGGCGTGCGCCAACTCCAGTACTTTTATTTCGGAAAGTATTCCGTCCATTGCTACGGCGCTTTCTCTTCAGCCCGCGGCCTGCTAAAGATGACGCTTTTCTCCGCCAGCGCCGCGATCTCACTTTCTGACAGCCCAGCCACTTCCCGCAGGACCAGGTCGTTGTGCTCTCCCATTCTTGCCGTATGCCGGATCGCCATCGGCACCCCCGCTACGCGGAAGGGGCGTCCGGCATAGGTGCGGGTGCCTACCGTTGGCGATCCCTCACGCTCGTATTGCTGCATAAATCCGCGCTGCTTAAGATGCGGATCGTTGACCAAATCCTCCGCGGTCAGAACAGCGCCGGCGCAAATGCCCTTGCCTTGCAGCAATACCATTACCGCCTTGTCGTCCTGCGTTGTGGTCCACGCCGCCATATGCTGGTCCAACTCATGACGATGCTGCCAGCGGCCTTGCGCCACATCGAAGCGTGAGTCTTGCGCCCACACAGGATCGCCCATGATCTGCCTCAAGGCCGCCCATTCGGCGTCGTGGGATACCGCGATGGCGATCCAGCGGTCGCTGCCCGCGCAGGGATAGACGTTATGCGGAGACTTCCACAGATGGCCGCAGCCCAGGCGCGGGCGCGTAATGCCGCGCTGTGTCTCCAAGATGGCGGGCGCTATGCAGGAAACGCCGGTCTCCTGCATGCTGAGATCGATGCGCACTCCTTTGCCGGTTCGGTTGCGGCGATACAGAGCCAGCAACAGGGCATAGGCCACATTGTTGCCGGTGGAGTGATCCATATAATTATTGCTGGCGCGCAGGGACGGGCCGCCCTCATAGCCGGTGAGGGCTGACATGCCGCATACCGCATCCACGGTGCGCGCGCGCGATCCCGCTTTGCTCCAGGGCCCGCTGTGGCCGAAGGCAGTGCTGCTGAGGGTGATGATGCGGGGGTTGACCCGGGCCAGACTTTCGTGGTCGAAGCCGAATCGGCGCATCGTGCCAGGCCTGAAGTTGTCGGTCACAATATCGCACTGCTTGACCAGTTTGAGGAAGATTTCTTTCCCCGCGGGATGGGTCACATCCAGACACAGACTTTGCTTGTTACGCGTGCCGAAATACGCCAGGTTGCCGCCCTCATTCCACCATTCCGGCCCGGGCTTGCCGCTGGGGAAAGGCCCGGCCTTGCGATCCTGCATGTGCCCCACACTTTCGATGCGGATGACCTGGGCGCCCATGTCCGCCAGGAACGCGGTGCCCCACGGCAAGGCATGCACCTGCTCCAGCGTCAATACCTTAACCCCCTGCAGCAGCATCGGTGCGGACATCGCGTTCGTTTCCATGTAACGACGGGAAGATCAATCAAGCTGCGCCGGCGAAGCGCCGCATCCACACCGGGAGCCGGTGTGGATTGCAAAGCGCAAAACTATCAAGCAAGCATGTAGAGTTTGGCGGTATTGTCCACCAGCACCTGGCGGCGTTCATTCTCGGGGACACCGTCAAAACAACGCGCTATCGCCTTGCGGCTTTCCGGCCAGGTGGAGGTGCCCAGCGGAAAGTTTGTGCTCCAAAGAATGCTGTTGAGGCCGAGGTGATGACGCGTCTTCATGCCCGTCGAATCAAACCACCCGACCAGATGACAATTGCGCTTGAATAGCTGGGACGGCGTCAGGTCGTAACCTTCGGTGTTGATGCGCTGGCGCTCGAACTGATGGTCGGCGAGTTCCAGCTCATAGGCGCCCCAGGCGAGGGTGGTTTCAGCGAACACGATTTTAAGCTTGGGAAAACGATGCAGGATTTGTGAATACAGAAAGTTCGCCACGATCAGCACCGAACTCACCGGGCGCGTGATCGCCTCCAGCGCGGCAGCCACTTCCGTGGTGAACCCTTCATACGGCGGGAACTGGATCTCGCGTGTCGAGCCCGAGTGAAAGCACACCGGCACATCGAGTTCCTGACACACTGCCCACACCGGATCGTAAACGGCTTCATTGATGTGCGGCACTTTACGCAGCATCATCGGCAGCGGCGGCAGCACCACGCCGCGATGGCCCTTGGCCACCGCGCGCCTGATCTCTTTCACCGTGGCTTCTATCGGCGACAAGGGCACGATGCACTGGGGGATGAAGCGCGGGCTGGCTGCGGCCCATTCCTCGATCAACCAGTCGTTGTATGCCTCTACGCACGCGAGTTCCAACTCCGGGTCGGTGAGGCTGCCGAAGGTTTCGCCCGCCCGCCCCGCAACGGTGGGATAGAGCACGGAATAATCCACGCCATCGACGTCCATCGCATTGAGTCGTTCGCCCGGCACGTAGGCGGCCTTGGGCACTTCCTCCCAGCGCTGGGGCTCGCGCGCACGGTCAGGCATGGCGGCGCCAGCCAGCGCCACACCGCGCAAATCGGCTTTCTTACCGTCAATCATCCAGCATTCGGTGCCATCAGGCTGACGCTCGACGTGCGGAATGCGCTCCCCCCACTTGGCCTTCGACATACGCTTGATCCAGGCCTCGGGGTGCTCCTGCACGTGATCGTCGGCGCTGATGAATCCGTATTTCAGTTCCATATGAGTCGCTGCCTAAAAAGAAACTAAGAGGAAAGGTTGTAGATGCGCATCGCGTTGCCGTACAACATCTGGTCGCGTTCCGCCTTCGGCACGCCCTTCAACGTACGCTCGACAAACTGCTGCGACTCGGGGAAGGTGGAGGTGGAATGCGGAAAATCCGATTCCCACATGATGTTGTCGATACCGACCAGGTGCCGCAACTCGATGCCGGCGCGCTCGTACCAGAAATCGACGTAAATCTGGCGCTTGAACATTTCGCTGGGACGCGTGACGATGCCCTGCGTCCACAGGTGGCGGCGTTCCCATTCGTGGTCGCAGGTTTCGAGCACGTAGTTCACCCAGCCAACGCCGGTCTCGGCGCACACCCACTTCAGGGTCGGGAAACGATCCAGCACGCCCGAGAACAGCAGATTGGGTATGAACTGCGCCTGGGTGGAGAATCCGCCTGACGGTCCATAGGCCTGTCCCTGATTCGGCGTGTAGCCTCTCCAGCGCGGCATCGCCAAGCGCAGGCCGGCGCCCGAATGCCAATGCACCGGCGCAGCAAGGTCCTGGCAGGTCGCCCATAAAGGATCCCACCAGGTATCGTTGAAATGCTTGAAGCCGTCGCGCGTTCTGCTCGGCTCCGCCAGCATCACGATGCCGCGATGGCCCTTTTTGACCGCGCGCCGCACTTCCGCCGCGGCCGCCTCAACGCCGCTCAAGTACGGGATAAGCGCGAGTGGCACGTAACGGTCGCTCACTTCCGCCCATTCCGCCAGTCCATCGTTGTAGGCCTGCACGCAGGCCAGCTCGAACTCGGCGTCGCCCTGAAGCATGGTCGCGCTCTGTATCGGATCGTTGGGGAACAGCACCTCGCCGTCGACGTTGTCGCGGTCGAGGGCTTTGAGGCGTTCGACCGGGTCGTAGACACATGCCGGCACCTCATCCCAACGTTGCGGAAAGGTCCTGCGCATGGGGTCGTTCATGGCGGTGGGACAGTTCACCGTGCCGCGTTCGCCCACTACCTTGCCATTCACGAACCAGCGCTCCACCGGCTTGTCGGAGGCTCGTATCATGTGCGCCTTGTCGGTGGTTTCCCGAATCTGGGGAATGGCGTCGCCCCACTTCGCCTTCGACATGCGGCTAGTCCAATTATCTTTGTTCAGTTGAGCGTGGGAGTCACAACTGATCAGTCCGTATTGTATTTTCATGGCCTCTTCTCCTTCTACCTCGTGTGGAAAGGTATCGGCCGCCGTTGATGTTGCAAGTGCAAACAGGTGAGCTGGCGGAAACGCTCGTGTCAGCAGGTGATGCTACACCTCCATGAAGCCGATGCGGAGATGGGCGTGCGCGAAACAGGCCCCGGCTGGTGCTGACGAAAAATGGGACAGCTCAGGGCGACGAAACTTATTATATAGCGCACTTAGCTGCAGGCAAACCAGTTCCTTCGCCCATGCGTCACATAGTGAACATCCTGGCCTCAATTTGGGTGGCCTAGACGATCAGCCGCCGGTAAAATGGGTGTTGCGCCTGGCGCAGTGCCGATGCGGATGTAGTGCCCAGCAAACTCCGCCGACGCTTTGGTGATCATCCCGATGGAGCACGTTGATATGAACGATGAAATAATTTCCGCGGCGTTGCTGGATCCCGAACCTGTGCCGCCGCGCGAGCCGGACGCAATCGAGTGTTGCGGCAGCGGCTGCATCCCCTGCGTTTACGATGTGTATTGGGAACGGGTTGCAAGTTATGAAGCCGAACTTGAAGCGTGGCAGGCACGACACGGCGAAATTTCCCTATGAGGCTGCTACGATGCAAAAAAAATGCAAGAGCCTTTACGGCGCCTTCAAACCCGCCGCCCGCGCCACTTCCTCAAAGGTCACCAGTTGCGCGCGCAGTATCTTGTCCGTCTCCTCCGGTGTAGTCGGCGCGAGTACAAAGTCGATCGCCTCCATCTGCTTTTTGACCTCCGGCATGTCGAGCACGCGCGCCATATCCCTGCTGAGCTTGTTGACGATATGACGCGGCGTTTTCGCCGGCACCAGCATCATATGCGCCGCATCACGGCGGAAGTTCGGCAGAATCTCCACCAACGCAGGCACGTCCGGCAACACGGGTGAGCGTTTGGGGGTTACCATCGCCAACGCCAGAATCCGCCCGTCCTTGATCAGTCCGAGCCCCGGCCCCAGGCTGATCACCGCGAAGTGAACACGACCGGCAAGAATTTCAATCAATATTTCCGGTTGCCCCTTGAACGCCACATGCGTGCCTTTGATGCCCGCAGTGAGACGGAAACGTTCGATAGTCATGTGCCCGCCGCTGCCGGCCCCCGGGGTTCCATACAGCAACTTGCCCGCCCGTTCATGCGCGAGCGCCATCAGTTCCTTGATCGACTTGACGCCCAGCGACGGCGCCACCGCGATCACGCTGGTGGGAAAACCAATCTGCGTCACGCTGATGAAATCGCGCAGCGGGTCGTAGCCCGCATTGGATCGCAGCACCGCATTTATCGCGAATGACGCGGAAACCAAAAGGGTGGTGTAGCCGTCAGGCGTGGCCTGCGCCACCAGCACCGAGGCGATAGAACCGCCGGCGCCCGAGCGATTTTCAATCACCACGGGTTGTCCCAACAGTTCCGCAAGTTTGGGCGCCAGAATGCGCGCCGATGTATCCGTCGAACTGCCGGGGGAAAAGCCGACCACCAGGCGCACGGGGCGATTCGGATAGTCGCTTTGCGCCCACGTATCCATGCGCCATCCGAGCATCGCGGCAGAGCAGAAGAATGCCGTCCCGAAAATCTTTGCACAGCGTATTGCCATGGTTGCATCCTTCAGTTTGTGCGAGGTGATGCTATGGATAAGGAAACTGCTCCGGGTGTATGTTCGTAGCGCGTTTTTTCACGGTTTGCGCACCCCTGTGGCCTGCTGCGCTCAGTTAAGCACCCCTTTGACAGCTTACGCCACCTGTCGGTCCCTGCTCTAATCATAGCGCTGTCAAGAGTTCTGCGGAAATTGCCAGCGGCGTGAACATCAATTACCAGAAAGATTGAGAGCCCGGACTGCACGCCACGCAGGTGTCGTCTATTTGGACAAAATTCTCCATCGGGCTGTGCTTCCACGGCCGCTTCGTGGCAAAATCACCCCATGTTCGAACCTCAGCAATGGGCCTTCCAGGAGGCGCTGCAACCAGACGCCGGTGAAACCGGGTTTGACCTCGCACGCGCGCTCGATGCGATGATATTGGTGCGCTCGGAAGTTCCGGGCGATGGATTCACCGCAGCCACGCTCGGCACCGAGCGTGGTGGTTATGGCGTGGTGATTGGCGAGAACGGACTGGTACTCACCATCGGCTACCTGATTACCGAGGCGTCGCAAATCTGGCTTACCACCAATCGCGGCGCGGTCGTGGCCGGCTACCCGCTTGCCACTGACCAGGCGACCGGGTTCGCGCTGATCCAACCGCTGGGAAAACTCGATGCCCCACCGCTGCGGCGCGGTCGCGCAGCCGAGGCCAAGATCGGTGACTCGACATTGGTGATCGGCCACGGCGGTCGCGCCCACGCGCTCAAGACACAGCTGATCGGCAAACGCGAATTTGCCGGCTACTGGGAATACGTGCTTGACGAAGCACTGTTTGCCGCGCCGGCGCATCCGCAATGGGGCGGCTCCGCGCTGCTCAATGCGCAAGGTGAGCTGATCGGCATCGGTTCGCTGCTGGTGCAGCACGAGGTAAACAGCGAAGCTATCCAGGCCAATATGTTCGTGCCGATCGACCTGCTTGAGCCCATCCTCGATGGGATGCTGCAAACCGGCCGCAGCCCGTATCCGCCCAATCCGTGGCTGGGTATGTACACCCAGGACCCGGATGGCAAACTGGTGGTCGGCAGAGTGTCGGCGGGCGGTCCTGCCGAGCGTGCCGGTGTCCAGGTGGGCGACAGGGTGCTGGGTGTTGGCGCCCTGCGTGTGCACGGGCTGGCGGAATTATTCCGTGCCGTGCGACAGCTCGGTGCAGCCGGGGTCGAGGTGCCGCTCACCCTCGCACGCGCCGGCGAGGAGTTTTCCGTCACGCTCAAGTCAGCTGACCGCAATGACTTTCTTAAAAAACCGAATATGCATTGAGGCGCGAAAGCGTTTTCATACCTGCCCATCAGGATTTCGCAGCGCCGCCCCGACGCAGCAGATGAACGCCGACCAGCAGCGCCGGCACGCCGCAAATAATGAAGCCGATGCCGTAGCTGCCGCTAACGTCAAGCAGCGCTGAATACATTAACGGCAAGCCCAACGCGCCGACCTGGCCGAAGGAAAGTACGCCACCGGTGACACTGCCACGCATGCCCTCTGGCGCGGCGCGCGCGGCTTCGGCCAAAAGAATGCCGTGCCAGGACAGCGCGGTGGCGCTCAACACACAGGCGATGAGACCGACCAGCAGCGTCGGCCATCCGGCATCGCACAGCGCGAGCAGTGCCGCGCTTCCCGCCATGCCGAGGGCAAGCCCCGCCATCATCCGCCGCGGAGTAACATGGGTGCTGCCGAGCCAGCCCCACAGGATGCGGCCCGGTACCGCCACCGCCACCGCCACCGAAAAAAGAAATCCTGCAGCCACCGGCGTGTAGCCGATCGTCGTCAGGTAAACGACGAAATAAGCGGTGACCGCAGCTTGCAGGCCGTTGAAGGCAAGGCAGGCGAAGGACAAGGCGCGAAGGCTGGGCGTGGCGAGCACCGAAGTCACTGTGGTGCGGAAATCCGACAAGCGGAAAGTGCGCGTCGGCACGCGGTCGATATCGAAAATTTTGCACAGCGGCTGCAGCATCACGGCGAACACGGCGCACGCTGCCGCGCACAGCAGCATGGTGGCGCGCCAGCCCATCCATTCCGTCAGTTGCGGCCCGAATACCCCGGCCAGCAGCAGACCGGCCGGCACCGCCGTCTGCTTGATCGAAAACACCAGAGGCAGATAACGCGGCGGTGCGCAGCGCGCGAGCAGATGCGAGCTGGCCGGCGTCGACACCGCCCCGCCACCGCCGGTAATGACTGCGCACAGCACCAGCATCAGCGGCGTTCCCAGCGTTGCCAATGCGGTGCCGGCGGCCAGCAGGACGAGTGAAATCTGGCTCATGCGCAAAGCGCCATGGCGCACGATGAAGCTGCCGCAACCGAGTTGCGCGACCAGAGCAGCGAGGGCCGTCAGAGCGAAAAAGACGCCGATCCAAGCCGGGGCCAGGCGCAGATCCAGAATGATCGCCGGCGCGATTACCGCAGGCAGCGATCTGCCGAGCGCGACAAAGGTCTGCTGAAAGAACATCGCGCCAAGGGCGAGAAAAAGATGGTTCACGCGGCGGCGGACTTCGCTAATTTCGGCACAGCAACAAGGAATAATTGGCGCTTTGCAAGGCGCGTATATTGGCTCACGGCAGCGTCGTGTGCAGCGCGTTACTGACTGGGCATCGACGGCGGATTGGAGACCTCGAACAGTTCGCCGCCGTAACCGGCTGCCAGCGGCAGTCGCAGGACGCGCATGCCGTCGCGAGCCTGCTCCTGTATCGGCATCACGGTCACCACCCGGCTCGCGCGCGCGGCATCCATCGCCGCCGCCGACAGCGGGTGGCGGGCGAGTTTCTGCAGGTTCATCGAGGTTGGAAACACCAGCTTGTAGGCGCCGGCCTTGGTGTCTTCGAGCGCGGTCGCAGGCGTAATCCACACCGAATCCACCGCCTCTGCGCTGTCATGCAGCGCGACCTGGTCCGACGGCGCGGCCGCGAGAAAGAAATGCGTGTCGAAACGCTTGGGCACGCGCTCCGGCGTGATCCAGTGCGCAAAGTGCACCATGGTTTCGGGCGCGAGTACCAGCTTCTCCGCCGCGAGGATGGCGCCAAAAGTCCGCTCGCCGCAGGTCATCGCGGCACGATGCGCGGCCTCGATGTCACGCAGGCGGGCGGCACTGACCAGCGCCGCTTCCCCGCGTGCACGCGCCAGCAGCACGCCGCATTCCTCGAACGTCTCGCGCACCGCTGCCACGCGCAACGCCGCTGCGGCCGCATCCACGGCGTCCTGCGGCGGAAACACCGTTGCATCGGTGGCGAGGTCGTAATCTTCCGGGTCCACACGCCCGCCCGGAAACACCAGCGCACCCCCGGCAAAATCGCTGTTGTGATGACGCACGATCATGAACACTTCCATGCCGTCATCACCGTCACGCAACAACATCACAGTAGCCGCCAGCCGCGGCGTGGCAATCGAATCGCTTTCCATGGTGCGTGTTGAGTATTTCCTGCGTGATTGGTCAGATTGCCGAGTATAGCCTGATCGTGAATCCGCCCCCAACACGCAAACGCTGCGTCAATTTGCGCGCCCCGTTGTGTTGCCAAAACGCTCGCACATCATTTCTTCGAACGAAAGTTTTGACGGCGCCACCGCACCACCGGAACGCAGACGATAAGCGTCATGACAACCCGCTGCGGCAGGCGCCCTGCCTTCTCGCAACGCCTGCACGCCATCGAGCATGGCGCGACGAAAATGCACTATGCCGGCATCGGTCGGCGACAGGTGCTCCCGCGTGCGGTCAACGATGTAGCCCTGACTCTCCCACGCCATCTGATCCTGTTCTGCGATGCCGCGCACGCCGGTGAATGAACGATGTTTCTGGTCGTCGCGGTCAATCAGGTAATCATTCGCGCGATTGCGCAGCGGCACATAGCCCGGCCCCAGTTCGGCCATCTGGCCAAAGCCGCCTTTTTCATATTGGGCGCGCTCATCGGCGGTGAGCGGCCGTTCGGGATGCCATGCATAGACGTAAATCCAGCAGGATTCATCGGTGATCGGCACCCAGGTGTAGCCGAAATAGGTTTCGCCCGGCATTGCCGAAGGCGTGATCGAATGCGCGGGCAGCATGAACTGTGTGATGCGCCAGTAGAGCGCATCGTTATCCGCTTTGCGTGAACCACCGATGACGAAACCTACCTCGTGCTGTTTGACCACGAACTGCGGCAACGGGTCATTGCGCAACCAACGCAGGCGGTTCTCGTCTGCCGCCGCGTCCGGGTTCACGTTCGAGCGCATGCCCGGCGCGGGCATGTGCAAAAAAGAAAAATGCGCGGTATCCAGCGCGCCTTCCATCGCGTGCGCCCAGTTGCAGTCGACCAGCCGCTTGCACACGTAACGATGTGGCCCCGGCACCACACCGCACTCGAGTTGCGGCGGCTGGGCGGGCCTATGCCCGGCCGGGCCGAGGTAGGCCCATACCATGTCGCCGAATTCACACGTGGGATAGGCTCTGATCGAAACCTTGCCGTGGTAACCGGCGTCCGGCGGCACGTTGGGCATATCGATGCAATGTCCGTCCACGTCGTATTTCCAGCCGTGGTAGATGCAGCGCAATCCGCAGGCTTCGTTGCGCCCGAAAAAAAGATTCGCACCGCGATGCGCACAATGCGGTTCGATCAACCCGATCCTGCCCCGCGTATCGCGAAACGCCACCAAATCCTCACCCATGATTTTCACGCGGATCGGCGGACCGTCGGGCGCGGCCAGTTCGCATGACAACGCCACCGGCTGCCAGTAGCGCCGGAAATAGTCGCCCATCGGCGTGCCGGCGCCGGTGCGGGTGAGCAGTTCGTTGTCAGTAGCGGAAAGCATGGCGCGATGATTCTACGCCGCCATCGCTATCGTTTGCATCCCGCCCATATACGGCCGCAGCACCTCAGGCACGGTCACGCTGCCGTCGGCATTCTGATAGTTCTCCAGAATCGCCACCAGCGTGCGCCCCACCGCCAGACCGGAGCCGTTGATGGTATGCACGAATTCCGTTTTGCCCTGCGCGTTGCCGCTACTACCAGTATTACGAAAGCGCGCCTGCATGCGCCGCGCCTGAAAGGCTTCGAAGCTGCTGCATGAGGAAATTTCGCGATACGCGTTTTGCCCCGGCAGCCACACTTCGATGTCGTAAGTTTTAGCCGACGAGAATCCCATGTCGCCCGCGCACAGCGTCACCGTGCGAAACGGCAGTTGCAGTTTTTTGAGTATGCTTTCAGCGTGCGCCGTCAGTTGCTCGTGCGCATCCAGTGAGTTCTCCGGCTGTACGATCTGCACCAGCTCAACTTTGTCGAACTGATGCTGGCGGATCATGCCGCGCGTGTCTTTGCCATACGAACCCGCTTCGCTGCGAAAACACGGCGTATGACAGACAAATTTCAGCGGCAGCTCGTTTAACGTAAGTATCTGATTTCTAACGAAATTTGTAACCGGGTATTCTGCCGTCGGTATCAAATACAAATCGCGTCCTTCGATTTTAAACAGATCATCCTTGAACTTGGCGAGGCTGGAAACGCCGTTCGCGCAGTCGCTGCTCACCATATACGGCGCATAGACTTCGGTGTAGCCGTGCTCCTGCGTATGCACGTCCAGCATCAGCTGCGCCAGCGCGCGATGCATGCGCGCCAGATCTTTTTTCAGCACCGAAAACCGCGCGCCGGCGATTTTGTTGGCGGTATCAAAATCCAGTTGCCCGAGTGCTGCCCCGACATCCACGTGATCCTTCACCGCAAAATCGAATTGGCGCGGCTCTCCGACGCGGCGCAACTCAACGTTGTCGTCAGCCGATTTACCCGCGGGCACCGATGCGTGCGGTAGATTGGGAATCACCATCAAAAATTCCTGCAGCCGCTTTTGCACGCTGTCGAGCTGCTGCTCCAGCGCTTTGAGTTGCTCCGCTTGCGCACTGACTTCATCCATCAGTGCGGAGGCATCTTCTTTTTTGGCTTTGAGCTGGCCGACCTGCTTCGACAACGCATTGCGCCGCGCCTGCAACGCCTGGGTGTCGGTCTGCACTTTTTTGCGTTCGGCTTCGAGCGCTTCGAATTCGGCAGCGGGCAAAATAAACCCGCGGCCGGCGAGGCGTTGGCTGACAGCGGCAAGATCGCTGCGCAATAACTGTATGTCGAGCATGAGGTTTCCAGACTGCGGCGTATTCCGAGCCGCTATTATCGCGGAGTTCAGCACGCCTCACCACTGCGCGGGGCGCAAAGCGTAAAATGCCGGCTTCACTAACCCGTCGTTCTGGCGGAGCACGCCCCGGACTCCGATCCGGGGGCCGGAATGACCTACTGAGGAGTGTGCTCATGTTCGTGACAGTTCGTAAGGGCGGGATGACGGGCGCATTGCTATCGCTGCTGTGTCTCGTTATTTTTTCCGGCGATCTACTCGCGCAGACCAAACCCACGCGCACCGAAGTGGGTGGCGAGCTGCCGCGCTCGATCATGTGGGTGGGAAACAGCTTTTTCTATTACAACAACAGCATGCATAATCACCTCGGAGCGCTGGTACGCTCCGGGGAACCGAAAATGGCGCACCGTGGCACGTCGGTGACGATCGGCGGGTCCGGCTTCGACTGGCACGATATGGAGTCCTACTTCCGTCCGAACGGCATCGGCAAGTACTCCTTCGTCGGGGACAACGAGATACGCTTCAACAAGTTCGACAAGCTGTTTGACGCCGTCATCATGATTGACTGCAGCCAGTGCCCCATCCATCCGAAGCTGAAGTCGGTGTTTCACGAGTACGCAAAAAAGCAGAGCGACGTAGTCCGCCGGCACGGCGCAACGCCGATCTTCCTGATGACGTGGGCGTACAAGGACAAGCCGGAGATGACCCGGCAGCTGGCAGAGGAGTACACCGTCGCCGGCAACAACAACGACGCGCTGGTCATTCCTTCGGGTCTGGCGTTTGCGAATGCGATCGCGAAGCGGCCCGAACTGGAGCTCTACCAGCCCGACAAGCGCCATCCGAGCCTTGCCGGCACTTACCTGTCGGCGGCAACGGCGTACGCGGCCATCTACAGAAAATCGCCGCTCGGCAACAAATATATCGCCGGCATAGACCCCGAGACTGCCCGATTTCTGCAGACGATGGCATGGGACACAGTTCAGGAGTACTTCGGCAAATAGCTGGTGGCGTTCGACAGCGCCGCGCATCGCGGCTACACTTTGCACAGCATGATCACCACTTACGAGGATCCATCATGAATCGACACGTTATCCCGCCGCTAGGCGCCGTTAGCCTTTTTGCGCTGGTGGCCAGCGCGGCTGCGCTGCCTGCATTCGCGCAATCCGCAGCCGCCTGGCCCACCAAAGCGATACGCGTGATCGTGCCGTTTCCGTCGGGCGGCACTTCCGACATCCTCGCGCGTCTGATCGGCCAGAAACTCACCGAAGCCTGGGGCCAGCAAATCCTCGTCGACAGCCGCGCCGGCGCCAACGGCACTATCGGCACCGATCTCACCGTGCGCGCGCCGCCCGACGGCTACACGTTTTTGCTGACGGATGTCGGCGGTCTGATGATCAGCCCTTCCGTTTATCCCAAGCTGCCGTACGAGCCGCTACGCGATCTTGCGCCGATCAGCTTGGTGTCGTACTCACCGCATCTGGTGGGCGTGCACCCCAGCGTCCCCGCGAAAAATATGGCCGAACTGATTACGCTGGCGAAAAAAAATCCCGGTAAGCTCAACTTTCCTACGGGCCTCGGCAGTGCGACGCACCTGGCCGGACTCGCCGTGCAAAATCGCAGCGGCGTGAACTGGATATACATTCCAACCCGGGGCGGCCAGCAGTCGTTGATGACGGTGGCCACCGGCGAAGGAGATGTGATGTTTCTGGGCATGCTGCAAACGCTGCCGCATGTGAAGATCGGCCGCATTAAAGTGATCGCGATCTCCAGCGAAAAACGCGATCCCGCATTACCCGGCACGCAGACAGTTTCCGAGACGCCGGGCTTCGAAGGCTTTCACACCGGCTCCTGGCAAGGCCTGCTGGGCCCGGCGAAACTGCCTGCTGACATCGTGAATAAGTTCAACGGCGAACTGCGTCGCGTACTCGCGATGCCGGATGTGATAGAAAAACTCGGCACCCAGGGCACCGTGCCGCTGCCCATGACGCCCGCTGAAACCGGCAAATTCCTGTCAGCGGAAAAAGAACGCTGGGCCAAAGTGGTAAAAGAATCCGGATTCAAGATGGAATAGCACCGGTGTCCAACAGTCCCTGGATTAAGATCGCTCCGGTGGAAGAAGCCACCGGTGACCTCAGGCGCGCCTACGACAGGATTCTGGCTACGCGCGGACGAATACCCCACATTCGTTCCGTGATGGCTGGAGAGCCACTGGTGGTGGAGGGGTTCGCCTACTTCTATCCAGACAATAACTACGCCTGCCGCTCTATAGACCGGCGTCTTTCGGAGATGATCGCCACCGTGGTGTCGGTTGCCAATGGGTCTAAATTCGGCGGGCCAGCTCATGCGAGGCAACTGGCGGAAATCACCGGCGCCCCGGCGTTTGCCCAGGCCATTCACCAAGACTACACGCGTGCCGGCCTGTCAAGGAAGGAACAGGCGCTGCTCGACTATGTATGGAAGTTGAGCAAGACCCCAGGAGAGATGACCCAGATGGACATCGACGACTTACGCGCAGAGGGTTGGACCGACCCGCAGATCGTCGCGACGGTCCATGTGACCTCTTTCTTCGCTTATATGAACCGCATTGCCGGGGCGTTCGGGGTTACTTAACTTTCGCAGTGTGGATACCAATGCCTCAAGCAGGTATTGGCAGTTTTAGGCTGTGGCCACCGCCGGCGGCGCCTTCAGGCCCAGCGCATCGGCCACCGCCTGCTCGACGGCTGTGCCTTTGAAAAAATTCGCATTGTTGCGCGTGTGCAAAAGCGCGGCGTTGGTGAAGGTGAACTCACGAAAATCCTGCGCGGTGACGTAGCCCTTTTCCACCATCTCAAATGCTTCGGGTATCACATCGTTGAAATCGGGCACGTCGTTAACTCGGCAACGTTGGTGGTGTTCGGGTACTGCAAGCCGGCGCGGCGGCGCTTTTCCCATTGTTCGATCATGTCGCCGACCATCTGACAGGCCCAGCTCACGCCGCCTTCCATGAAGCCGAAATTAAGGCTGGGAAAGCGGCGTGCCACACCACCCAGGAAGACCCCGCGCGCAAAGGCGTGGTTCGCTTCGGCGAAGTGGCCCACATGGTTGTAGGTAAAGTTATTGATGGAGGCGCGATCCGACCAGCCGGCACTGCCCGCGTGTTGGGTCACCGCCACGCCCAGATCAACGCAGCGCTGCCAGAACGGATCGTAGTCATAAGGGCTGTCGAGCGCGATGTTGTCGCAGTACCAGGCGGCCTTTTGCGGATCGATGCCTTGCGCGGCACTGGGAATAGCACGCTCCTGATTGCCGCGCAGCATGATGGCTTTGTACCCCAGCTCCCCGACCACGTATTCCAGTTCCTCAATCGCATCCTGCGGCGTACGTGAGGGAATGCTGGCTGCCCGACTTCCCATCGTCGCTGCTCCTTTCACGAATATAGGGTGTTGCTACCGGAGATGCGAGTCTGGACAACCCAATTTAATGGGCATGAATTACGCCGCCGCCGTAGCCGCCACGGCAGACTGTTGCAGCTTCACTTCCAGGCCCACACCCTTTAACGAAGTCCGGCGCAGATCGCGGACTTCCTTCAGATCGTCGAAGCGTGTCGCGCGGTGCATGACGGTGCGGTTGTCCCACATCACCATGTCGCCGACTTGCCACTTATGGGCGTAGACGAACTGCGCTTGTGTCGCGTGTTCGGTCAGGTCGCGCAGGAAGGCGCGGGCTTCCGGCACCGGCCAACCGACGATGCCGCCGATATGTGAGGAGAGGTATAGCGACTTGCGCCCAGACTTCGGATGCGTCAGCACCAGCTTGTGCGGCACCGGCTTCAGGTGTTCCTCGAAGCCCGGATTGTATTCGGCGAAGCCGATTTGCTGACGTGAGTACACGATCGAATGCTCGCACACGAGATCTTCAACCTCCTGCTTATCCTTCGCGCTCAGTGCGTCATAGGCGCCGCGCATGTCGGCGAATTGTGTGTCGGCGCCACTGCTGGGCACGATGCGCGCGTGCAGCAAGGTATAACCTGCGCCCACCGCGCGGAATGATGCATCGGAGTGCCACAGCCGGTTCGCCAGCGCATACATGCGGGCCTTGTCCGCGCGCTCCCGCAGTTTGCTCGTGTCGCCCTTGGCGTAATTAGAAATGTCGCCGAGTTCGAGCGTCTGAAACCGCCGTTCCTCGGGCTTGGCCATCTGGCCCGCGAGGGTGATTTCCAGTTGACCAAAGTTTGCGGTGAATGCCATCTGCTGTTCGTCGGTCAGCGGCTGATCGGGGAAAGTCAGCACGGCGTAGTCGTCCATGCCGCGTTCAATCGCGGCCACCTGATCGCGGGTCAACGGCGCGCAAATATCGATGTGGGTGACTTCGCCGACAAAGCCGTTCTGCACGGCGCGAATATTGATGTCCATGTTACCTCCCTTACATAGCAGGACTGAGGACTTAGTAACCCCAGCGCAGTCCTCAGTCCTAAGTTCAGTCCTGCCGTTAACCCTCGGTCCTAAGTCCTCAGTCCTGCCGTTAACCCTAACTGCTCCCGGCTGAGCGGCTGCGTTAGATCGACGCCTGAAACCTCTCCGGCGAAGCCCGAGGCGGTAAGGGGACGGATAGACAAGCTCATCAGATGAACTCCAGCGCGAGGCTAGCCATGAGTATATGCGCGAACCGCCGTCGTGCCAATGGAGCCTGTTGCGCCGCTCATTTGAATAGCCCATTAAAGCAAGCTGTTGTACTATTCCAGATTAGCGCATATGCCTTGCTGATAATTCTTAATTTTAGGCACGCATGAAGAAAACCCTATGTGATGGCAGTCGCCGCCCGGTGCGTGGCCAACGGCACGGGCTTAAAACGACAACCTCGAGACATGCAAGCGCGGAGTGTCCGGTATGCAAGCGCAGATTGATGGTCGTACTGATCATGGGAGTTCGCCAATTCCCCCGGCACAGATCCAATGCAAAGCCACTACAGCCAACACGGTCAGCAAATAAAAAAAGCGGCGTTTCCCCGCGATCAAAAGTTGACAAGGTCAAAAGAAGTCGCCGCAAAAGTGGCTGAACCCTGCGTCACCTAGACCAATCACCGCGAATTCGAGAAATAGCTAGCGATCACCAATGCCCCGGAGCGTCGGCGTCCGCTCAGGGTGGTGATGGAAGCGCTGGCCCGCGCCGGCGCAAGCGCGGGGATCGGCCGGCGTATGGAGGACGGCAAAATCCGCTTCGGGCACACGGCAGCACTGACGGTGACGATCCGGCGCTTGCGGGCGCCGAGCTAGCGAGTTTCCGCACAAGTGCGCGGATGGATCGACAGGCGCATCGGTTGCACTCCAGCGTGATACTGCGTATTAGTATGCGCGAAGTGCCAATCCAACCCTCAAGACACCTATGACCGAAGCCGCTCGCAACCCGCTGCTGGAAGCCTGGACTACGCCGTTCGAAGCGCCACCGTTTGCGTCGATCGAGCTTGAGCACTTCGCGCCGGCGTTCGAAGTGGCGCTCATTGACCACAACGCCCAGATCGATGCGATTGCCACGGCCTCGGCCACCCCGACTTTCGCCAACACCATCGAAGCAATGGAACGAGCCGGCGGCGCACTCACCCAGGCGTCTGCCGTGTTCTGGAACCTCTGTAGCAGCCACACCAACGACGCGTTGCAGGCGCTGGAACGCGAATGGTCGCCGAAATTCGCCGCCCACTACACCGGCATCACCACCAATGCTGCGTTGTTCACACGCATCGACACGCTGTTTGCGAACAAACATCAGTTGCGGCTCAATGCCGAGCAATTGCGTTTACTGGAGAAGACCCACCTGTCATTCGTGCGCTCCGGCGCCAAACTCGAAGGCGCGGCACGAGACCGCTACAAAACTCTGTCGCAAATACGCGCGAAACTTTGCACCCAGTTCGGCCAAAACGTACTCGCCGACGAGAAGGCCTACACGCTTGTGCTCAAGAGCGAGGCTGATCTGCAAGGTCTGCCGCAATTCGTGCTCGACGCAGCCAGCGGCGCCGCCGAGGAACGCGCTCAACAAGGCGTCCACGTTATCACCCTGTCGCGCTCGCTGATCGAGCCGTTCCTGACATTTTCGACGCGGCGCGATCTGCGTGAACAGGCATGGAAAGCCTGGGTCGCACGCGGCGAGAACGGTGGCGCCACGGACAACCGCCAGGCGCTCACCGATCTGGTAAAGCTGCGCATCGAGGTCGCAGACCTGCTTGGCCACAAGAGCTATGCCGACTTCGCGCTCGATGAGAGCATGGCGAAGACGCCCGCGCGTGTGCGTGAGTTGCTGGATCGCGTGTGGGCGCCGGGCGTGCAGCGCGCGCGCGAGGAACTGGTAAAACTGCAGGCGATGGCTGCACAGGAAGATGCCGACATCAGAATCGAGCCGTGGGATTGGCGCTACTACGCCGAGAAAGTGCGCGCCGCCGAGTTCGATCTGGATGAAGCCGAAATCAAGCCCTACCTGTCGCTTGACCGTATGATCGAGGCCGCGTTCTACACCGCAACACAGTTGTTCGGGGTGACCTTCAAAGAACGCACTGACGTTCCGGTCTATCACCCGGATGTGCGCGCGTTTGAGGTGAGCGACGCCCAGGGCCACTATGTCGGCCTGTTCTATGGCGATTATTATGCGCGCCCCTCAAAACGCTCCGGCGCCTGGATGAGCGCCTTCCGCCGCCAGCACAAGCTTGACGGCGTTACACGGCCGATCATCGTCAACGTGATGAACTTTGCCCGAGGATCGGCGGGCGAGGCGACGCTGCTGTCGTTCGATGACGCACGTACCTTGTTCCACGAATTCGGCCACGGCCTGCACGGTCTGCTGTCGGATGTGACCTATCGCTCTCTTGCCGGCACCGCCGTCGTCAGGGACTTCGTCGAGTTGCCTTCACAACTGTTCGAACACTGGCTGGGCACGCAGGCAATCATGACGCGCTTTGCCCGGCATGCGAAAACTGGCGCGCCAATGCCTGCCGCGCTGATTGCCAAGCTCCAGGCCGCGCGCACCTTCAACCAGGGCTTCGAGACGGTGGCGTTTCTCGGCAGCGCGATCGTCGACATGGATTTCCACACGCTGGTGAGCGCCGACAATCTCGATCCGCTTGCTTTGGAAGCAGCAACGCTTACCCGCATCGGCATGCCGAAGGCGGTGGGCATGCGGCACCGCTCGACACATTTCCAGCATATCTTCGCGGGCGGCTATGCGGCCGGCTACTACAGCTATCTGTGGTCGGAAGTGCTCGACGCTGACGCATTTGCAGCATTCGAGGAAACCGGCAACGTGTTTGATCCCGTCACCGCCGGCAAGCTCAAACGCTACGTCTATGCCGCCGGCGGAACGCGTAACGAGGAAGAAGCCTACACTTTGTTCCGCGGCCGCCTGCCGACCGTCGATGGTCTGCTGAAGAAACGCGGGCTCGTTGAATGATTGCTAGCGCGCCGGCGGCGCCCAGGCTTCGCCGGGCTTCTTGGGGTGGCGGTACATGTGCCCGAGTTGCATGTCCGGAAACGACACGCCTTCCGCGGCAGCGTAACCCGTCTTGCATGCGGCAATCAGTTGATCCTCGGCCGCGTACGCAAACGGGTCTCCCAGTTGGCGCTCGATTTCGTCGCCGCGCTGCGGACGGTTCGCGACCAACCAGTCCACCGATGCGGTGAGTGCCTGAGCAGGCGTGGCCACACCCGTGTACCCCAGTTGCGTCTTGATCTTGCTGATATCGAACTCGATGACGCCGTCGCGCAGGCTGGCCGTTCCGCCTTTGTAGACCCGCTGCGCGAGCGCAGGGGGGACTTCCACCACATGCCATTCATGGCGAAGATGGCGGGCGATGAAGTCGACGTACTGGCGCTGCGTATATTGCTGCTCGTCGCGGATATTGTAGAACTGGCCGCTGGATGCCACGGGCTGGTCCACGGCGAGCAGCAGCGCGTGCGCGACGTTTTGCGCATAGCCGCGGCGCTTTTGCACCCCGTTGGCCGCGATCACCAACTGCCTGCGGCCATCGAGTATCCTGCGCACGATGCCCCACTCCGGATTGGCCGGTGCGTGCGGGCCGTACAGCAATGGGTAACGAAAATAGGTGGCGTTATAGTGACCCTCACGATGCGCTTTCATGACCGTTTCCTCGGTCACCCACATCAGGTGATTGAATTTCGGCCCGGCGGGATCGTCGCAGCGCGGGCTGTCTTCAGGCACTTGCAGCGGCTGACCCAGCGGCCCCCAGCGCGGATCGTTGCGCTGCGCGTACACGCTCGAGCCGCCGGCGCCGATAAAGCGCCCCGTCCTGCCCTTGAGTAACTCGGCGATGATACGCATGCGGCCATAGGTAGCCAGCACGATGTCGAAAGTTCGCCCTGCGAGGGCAGGCGTCAGGGTTTCGGCAAAGTGGGGATCGGTATGGATGTGCTCGACGGGCTGCATGAACTCGACTTCATGCTGGCCGCCGTGCAGGATGCTGACCTCAAGCCCGCGCGCGAGCAGCCCGTTGACGATGTACGGCCCCGATGGTCCGGTGCCGCCGATAACCAATGCCTTCATGTCTCGATACCTCCGAATTCTTAGTGCATGCCGCTCAGTTGGGTTGGATGCCTGCCGCCTTGATCTTTCATTATCACATTCCCGCCATTGAATAGAATTGTGAATTTGCGGGTGCTTGAGGCCAGTCATTTGCGGCCAGATGAGGCCACTGGGGTGTGACGTTTTGTGGTCTTGGACGGGGGTTGGTTTTAGCCTGTTTTTGGGTTTTTTACAACTGCCGGAATTTCCGCTGGTGCAGGGTTGTCCACAGGCGCTCGCCAGCGCGCTTCTAACGCTGGCGGGCGAGCGCCTGTGGGGAACCCGTGT
>CAMBCF010000005.1 GCA_945864585.1 Bordetella parapertussis | reverse complement strand
ACATGCAGCCGGTAGTCCGGGTCGATGCCAATCAGATGAGCGTCGAAGGCAGCGTGATGAATTTTGGATAGCGGAATTCCATTTGGCACCACCGGCTGTCCGAAATGCTCATCCTTGTCAGAGACAATATGGGCAGCATCCAGAAGCATGGGCTCAGGCAGCCCGGACAGAGCACAGCGACAGAGTTTTGCTTCGGGCCAGGGGCAATGCGCATTGCAATAACTGGCGCGCTCACCCTCATCCAGCGTTTCGGATCCGCCGCAAATCTCAACATCCACCTGCATGGCCTGGTGCTCGATGGGGTCTACTGCACCAACGCAGAAGGCGCGCCCGTATTCCACCCGGCGCCTGCACTAACGCGCGAGAAGCTTGAGGCGGGCAGCACGGCGTGGCCACTGCCACCATTGCCGCGCGCTACATCATCGGCACGGTAGCCGCGCCGCATCCGTATCCGATGATGGTGCGTGATTTTCAGTCGGTGATCGGCCGCGAGTCTTGAGAGCAGATGCCGGAACTGGCCGGACGCCAACCCGATGCGATAATCGCTTGCGTGGGCGGCGGCTCCAACGCGATCGGTATTTTTCACCCGTATCTGCAATACGTTGGTGTGCGTTTGATCGGCGTGGAGGCGGCGGGGCATGGCCTCGAAAGCGGCAAACACTCAGCCACCCTCACCGCAGGCAGGCCCGGCGTGCTTCACGGCAACCGCACCTATCTGCTTCAGGATGAGAACGGCCAGATCGGCGAAACCCATTCCATTTCCGCCGGCCTCGATTACCCCGGCGTCGGCCCGGAGCATGCGTGGTTAAAAGACAGCGGACGCGCCGAATACGTTGCCGTCACCGACGATGAAGCGCTACAGGCGTTTCATGATCTGTGCCGGCTCGAAGGCATTATCCCGGCGCTGGAGTCGAGCCATGCGCTGGCGTATGCGGCAAAAATAGCGCCGCGCATGAAACTGAATCAAATCCTGTTGGTCAATGTTTCTGGCCGCGGTGACAAGGATATGCATACCGTGGCAGAAAAATCGAATCTGCAGTTCAAATAAAGTTTATCGAATACCGGAATGACCCCTATGGAGCACACGACTCATTTGGCCATAATCGGCGCCGGCATCTCCGGCGTGTCTTGTGCTCATTCTCTCCAGCAAGCCGGCGTGAAAGTCAGTCTGTTCGACAAAAGCACGGGGCCGGCTGGCCGGATGAGCACTCGCCGCACCAACGAATGGCAATGCGATCACGGCGCTCAATACTTTACCGCGCAAGACCCCGCGTTTCGGGCGGAAGTGGCGCGCTGGCAAAAGGCGGGCGTGGCGCAATTGTGGGCTCCCCGATTGCAAGTGCTGGGCGGCGGAAATTTGTCTATTCAGGATCAGGTCATGGAGCGTTTTGTCGGCGTTCCACGAATGACAACGCCGGCGCATTTTGTGTGTGACACGCTGGCATTGACAACCCAAACAACCATCCAGCGCATAGCGCGGCAGGCAGAAGGCTGGTATTTGTATTCTGCCGCGAGTGGCTGGCTGGATAAGCGCTTCGATGCGGTATTGCTCGCGTTACCCGCACCGCAGGCGGCAAGTCTGCTGCAGGCACCGGCGCCCGAACTGGCAGCCGTGGCGAACAGCGCCCACATGCGCGGCTGCTGGTGCCTGATGGTGCGTTTTGAAGCACCACTGGCACTGCCGTTTGATGCTGCCTTCGTCAATTTCGGCCCTCTGCGCTGGGTTGCCCGTGATAGCAGCAAACCGGGACGCGGCGGACAGGAAACGTGGGTACTCCATGCCAGCGCCGACTGGAGCGAGGCCCATTTGGAACAAGACGCTGACAGCGTAGCCGACTCGCTATTGCAGGCCTTCGGCCAGTTGGGGGCGCCCGCGCCCGAAGCGTGGACGGCACATCGCTGGCGCTATGCCTGCACCGATCCTGCGCTGAGTAAAGGATGCGTATGGGACGCCGAGGCGGGTATCGGATTGTGCGGCGACTGGCTCAACGGCGGCACGGTGGAAGGCGCTTGGCTGAGCGGCCGGAAATTGGCCGAGCAGGCATTGCATAGCTTTAACCGGGAATTGACTACCCGCGTTTCAGCGTAGCCGACAGGGCTTGCTCGTGTTTCGAACAGGTCTTGCGGTAATGAACAACACGCCTCGCTTTTCAGTGTGTCTGGTCTCGGCCTTAGGATTGGCATTCAGTCTGCTATGGTCGCCGTTAGCATCCGCCGCAGAGGGAGAAGCGTGGCTGTGGGACGCCCTTCGCAAGGGTGGGCACGTTGCCCTGATTCGTCACGCGGTTGCGCCGGGTACGGGTGACCCGTCCAACTTCTCGCTCCGCGACTGCACCACGCAGCGAAACCTCTCCGAAGAAGGACGGAGTCAGGCGGCGAAAATAGGCCTGCGATTGCGCACCAATGGCGTCATTTTCACCGGTGTCTATTCCAGCCAGTGGTGCCGCTGCCTCGATACCGCAAAACTGATCGGCATGGGAAAAGTCAATGAACTGCCGATACTGAATTCCTTTTTTCAGCACGGTGACCGGGAAAGCTCGCAGAACCAGGCCCTCAAGAAGTGGCTGGCAGGGCAAAACCTCGAACAGCCGCTACTCTTGGTTACTCATCAGGTCAACATTACGGCGATCAGCGGGGTCTATCCCGCCTCGGGCGAGATCGTGATCATGCGCCGCGCCAAAGACGGCAAGCTATCCGTCGTCGGAGCGCTTAAGACAGACGGTCAATAACTCACTGCGCGCCATGCCTGCTGTAGAAATCCAGTAGCTTTTCACCCAGGGGACTTATCGGTGCTTGAAATCCACTCGCTACTGCAGGCTAGCTCGCCTTGTGAAATTCAATGATCGTATAGCCGACACCGAGAAGAATTAACGCAAATACGATAGCGCCCATTACCAGCAAGTCGATGGCCATTAGCGTTCCCTTCCCAATAAGGCCGCTACCTTAAAATAGATGCCGAAGCCAAAAATCGAGGGTATCCAGATCGCGGTGAAAATCGCCTGCTCAGGATCTTGCTGGACGAACCACAGATAGGCGGAAATAGAGAACGAAATCATTACCGCTAAAAGAATGAAGAAATCAGATTTTTTGAACATGCGCTTGCTCCCAGATGGTTATTTGCTATGATAGTCCAAAACTCCATAGCCGATGGCGCTCAATAGACAACCGGCGATTGCCACCGAACCAATAACCCGTATGCCCGACGAGATGCCGATGGCGAACAACTCGTGATTAAGGAGCCCGCTGGCCACCAGTAGCAGGCCCAGGCAGCCGATTAAGGTCAGCGTGTTGCCTGCTACGATGAATGCTTTACACGCAGTTCGGGTGGCGTGGCTTAATTTGGGTTGCATCTGGCGGGCGAACGAAGTCATTTACGAAGAATTTCTTAGCCTGCGCGCTGGATGGCAACCCAAACCGTGGTTTGCCGACCAACGCTCACCGGCAGAACGCGCCAGTGCATGATAAAAGGCGTACCATCCTTCATGTAGTTAATGGCCTTACCTTCGAACGTGGTGTTTTTCTTCAGACACTTGGAGAGTCGTGCGATGACGGCGTTGTCGGTAGCGGCGCCCTGTAAGATGCCCGGCGTTTTTCCCAGAACCTCTCGCGGATCGTAGCCGGTGAGTTTTTTGAACGCTTTATTCGCATAGATGATCTTCGAGTCTTCGGTTGCGTTTACGATGAGGATGGAATCGAAACTGTTTTCGGTTAGCGCCTTCAGTAGCTTTAACTTTACCTGTGTGTCCTTTAATGCGTTCTCTAAGGAAATAGGCATGCGATAGGATCCTTGTTGATTCGGTATTCGTCGTACGCGACAGGACGGTTTGACTGCACACTTGCGTGTGCAGTCGATGTGGCTGACAGTTCTTGTTTCTTATTTAGGCATAACGACGCTGTCGATCACATGAATCACACCGTTGTCGGCAACGATATCGACGGCGGTAACCTTGGCTTTGTCCACCGTGACGCCGCCGGTGGTGGCTACGGTCAGCGAAGAGCCTTGCACCGTCTTCACTTGGCCAGCTTTAACGTCTTTGGACATCACTTTACCTGGCACGACGTGGTAGGTAAGCACCGCCGTCAGCTTGGCTTTATCCTTTAGCAAGGCCTGGAGTTGCTCCGGCGGGATTTTCGCGAACGCTGCATCGGTCGGTGCGAAAACCGTGAACGGGCCTTTGCCTTTGAGTGTTTCGATTAGGCCGGCGGCTTTTAGCGCGGTGGCGAGCGTGTTGAAATTGCCGGCCGCTACAGCGGTGTCGACGATATCTGCTGCATTCGCGGCAGACGCCATGGTTAAAGAAACAAACAATGCTGAGATCAGTTTTTTCATGGGATTTCCTTTAGGGTGTGAAGTGAACTAGCGCAGCGAGAAAGGTTGGAACCTCAAACCAAAAACCCATCGCGTTACGATTGTTTAAACCGCTTTTGTATTCATTACATTGCTATAATGAACCGATATAATAACACTATATTCCGTAAATGAACTGGTATTTTATAAAAATCGCTTTATATTTTCTATTCTGAAGAACGAAATCCTGATAATATAGGGTCAATTACAGTTCACTGAAGCATTTTTATGGCATCAAATCAACCGCTTGCGGCGGAACGACCGTCATACCGCAGTGGCGCAGTGGCCAAGCTCACCGGCATTCCGGTGGAGACGCTGCGCGTCTGGGAGCGGCGTTACAACATCGTCGGGCCGCGTCAGAGCGCAAAGGGACAGCGCCTTTATTCGCCCAACGAAGTAACCCGACTGACCTTGATCAAAAAATTAGTCAACTCGGGATACGCCATTGGCTCCATTGCGGCGCTCCATAGGGAAGCGCTGCAGTTGATGCTGGACGAGGCCATAGCCACCATGCCGCGCACTGCCGGTGCCAGCGCAAAGCGTGCGATGGGCATGCCGCTACGCGTCGCCGTTGCCGGTGAAGCGATCAGCTTGCAATTGGAGCGCCATCAACTGCCCGCGCTGAAGGTGGTGGCGTCAAGCGCGAATTTGGCGCTCGCGAACGAGGCGATGCAGAAAGTGAAAGCCGACGCCCTGCTCATCGAGTTGCCGACACTGCAACGCGAAACGCCACAGGCGATTCGTGCGCTGGCCCAGCAACTGGGGGCGCAACGAATTGTCGTGGTATACGGTTTCGGCCCCAAGCCCGTTGAGCAGGAACTCAGTGGTTTGGGCTACAGTCTGATGCGTTCACCGATCGATCTCGATCAGTTGGAAGCCTTGCTTGGGCTGCCACCCTCCGTCGCCGTGCCGCACTTAGAGGCCTCCACTTCTCGACGATTTGACAACAAGGCGCTGGTCGAAATCACCATGGCATCCGTGGCGCTGCATTGCGAGTGTCCACATCATCTCGCCGATCTATTGATGCGGCTGGGCAATTTTGAGACTTACAGCGCCGAATGCGAAAGCCGCGGCCCGGCCGATGCCGCGTTGCATCGCTACCTGTGTGAGATCACGGGCAGCGCGCGCGTTTTGTTGGAAACCGCTTTGAAACGCGTTGCCGAAGCGGAAGGCCTGTCACTACCGGCATCCAGGATTTGAGCCGGCGGCTTCACCCTGGCTTGCGCAGGACGCATTAATTTATTCAATAAAATAAAATGTCTACGCTATTTATACATAGCATGATGCGTTACATCACGGTCAGTTTGACCCACTAATGGAAGATTATGAGCGACCTTTCTAGCCACCCGTCTGACGATCTCGCCCTGCCGATCTCACAGAGAGTACGCGCCCGAATTCAACGCGCGAACCAGCGCTATCACGCCAACGATAACATCGCTGCCTATATCGCCCCTGGCGAAATGGACGCGCTGCTCGAAGAAGTGGCCGGCAAGATGCAGGGTGTTCTGGAAAGTTTGGTGATCGACACCGTAAGCGATCACAACACCCAGGGCACCGCCCGCCGCGTCGCCAAGATGTATCTGACCGAGGTATTTCGCGGACGCTATGTGACGGAGCCGCCGGTGACCGAATTCCCCAACGCCGAGCGCCTCAATGAGCTGATGATCGTGGGGCCCATCACGGTGCGCAGCGCTTGCAGCCATCATTTCTGCCCGATCATGGGACGACTATGGATTGGTCTGATGCCGAATGAACATTCGAACTTGATCGGGTTGTCGAAGTACTCGCGGCTCGCCGAATGGATCATGAGCCGCCCGCAAATACAGGAAGAGGCCATCACGCAGATGGCGGAATTGCTGATGACCAAGGTCAGTCCCGACGGGCTGGCGGTGGTGATGGAAGCGGATCATTTTTGCATGCACTGGCGCGGCGTCAAGGATTCCAGCACCAAGATGGTCAACAGCGTGATGCGCGGTTCATTCCTTAAAAACCCGGCGCTGCGCCGGGAATTCCTCTCTCTCATCAATCTGAAAAACTGAGGCTGCCATGCTAGTCCGTCTACTTTACGCCAGCCGCCCGTCCACCCCCTTGTCCACGATGGTTTTGGATTCCATACTGGAACAGTCCCGCGCGAATAATTCACCACAAGGTATCACCGGAATACTTTGTTTCAACGACGACCTGTTTATCCAAGTGCTTGAAGGCGGTCGTGATGAGGTCTGCGACACTTACAACAAAATCGTTAGCGACGATCGCCATCGTGACGTGCGGATACTCACTTACGACGAAATCTCCGAGCGGCGCTTTGGCGGATGGACCATGGGGCAGGTAAATATCGCCAAGATCAATCCGTCGCTGCTGCTCAAGTATTCCGAAAAGGCCGCGCTGAATCCCTATGCGTGTTCGGGACGCGCATCGATGGGACTGCTTGATGAACTAATCGCTACCGCTTCCGTGGTAAGCCGCGGCAGCTGACACCTCACTCGCCTAACGTCAGCCTGTACGGTTTAC
The DNA here is from genome assembly GCA_945864585.1 of Bordetella parapertussis. GTDB lineage: Bacteria > Pseudomonadota > Gammaproteobacteria > Burkholderiales > SG8-41 > UBA5216. The sequence continues at coordinate 66,293 of CAMBCF010000005.1, read as the reverse complement.
TTCGATGGCATGTGCCCTGTTTGCAGCCGCGAAATTTCTACCCACCGCCGATTGCGCGGCGGCGAAGACATCCATTGGGTGGATGCATCGCGCTGCGAAGAAGCTGCGCTCAGCACCGATCTGGATCGGGTTTCGGCGATGCGCCGCCTGCATGTTCGGCGCGGGAATGGAACGCTGGTGTCAGGCGCTGCGGCATTTGTCGAAATCTGGAAGCAACTGCCTGCGTTCGCCTGGCTTGCGCGAATCCGTGCCAACCGTCCAACCCTTTTGGCGCTCGACAAGTTGTACGACGGCTTCCTGCGTCTGCGGCGCTATTGGCGCGCCCCTGCTGCTGCGAGCGATGCTTCGCCGGAAAAGTTTCGTCGTTAACCCTGGTATTCCCTACAACCCTTACAGGAGCAATCATGACTACACGTCGCCACATTATTTGTGCCATCCCTGCCGCCACGCTCGTGTTGGCCCTGAATCGCAAAGCATCCGCACAGCCCGCCCGTCTTGAAGAATCCGACCCGCTGGCTGTCTCATTGGGCTACAAGCACGACGCCAGCAAAGTCGATGCGAAGAAATATCCGGCCTACGCGGCTGGCCGCGATTGCGCCAACTGTCAGCTCTATCAGGCGAAGCCCACCGATCCTTGGGGTGCGTGCGGAGCCGTGGGCGGCAAGCTGGTAAACGGCAAAGGTTGGTGCGTCGTATGGGCGAAAAAGGCCTGAGCATCGAATCAGCATCCTGTCTCGCGTCATATCCTTTGGGCGGTACTGCGGTAGTTTTTGGTGCTAGTGGAGGGATTGGCCGCGCCCTCACGGCGAAGTTGGAGGCTACGGGTGGTTTCTCGGGCGTTCTGGGATATTCCCGCTCGAGTGCAATCGCACTCGACTTGGCCTTACCGTCGAGTATCGAAGCCGTCGCGGCAGACGTCGCCCACCGGAATCTGCGGATACGGCTGGTCATCGACGCGACCGGTGTATTGGAGGGCGATGCATGCGTAGCCGAAAAGACCTGGCGGCAAGTGAGTGCCGCTTCTATGGCGCACGCTTTCGCAGTCAATGCTATTGGGCCGGCGCTACTCATGAAATGTTTCCTGCCCATGCTGCCGGCTGTTGGCAAATGCGTATTCGCCACCCTGTCCGCACGCGTAGGCAGCATCAGCGATAATCGATTGGGCGGATGGTACAGCTACCGTGCGTCGAAGGCGGCACTCAATCAAATCGTGCGCACAGCGGCAATTGAATTGGGACGCACTCGGCCCGATGCAATCTGCGTGGCAATACATCCTGGTACCGTTGCGACACGACTATCAGAACGCTTTGTAGAGTCACGGCTTGAGGTTCAGTCTGTTGCCACTGACCGAAAATTGACCCATTTTAAGGCACCAGTTCGTGCGGATATTCGTAACGCAGAATGTCGAGCGAGAAATCACACAGATCAGCGATGCGCTGTGTTTCGGCCAGCAGCTCGGGCGGATAAATGCGCGCGCGCGCCGCGCGCGCGCAGATGCCGTTCAGCATTGGGCTGCAACCGATGCCCGGCTGCAGCGAGCGTGACGCCGTGGCGTATGGCAGTCAGCGTATCCTGCAACGGTTTGCGCGAGCGCAGGTGCATGTGTACATCGCCGCTGGCGACCAGCGGCAGGCCGCTTTGCGCGGAGAGTTCACGCAGCGCTTCAAGTTGTGCGTGGTCGTTGGGACCGTTCAAAAGCTCGACGGCGATCCATGCGCGCTGCGGAAAACGGCGGGCAAGATAGTTCGCGTGTTCAGAATCGGGCTGCTGGCCCGGAATCAGCAGCGCCAAACAATGATCGAGATTTTGTTCCAGATCAGCCAGCGTCAGCCGATAGCTGCCCTTCACCGCGCGCCTGCGCGCGCGTGTGATGAGCATTGAAATGTGGCCGTAGCTTTCACGGTTGGTCGCCAGCAGCACAAGCTTCGGGCCGTCATCGATTTGCACTTCGGTGCCGATGATGAGCTTGAACCCGTGCTGCCTGGCGGCGACATGCGCGCGCACCACACCTGCCAGCGAACATTCGTCGGTGATGGCCAGTGCGCCATAGCCCAGCGCCTGTGCGCGCGTGACCAGTTCTTCGGCATGTGATGCGCCGCGCACGAAGGTGAAGTTGGAAAGGCAATGCAGCTCGGCGTAGGCGGGGAGGGCAGACATGGTGGTAAAAATGTTAAACAGGGTCTGCAGCATCACTGGCTGCGGTGCTGGGGGATAATGGAAATACTGTATATAAGAATAAGAACAGCTTAACAATAATGCCGCATTTCCTCGATGCGTCCTTGTCTAAACTTCACGCGGTTGACTGTTTGCCGGGCGGGGGATAGATTGAGGGTTGGTGAAAAATGGTGTTTAAAATTTCTACCCTCCGTCGATCCGGAGGACATTGCGTCTGCGGTGTGCTGGCTGATCGAGGGTGCAGGCGCGGTAACCGGGCAGGTGCTGGTGGTCGATTCCGGTGCTACGCTCGGCGCGCCCGCTCGCAGGAAATAATCGGCAACCAAAGGCGCGAGGCACAGCGTCGAGTATGCTGCGGCAACAGCAAGGGAGAGTGACATGGCTAAAAAGCGAGACACCAAACCGGAAGAACGCAAGCCGCAGGAGCGCACGTCGGTCAGCCGGCGGGATTTCATCAAGCGAGGCATGGCTGCCGGTGTCGGCGCGGCAGCTCTCGGCGGTTGCGCCGCAACGCCTTCCGCGCACGGAACAAGCCCCGACGGCATCACATGGGACTACGAGGTGGACCTTGTCGTCATCGGTTCGGGGGCTTCCGGATTGCCCTGCGCGATCCGGGCACGGGATGCCGGCCTCTCCGTGCTCATCATCGATCAGAACTTCGACGTTGGCGGCAAGATGCTGCATAGCGGCGGCCAGATCTCGCTCGGCGGCGGCGACCCGTGCCAGCTGCGGGACATCGCCGGCCAGGGCGATAAGGAAGGGTTCATCAAGGTCCCCCCGCTGCACAAGCCGCAGGACATGACCGAGGATACCGATTTCCTGTTCCGGGATATGACCGACTGGTCCGTGCTCGACGTTGGCGGGAACGCGCCCTACCGCTACAACGATCGGGAGCTCCATCGCGCCTGGGCCGACAACTGTCCCGCCACGCGGCAGTTCCTCATGGACAACTACGTGCGCTTCACGCGCATCCAGGGCACGCACGGGACGGGCGGTGTCTCCCGCGCCCGGCGTGCGACCACCTTCCTCATGCTCGGCGACAAGACGGACATCAAGGCGGGAACCGTCACGCGGCAGGACGCGGGAATCCAGGGCAAGAGTTCGAGCCATTTCGCGCCGCGCTTCATGGCGAGCGCAGCCCAGTGGGCTGGGCCCGGCACGGTGTGGAACGGCGCCGCCCTCACGCGCGGGCTGGAATTCAGCGCGCGGGGAAAAGGGGTCCAGTTCATGCTCAACCGGAAGATGACCGAGATCGTCCGCGAGCAGCCGTTCTCGGGACGGGTCCTGGGCGTCGCGGCGCGCTACAGCCCGCGCTTCGATCCGGACACCAAGGTGCGCCTGGAAAGCTACGCGCAGAACGGCAACATCGACGAGCGCCGCGCCACCATCAACATCCGGGCGAGGAGGGCGATCTTCATCGGCAGCGGCGGCCACAGCGCCAATCCGCAATTGCGCAGCATGTTCTATCCCGCGTTCAACGAACCTGCGTTCGTGTCGAGCGGATGGGCGCTAATCGGGCCCCTCGGCGGGGATGGGAGCGGTATCGTCGCCGGTATGCGCGTCGGGGCCAATCTTGCGGGTATGCAGCAGAATCTCGGGATCACCCAGAGCTTCCACATCCCCCCGCGGCTGGCGACGCGCGACACCTACACCGACATGCTGCCCGGCCATCCGACCTTCCCGTTCCGCCGGTCCACCGGCATCACGCTCGGCACCAGCTCGTACGAGCACCTGATCGCCGTGAACCAGGTCGGTAAGCGTTTCTTCAACGAGCTCAATGTCGCGAAGCGCCACTTGAGCCCCATCTGGCCGGGCGGGCCGCGCTTCGGCGTGCCGACGCACTCGCTCGAGCACGTCCAGTACGACTGGCGCAATTGCAGCCCCGACTGGGTCAGGAAGATGTACAACGGCAATGCCGCGCTCGACGCCGCCATGGCGATGAACGAGGGCTCCCAGGCCCCGCACTTCTACTCCGGGCCGCTGTGGGCGATCTTCGACCGCGGCACGATCGAGCGCGACAACTGGAACATCAATCCTCCCTTCACCGCCGACAACGGCTATTTCTTCCGCGCCGACACGATCGCGGAGCTGGTGCGGAAGATAGAGAAAGGCCACGAGTTCCAGCGCGTGCCGCTCAGCAACCTCGCGGAAACGGTGCGCAAGTGGAACTCGTACGTGGACGCGGGCGCAGACCCCGACTTCGGGCGCGGCAAGGACGCGCCGATGCACAAGATCGACAAGCCCCCCTTCTATGCCGCCGCGATCTGCCCGGTCTGGCACGATTCCTATGGAGGCCTGCGGATCAACGGCAGGGGCCAGGTCGCCGACACGCAAGGCGAGATCATCCCCGGCCTCTACAGCGGAGGAGAGGCTAGCGGCGGCGGCAACCAGCATGGGCTGGGCAGGGCCCTCGTCCACGGCTACATCGCCGGCGGCAACATCGCCAAGGAGCGGGCGTAGGTTCGATGTTCACGCTCGCCGGCGAAAGCGCCATGAAGAGTCCTGGCGGCCAAGGGGTCGAGGCCACGCCCGACGCGCACGCGCTGGAGCTGACGGTCTGGGATGTGCCGTCTGCGACCGTGGCGGGCGAGCGCTTTGCGGTTGCAGCCGGCGCCAGGTGCTCGGCGGGATGCGACCTGGGAGGGCGCGAGTTGCGCATCGTCGACCACGAAGGCTCACTGGCCTGCACGGTGAAGCTCGGCCACGATGTCTGGCCGGGTACGCAGGCTCTCTATTTCGCAGAGGTCGAAGCCAGAGCCCCGCGCGAGGCCGGAAGCCATCCATGGGAGGCGAAGATGACCGGCTGGGATGCGGAGCTGTCGCATGCACCCGGCTCGTTCCCCTTGATTGTTCGCGTTGTCACGGCTCCCGATTGCGAAGTCACGGTCAGAGCCGTTGACAGGGAGAAGCAAACTCCGATCAAGGGCGCGCGCGTGGTCATGCATCCGTACCGGGCGGTGACCGACAGCAACGGGATTGCGAGAGTGAAAGTTGCCAGCGGCCAGTACGACATCCTGGTGTCCGGGTCCCGGTACCTGCCGGCGTGCGCCAGCATCGTGGTGACCGCCGACATGGTCACCAGCGCGGAGCTGGACGCCGATCAGCCGGACGAGGAGCCCGAATGAAACGGGGCGCATGGGCCCGGCAGATCGCGTTTATGAGCGGCGTTGCGCTGGCTTGCGTCACCGCAGGCGGCGATGCCCAGTCAGTGAAGCCGGTATCGGTGTGGAGCGGCGTCTATACGGCAGCCCAGAACAAGCGCGGCGAGGAGATTCATGCGGACGTTTGCGCCATGTGCCACGGCCCGCGGCTGAGCGGCGCGGGCCAGTCCGAGATGCCACCCTCGCCCGCGATTGCTGGAACCACTTTTTTCCGAAAATGGGCAGGCGGGAACGTTGCGGCACTTTTCGCGATTGTGCGTCACACGATGCCGCCCGACGCCCCGGGCACGCTCACCGACCAGCAAAGCCTGGACGCTATCGCGCACATGCTCGCCGTCAGCGGCATACCGGCGGGCGACAAGGAACTGCCGCTCGATCCGAAGGCTCTGGCAAACATTGTGATCGAGGCCCAGCCAAAGTGACGCGAAGCAATAGGTAGACTAGAGGGCAGGCGCAAGCCTGTCCTCACTCTACCCATGTTTTGGGTTGACTGTTCGCCTGTCGCCGGATAGATTGTGACATTCTGATAGCCTATCCATTCCGACATGACCAATCGTCAAATTGAAATCGCCGCTGCACTCAACGTGGTACCGCCTTTCGCCGATACCGCAGCCATGGCTGCCGAGATCGACCGGCGCAAGGCGTTCATCAAGCAATGCCTGCGCCACGCGCGCGTCAAGGTGCTGGTGCTGGGCATCAGCGGCGGCGTCGACTCGATGACCGCCGGGCGTCTGGCGCAACTTTCGGTGCAAGAGCTGCGCGCCGAGACCGGTGACAACGACTACCGTTTTATCGCCGTGCGTCTGCCCTACAACATCCAGCACGATGAGCAGGACGCTGCCGCCTCGTTGAAATTCATCCGCGCCGATGCCGAAGACACGGTAAATATCGCTGGCGCCGTCCTCGGCCTATACGAAGAGGTTACCCATTTGCACGCGCTAAGCGCCGCGCGCCGCGATTTTGTCGTCGGCAACGCCAAAGCACGCATGCGCATGGTTGCCCAGTACACCATCGCCAACGCCAACAACGGGCTGGTGATCGGCACCGACCACGCGGCCGAAGCGGTGATGGGTTTCTTCACCAAGTTCGGTGATGGCGCATGCGACCTGACACCCCTTGCCGGCCTGGTTAAAAAGCAGGTGCGGGCTATCGCCCGGCATCTGGGGGCGCCGGAAAATCTGGTGGAAAAAGTGCCTACCGCCGACCTCGAGGAACTGCGCCCGGGTAAGCCCGATGAAGAGGCTCATGGCATCACCTATGCCCAGATCGATGCTTTTCTGCACGGCCAGAAGGTCAGCGACGATGTCTATGCGGTCATCGTCCGCACTTACGACAACACCCAGCACAAGCGCGGGCTGCCGTTCGCGCCGTAGCGCAAAGGTGTCGGGGAAACTTTGCGATGAAACGCGTTTTCGGTTTTGGCATCACGGTGTGGGCGCTGTTTTCCGTCGCAGCGCCGGCATTGGCGCAATCTTATCCTTATCGCCCGATTCGGCTCATCGTGCCGTTTCCGCCCGGCGGCAGCACCGACACCTACTCGCGCATCATCAGTATCAAGCTTTCTGAAGCGCTGGGACAGCAATTAGTGCTCGACAATCGAGCCGGTGCTGCGGGTGCGTTAGGTGCGGAGATCGCAGCGAATGCGGCTGCGGATGGCTACACGATTGTTTTGGGGCAAGACGGCAATCTCGTGGTTGGCCAGGCGGTGCGCAAGCAGAAAAACTTTGACACGCTCACCGCCTTTGCGCCGATCTCGCTGGTGGTGCGTACGCCGCAGGTGTTTGTGGTTAACGATAAGTCGCCGCTGCGGTCGCTAAAAGATCTCATCGCAGCCGCAAAGGCAAATCCCGGAGCATTGACCTTTGCATCGGCGGGTACCGCGGGCAGCAGCCACGTTCTCGGGGCTTTCTTCAATGGCGCAATGGGCATCAATACCTTGCATGTTCCGTATAAAGGCGGTGGGCCAGGCATGCTCGATTTATATGCCGGACGCGTGTCCTACATGATCACGTCCATGGTCTCAGCGTTAACTTATGCGAGGGATGGCAGGGCGAGACTGCTGGCCGTAACCGGTGTGAAACGATCACATTTATTTCCCGACGTTCCGACGGTCGCAGAATCCGGTATGCCCGGGTTCGAGACGATTCTTTGGCATGGCCTGCTGGCACCGGCCAAGGTGCCGAGGGAAGTGGTCACACGCCTGAATCGAGAGGTCGTAAAAGTGTTGGCAATGCCCGAGGTGCAGAAGAGTCTTCAGTTCGAAGGCGGCATGGTATCGCCCAGTACGCCGGAGGAGTTCGCCGCTTTTCTGCGCGCCGATGTTGCGCGGTGGGAGAAGATGATCAAACAAACGGGCATCACCATCGACTGACTTATGCGCAGTTGACCGTTTGCAGTGCGGCGGATACATTGCCTGCTGGTGGAAAATGGTGTTCGAAACGATGTCGCGCAGGATGTGGGGGAAAGTTCATAGAAGAATACGGGGGACCGTCATGACCATTGTTCGTCGAGGCAGCGCTGCGCTCGCGGTATCGGCCGCAGGTGTAGTTTGGCTCACGGCTGTCATTCCGGCACATGGCCAGGAGTATCCGGCCAAGCCGGTGCGCATCATCGTGCCGCTCGCCCCCGGCGGGATGGCCGACCTGCTGTCGCGCGCGCTCGCGCAGAAAATGCCTGCTGCGACCCGGCAGCCGGTGATCGTGGACAATCGCACCGGCGGCGGAGGGATCATCGGGGCCGAGGTCGCCGCCAAGTCTCCCCCCGATGGTTACACGCTGTTCGCAGGATTCCACGCCACCAACGCGATACTCCCGCACCTCGTCGCCAAATTGCCGTATGACGCGGTGAAGGATTTCAGCCCGATCATCCTGATGGCGGCCGTGCCGAACGTGCTGGTGGTGCATCCCTCTGTGCCGGCGAAATCGGTCAAAGAGTTGATCGCGCTCGCCACGGCGAGGCGAGGCGAATTGACTTACGCCTCGCAGGGTGTCGGCAGCTCGGGCCCTATCGCCGGGGAATTGTTCAAGCTGACCACCAAGGCCGACATCGTCCACGTGCCGTACAAGGGCGCCGCACCGGCGCTCCAGGACATGATGGGCGGCCACGTCATGATGATGTTCGACATCAAGCTCGAATAAGCGGACAGCGCGTGCGTACTCAAGTCGCCATCGTCGGCGCCGGGCCGGCCGGGTTGTTGCTCTCGCATCTGCTGCACTTGCAGGGTGTCGAGTCGGTTGTCATCGAAAACCGCAGCCGCGACTACATCGAGCAGCGCGTGCGGGCGGGCGTGCTCGAGCAGGGCACGGTGGACCTGCTGACGGCGTCGGGCGTCGGCGAACGGCTGCGGCGGGAATGCATAGTCCGCGACAGCATCGAGCTGCGATTCGGCGGCAGACGCCATCCCCTCAACCTGAAGGAGCTCTCCGGCGGGCGCCCCTACACCATCTACGCCCAGCAGGAGATCGTGAAGGATCTGGTTGAGGCGCGCCTTGCCGCAGGCGGCCAAATTCTTTTCGAGGTCGAGGACGTGAGCGTGAGTGACTTGGACTCAGCTTCGTCCCGCATCCACTTCAGCAGGAACGGTGAGCCAGTGGAGCTCGCTTGTGATTTCATCGCCGGCTGCGACGGCTTTCACGGTGTCTGCCGTCCGTCGATACCGGCGGGTGCGCTGAGCGTGTTCGAGCGCGTCTACCCGTTCGGCTGGCTCGGCATCCTGGTGGAGGCAGCGACCCCGGAACAAGAGACGGTCTACGCCTGGCACGAGCGCGGTTTCGGGTTTTTCAACCGGCGCTCGCCGGCGCTCACGCGGCATTTCCTGCAGGTCGCAGCGGACGAGGATGTTGCGAACTGGCCTGACGAGCGCATCTGGCAGGAGTTGCGGGTGAGGCTCGCGACCGACGACGGCTGGCAGCTCACCGAAGGCCCGGTGCTGTCGAAGAACATCACGGAGATGCGCAGCTTCGTCGTCGAGCCGATGCGCTACGGCAGGCTCTACCTTGCCGGTGACGCCGCGCATATCGTGCCGCCCACCGGCGCCAAGGGACTCAATCTCGCGGTGGCTGATGTGCGGGTGCTGGCCCCGGCGCTCGCGGCATACTTCGCTACGGGGCGCAGTGAGCTCCTTGATGCCTATTCCGCGACCTGCCTGAAACGTGTCTGGCGGGTGGAGCATTTCTCGTGGTGGATGACTTCCATGCTGCACCGTTTCCCGGAGGACGACGCGTTCCAGCAGCGCCTGCAGCGCTCACAGCTCGAATACGTCATAAGCTCGCGGGCCGCCGCCACAACCCTCGCGGAGAACTACGTTGGGCTGCCGTGGGCCGTTTGATTAGCGCACACTCAACAACGATTCTGATAAGCCGACATAATTTTCTGCGAGGCTGGTGGCCGCTGCGCGCGAGTTGACGACGTATTCAAGCTGCGAGCGCTGCAGGCGTTGCTGGAAACCATCATCGCCCGGAAAACGGTGCAGCATGGAAGTCATCCACCATGAAAAATGCTGCGCCCGCCAGACGCGCTTCAAACAGGTTGCGGAATAGCTATCGAGTAGGTCGCTGCGTCCGGAATTGAAAAATTCCGCGAGCGCCTGGGCGAGCACTCGAATGTCTGCGACGGCGAGATTGAGTCCCTTGGCGCCGGTCGCCGGAACAATGTGGGCCGCGTCACCGGCAAGAAACAGCCGGCCATAGCGCATCGGTTCGGCCACATAACTGCGCATCCCGGTGATGATCTTCTCGATCACCGGTCCCTGGTTGAGCTTACCCTCGGCCCCGAACCGCGTATGCAATTCCTGCCAGATACGCTCGTCGGGCCAGTTCGCGATGTCCTCTGCGACTGGCACCTGAAAATAGAGCCGCGCGATGTGGGGCGAGCGCATGCTGAAGAGCGCGAAGCCGCGTTCGTGGTAGACATAGATCAACTCATCGGAAGGCGGCGGCGCCTGCGCCAGGATGCCGAGCCAGGCCAGCGGGTAGTCGCGCTGATAAACCCGCAGCTCGCCCGCGGGAATCGCCCCCCGGCATACCCCGTGATAACCATCGCAGCCGGCAATCACCTCGCACTGCAGCTCGACCGGCTCGCCATCCTTGCGGCAACGGATTAGCGGCGCAGTGGAATCGAGGTCATGCACGCTCACGTCCTCGACCTCGAAGAGAATTTGGCCGCCCGCAGCCAGTCGCGCCTGGATCAGATCCTTGATCACTTCCTGCTGGCCGTATACCGTAATCGCACGCCCGCCGGTGAGCTCGCTCAGGTTGATGCGGTGACCGCGCCCCCCGAAGCGCAGCTCGATACCATGGTGGATCAGTCCTTCCCGTTGCATCCGCTCACCGACACCCGCTGCCGACAACAGATCTGCCGTGCCCTGCTCGAGCACGCCCGCCCGCACCCGCTGTTCGATATAGTAGCGGCTGCGGTTCTCCAGGACGACTGAATCGATGCCTTGCCGCTGCAGCAGGTGCGAGAGCAGCAGACCTGCCGGTCCGGCCCCGATGATTCCAACCTGAGTGCGCATGTGCATTTTTAAATATGGGATCAGAGTATGGTAACGTGATAAATCCTGATCGGAGGCCAACTATGAAACTCAAATACACAATTCTTGTCCTGCTCTTCGCATTCACCAGCGGATTCGCAGGTGTCGCGCGATCGCAGGAGGTGACGCTCAAGATACACCACTTCCTTCCGCTGCCATCCACCGCACACGCCAAATTCATTGTTCCCTGGTGCGAGAAGATCGGCAAGGAATCCGGCGGCAGGCTGGCGTGCCAGATTTATCCCTCGATGCAACTGGGCGGCGCACCGCCGCAGCTCTATGACCAGGCGAAAGACGGCGTCGCCGATATCGTGTGGACCCTGCCCGGCTACACCGCGGGCCGCTTCCCGCTTATCGAGGCGTTCGAGTTGCCGTTCACGATGACCAACGCCGAGGCCACCTCGCGCGCGTTGTGGCTTTACGTGCAACAGCACGCCAGGGGCGAATTCAAGGACGTGCATCCGCTGGCATTCCACGTCCACGGGCCGGGCTACATCCACATGCGTGAGAAGCAGATCCGCACGCTTGCCGACATGAAGGGCGTCAAGGTGCGCGCGCCAACCCGGCTTACCAACAAGCTGATCGGTGCAATGGGCGCCACCCCCGTGGGCATGCCGGTGCCGCAGGTACCGGAGGCGCTCAGCAGGGGCGTGATAGACGGTGCGGTGATTCCGTGGGAGGTGGTGCCGGCGGTAAAGGTGGAAGAATTGACCAAATTCCACACCGAAACCGACGCCAAATTTCTCGCGCTGTACACCTCTACCTTCATTTTCGCGATGAATCCCGCCAAGTACAACGCTCTGCCGCCGGACCTGAAAAAGGTGATCGATCAGAATTCGGGCGCGGAGCTTTCGGCGTGGATCGGCAAGGTGTTTCAGGAAGCGGACGTGCCTGGCCGCAAGCTCGCGCAGGCGCGCGGTAACCAGTTCTACACCGTCCCGGCAGCCGAGCTGGAAAACTGGCGCAAAGTGGCGCAGCCGATCGCCGACGAGTGGATCAAGGATATGGGTGCCAAGGGCCACGATGGCAAGGCGTTGATCGAGTCCGCGCGCGCGCTGATCCAGAAGTATACGAAATAGCGCTGCTTCTCAGCCGCCGGCTTTACGTTGCAGATATCTGAAGAGATTCACGCGCAGGCGGCAGCTACGCTTGGCCGCGCGCTCGGGGCGGCGTGCAAACTCCTCGCGCTTCTCGGGGGCGCCGTGCTGTCGGCGCTGGTGTTGATGTCGGTCGCTTCGATCGGCGGGCGCATGATGGGCCGGCCGATCCAGGGCGACTTCGAGCTGGTGCAGTTTGGCTGTGCGGTGGCGATCGCTTTTTTTCTGCCTTATTGCCAGCTCAATCAAGGCAATATCATCGTGGATTTCTTCACCCTGCGCGCGCGACCGCGAACGCGGGGTGTGCTCGATGCGCTCGGCGCCGTGCTGCTCGCCGTGGTCATGGCGCTAGTGGCCTGGCGTACGGGCGCTGGCGCAGTGGCGATGAAGGCGGGCGGCGAGACCTCGATGATCATGAGTGTGCCGCTGTGGTATGCCTACGCGCTGATGACGCCAGCCTTCGCGCTCACCGCGCTCACCGGCCTCTACAGCGCCTGGCGCAGATGGAAGACCGCATGAGCGCCCTGAGCGTCGGCATTGCACTCTTCGCGGGGATGCTTGCACTGATGGCGTTGCGCGTGCCGATCGCGATCGCCATGTTCGTCGCGGGCGCAATCGGTTATGTGGCGCAGGCAAGCCCGGATGCACTGCTCAACCATCTTAAGGGCTTGGCCTATGCACGCCTGTCGGTCCACGACTTGTCGGTGATCCCGTTGTTCCTGTTGATGGGCCAGTTCGCCACGCAGGGAGGCCTGTCCAAAGCGCTGTTCAGCCTCGCGAACGCACTGATTGGCCATCTTCGCGGCGGGATGGCGATGGCAGCGATACTCGCCTGCGCCGTATTCGGCTCGATCTGCGGCTCCTCGGTTGCGACGGCGGCCACCGTGACGCAGGTCGCGCTGCCCGAGATGCGCCGGCACGGTTACTCCGGCCGGCTGGCCACCGCAACGCTTGCTGCCGGCGGCACACTCGGCATTCTGATCCCGCCGTCAGTGGTGCTGGTGGTTTACTGCATTCTCACCGAGCAGAACATTGCAAAGCTGTTCGCCGCCGCATTCATACCTGGCTTTCTTGCGGCAGCGCTGTACCTCGCCGCAATTGCGATCTACGTAAAGTTGTATCCGGATCATGGGCCCGCCACCGAGCGCCATGGCCGTGCCGAACTGCTCGCCGCTTTGCGCGGCGTGTGGCCGATCATGGCCATCTTTTTGTTGATGTTCGGCGGCATCTACGGCGGATGGTTCACCCCGACTGAGGGCGCTGCGGTGGGCGCTGCGAGCACGCTGATCGTCGCGCTTGCCATGCGCGAGCTCGATACCGCAGGCCTGATGCGCTGCTTCTACGGCACTGCCGTGACCACCGGCATGATCTTCATGATTTTTCTCGGCGCTGACATGCTCAACTCGGCGCTCGCGCTGTCGCAGATGCCGGCGCAATTCGCCAAGGCCGTCGCCGCAAGCAGCCTGCCCCCGCTCGCCGTGGTGCTCGGCATACTCGCGTTCTATCTCGCGCTCGGTTGTGTGATGGATGAACTCGCGATGATACTGCTGACCATCCCCGTCATTTTTCCCGCGGTGATGGGTCTGGAACTGTACGGGCTGGGCGTCACGCAGAAGGCGATCTGGTTCGGCATCCTGGTGCTGTGCGTGGTCGAAGTCGGGCTGATCGCGCCGCCGGTGGGACTCAATGTCTACGTAGTGAATAGCTACGCGCGCGATGTGCCGATGGCCGAGACCTACCGCGGCGTGATTCCATTTCTTGCCGCCGACGCCGTGCGCATCGCGCTGCTCATCACCTTCCCGGCGCTGAGCCTGTGGCTGGTGGGGGTGTTGGTACCTTGAGTCAAACGCTACTTGTATCCATACGTTGCTCATCAAACAAGCGCACGTCAACCGCGAAGGGCGCAATGCTTCGCTTCAAGTGTTCCCTTGTCCTATTGCGCCGCATGAATCACCAGCGACATCTATTCGGCGCAATAGGGATTGCGCCCTACGGCTCCGCTTGCGCTGGTGAAAAGGCGTCGATGGCTCGGAAATTAGCCGCTGCGCAATGCTTCGCAGGTCAAGATTTTCAGGAAAACATCGGGGCTTGGCGAAAATCTAAGCGGTGAAAATTCACGCGGTTGACTGTGCGCCCGTCGCAGGATGGAGTGCTGATCGGTGAATTTTGTCAGGGACTTTCAGGGCCTGTTAACAATTAATTCGCGAGCGCGCCAGGGACGATTGGGTTTGGTAAATAAAGAGCCGATGGAAATCATATCGCTGTGGCGTATCAAGGAAACTGTGCTATCTACCGCCCAATCGCCCTGGCCCTACGGGTTGCTGCCCCAATCGCCGCTTGCTGCGTTGCTTGCCTTGGCAATATTCGCGATATTGCCTGCGGCAAGCGCCTTGCCAGCGACGATTGGGACAGCAACGCATCTCACGAATTAATTGTTAACAGGCCCTAGTCAAGATGAAAACTTCGTCTCAGAATGTAGCTGGGTTGGATTCTGCCTCGCGATTAATCAGTGTGATCGTGAGCGTACTAGCGATGTGCGCGCTGCTTACGCACGGTAGCGCAGCACTGGGTCAAGCGTATCCGTCCAAACCGGTACGCATTCTCTCAGGACAGCCGCCGGGTGGTGCGACCGATCTGTTTGCGCGCATGGTCTCGCAAAAACTGAACGAAACCTGGAAACAACCTGTGATCATCGAGCATCGTTCCGGCGCATCGGGCTCGATCGCGGTGGAGCTGACCGCCAAATCGCCGCCAGACGGTCATACCCTGGTGTTCGCCACCTTGGGACAGATCGTGATCAACCCCCATCTGCTGAAACTCAACTATGACCCGCTCGTCGATCTGGCGCCGGTGGCGTTTCTCGTGCACACCTGTATGCTGCTGGTGGCCCACCCGTCGGTTCCCGCCAAATCCGCCAGGGAGCTGATCGTGCGCTTGGCATCATCCCTGGCAGCATGGGAGTGAAGTCCTACATCGTGAAGGGCAAGGGGCACGCTGACGCGTATGCCTCATGTTCGCATGGCGCGGGGCGCCGCATGAGCCGGGGTGAAGCCAGGCGCCGCTACTCGCAAGCGGACCTGGCACAGCAAACCGCTGGTGTGGAATATCGCAAGGACAGCGGTGTGATTGATGAGATTCCGGGCGCGTACAAGTCCATCGATGACGTGATGGCGGCGCAATCGGATCTCGTCGAAATCGTGCATACCCTGAAACAGGTGCTGTGCGTGAAGGGGTAGGCATAGTTTCCGGTCTGGCTTTCAAGGTGAAAGCGCGCCGCTGTTAACGGCGAATGAGAGTAGTTCGATTCCACTGGCCGGAGCCAATTTTTATCGATGGTGGTCGTAGCTTAACTGGCAGAGTGCTTGGCTGTGAACCAAGCGGGTGCGCGTTCGAATCGCGTCGGTCACCCCACTATCAATTCAGGTCCTTGGCCGATTGGCGAGGCAGCGGACTTTTAATCCGCATTAGGCAGGTTCGATTCCTGCAGGGCCTACCAATTCAGATTTGCACCGCCGTAACTCAATTGGAACCAGAGTGCCGCGCTTCGAACGCGGAGGATGCGGGTTCGAGTCCTGCCGACGGTACCAACCTGTAAACCACATCCAGTCTTGCCGGAAACGGCAGGCAGAATTCGTCGTAGAACACATTGTCCATAACGATGTCAAATTACGCAATAGCAACAAAACTGGTCGGCGGTGAGAGCGGCCGACCGGTTATAGTTACGAGATAAAATAATGCAAACATTGATTCTGATGCTGGACCAGGCTGGTCTGCCACAGGCCTGGGTGGGTATCGAAGAGGCGATCACGTATCACGCCAAGCAGCTTGTGGCCTGGTCGGCGGGTAACCGCGTCTGCGAATACCGTGGCGGCACGCAACGCGATGGACGTCGTTCACGTATTGAAACGCAATCGATTTTGGCGCTGCGTGGAGCGGGCCATGCCGGACGCTTGCTCGCGCGCGTGCCGGTGCTGGGCAATGACCTGCTCTACGCGCGTGATCGTCATCTGTGCGCGTATTGCGGTAATCGTTTTGCTACCCGCGAACTCTCATGCGACCACGTGATACCGGTTTCAAGGGGCGGGAAGCACGTTTGGATGAATGTGGTCACAGCGTGTCGGGCCTGTAACGGGAGAAAGGCGGATCGCACGCCAGAGCAGGCGCGCATGCCGCTGCTTTATGTGCCTTACACGCCCTCCAGGCACGAGCACTTTATCCTGCGGAACCGAAACATCCTGGCGGATCAAATGGAATACTTGCTCATTGGGGTACCGCGTACGAGCCGCTTGCACAGGTAGCCTGCGCGCTGTGGCGCACGCGCTTGAACTTGTGCGCGGTTGACCGCTGGCCGAGCCGGCGATACATTGCCGGTAGCCCGCGCGTGGCGCAAAAAAAATTCATGCACACGTTTGATCGCGCTTCCGCTACATCTGCACCATGGTCACCCGCAAAAAATCAAGCAAGGAGTAACGCATCATGGACGACATGAAAATACTGGCGACGGGACTGGGTTTTCCGGAAGGGCCAGTGGTTTGCGTCGATGGCTCCGTGGTTTTGGTGGAGCTGCGTAGTCGGCGCTGTTCGCGCGTCGCGCCGGATGGCAAGGTCAGCCTGTTTTCCGAGTGCGGTGGCGGGCCCAACGGGCTCGCGGTGGGGCCGGATGGATTTTTCTATTTGTGCAACAACGGCGGCAACCGTTATGTCGAAGGCCATCCCCTAGGCATGGGCCCGCACCCGGATTACCAATTCGGTTCCGTCCAGCGCATCGATCCCAAAACCGGTGTCGCAAAACTGCTGTACAAGGAAGTGAACGGCCACCTGCTGTCGGCGCCGAACGATCTGGTGTTCGACAAGGCAGGTGGATTCTACTTTACTGATCTCGGCAAGCGCATGCCACGTCACAAGGTTTACGGCGGTGTCTATTACGCGCTGCCTGACGGCTCGAAGGTCATCGAAGTGGCCTATCCCGTATTGAGTCCCAATGGTTGCGGCTTGTCGCCCGATGGCAAAACGCTTTACGTCGCTGAGACCGATGGCGCGCGCTTGTGGGCGTTTGAGGTGCAAGGCCCCGGCAAGGTGAAGCTCAAGCCCGATTATGCACCGCACAGCGGACGCGTTATTGCCGGGCTCGGCGGCAATGCCAAGTTCGACAGCCTTAAGGTTCTGGCGAATGGCAATATCGTGGTGGCGACTTTGATTACCGGCTACATCACGGAGTTTTCGCCGGTAGGTGAGGTTGTGCGCGCGGTAAAAATGCCCGATGGCCATCCGACCAATATCTGCTTCGGCGGGGCGGATATGCGCACGGCTTACATTACACTGTCCGGCACCGGGCGGCTCGGCGTGATGCAGTGGCCGGAGCCAGGGTTAAAGCTCAACTTCAACTAAATCATTACCGCCGCTAGGGCCTGTTAACAATTAATTCGCTCGCGAATCAATTGTTAACAGGCCCTAAGCCCAAATCATGCAAAGTCTGCCCCGGCAGCCAGTTGGATTAATCTATGGTTTGTGCGAAGCTTAGGACAAGGATGACATAACCAAGGGAGGTAGAACCGTGTCGAACAACAGTGCTGATTATGATTTTCTCGCCGGAGTCCGGGTCGTTGACTTTACCCAGTTCGAGGCTGGGCCGTCCTGCACCGAAGCCCTCGCCTGGTTGGGCGCAGAGGTGGTAAAAATCGAAAATCCTCGGACCGGCGATCCGGGACGGCGGCTGCGGCCAGGCCAGCCCGACGACGATCCGTATTATTTCAACGAGTTCAACGCCAACAAGAAATCGATCACGCTGAATTTGAAAGCGCCGGAGGGGTTGGCGCTGGTCAAGGACCTGCTGCGCAAGGCCGACATCGCGGTGGAGAACATGGCGCCCGGCACGATTGAGCGTCTTGGCCTCGGCTATGACGAGGTAAAGAAGATCAATCCCGGTATTATTTTTTGCCAAGTCAAGGGGTTTGGCGAGGGCAGCCCGTACGAGACCAACCTCGCCTTCGATATGATCGCCCAGGCGATGGGCGGAACCATCAGTGTGACCGGCGAGCGCGGGCGGCAGCCGGTGAAGCCCGGCCTGTCTCTTGGTGACACCGGGACGGGCATGACGATGGCGATTACTATTCTCGCCGCGTTGCGCAAACGTGAGAAAACCGGCGAGGGTTGCCGATTGCAGGTGGCGATGCAGGACGCGATGCTGCACTACATGCGCACCAACTTCTCCACCCAGGCGCGCACCGGCAAGGCGGTCGAGCGCGATGGCACACGCTCGGGCGGCGGCTCCAATGCCCCGTCGGGACTGTTTCCCTGCGCGCCGGGGGGGCTTAACGACTATGTTTGGATTATGACCAGCCGCGCGAATCCCGAGCATTGGTCGCGGCTGTGCAAGGTGATCGGACGTGAGGATCTGGTCAACGATCCGCGCTTTGCCACGCCGGCGTTGCGGGTGAAGAACGACGCTGAACTCGACGCTATCATTACCGCCTGGACCAAGGCGCGTACCAAGCATGAGGCGATGAAGTTGGTTGGCGGCGCGGGCATACCGGCAGGCGCGGTGCTGGATACGATGGAGCTACAGAATGACGCGAGCTTCGAACAACGCGGCATCATGCAGGTGATGGAGCGCAAGAATTACCCCGCCTTCAAAATGTCATCCTGGCCGGTGCGGATCAACGGCAAGCCGCCGAAGATAAAGGCGTCCCCGGGTCTCGGCGAGCATACCGCGGATGTGCTCACCGGCTGGCTCGGTCTTAGCGCTGATGCGGTGGGTAAACTGCAAGCGGATAAGATCGTCTGAGCGAATTAATGCGCTTGCTGAAAATTCATGTTGAACCCCGGGAATCTTAAGTATCATGAATCACACACCTGGCTGAAGATGGAGTCCGGCGATAGCTGTATCGTCGGCGTTACCTATCACGCGCAGGAACAGTTGGGCGATGTGGTTTACGTGCAGCCTCCTGCTGCCGGCGTCATGGTCAGACAGGGCGAAGCGTGCGGTGTGATTGAGTCCGTCAAAACTGTGGCCGACGTACATGCGCCCGCTTCGGGCCTGGTGACTGAAATCAATCCAGCGCTCACTGATGCGCCGGAAGCGGTCAATACAGACCCATATGGTGCGTGGCTGTTTCGTATGAAACTCAGCGACCCGGCTGAGTTGGGGGCGCTGCTGGACGTTGCGGCTTACGAGAAGCTTGCAGATTAGCCTGGCAGGATGTCGTGAGTGTGTACGTCAAAGCGCTATTTCTGCGTAACACCTTCGATTTGAAACGGCTTGCCGTTTACTTCGACATGGCTGTGTAGTGGAACTTGTTGGGTGATCAGTCCCTCCGCAAAGCATCCTGCTTTTGCGTTTTTGATCAAATGCGCAAGCTTGTCCTCAGCCTCGTCGCTTTCGACCGTGAGATAGGTACTGATGCCCTCCCACTTGTTGAACACTGTGCCTTTGATGACGGAACCACCCAGGTGTTTGCGCATCACTACGCGGCATTTGGGGTCGCTGACTTTCAATTTCATCATGTGCGCGTACCGCGCAACCTGAGTGAGCAGTCAGAAGCCGATCGACATCGCCAGATACGTCATTGGGGACGGATAGGTATCCGTGCCGCCGATGCGCGCAGGCTCATCGCACCACACTTCGAACTTGCCTGACTGGCTGCGCTTGAGCTGCAACTGGCCGCTCACGGTTTCAGTCAACAGATCATTTTCATTGGTGATGCCGGCGGCCGGCAGTTCGGGCTTGTCAATAATCCTTTCCCCCGGCTTGTCGGACAAATCGTCATTGCCTAGCGGTTTTATCATTGTGTTTTCCTTTATTTGAAAGACAGGCGTTCTATACTTCGATGTGATTACTCGGGTTAATTTTGCACGGGTTTTACGGTCATCTGCTCTGTGAAACAGCCTTTTTCTGCACAGCGGCTTCCATTGCGCGCGGAACCAGGCTCTGCACGGCAACCCCTTTCACGGAAGGTTCAGCGCTGCTCGCCGCGATGGCGCGTATCTGAACAATAGCCTGAGCGAGTGCGGTTTCCATCCAGAACCACTGCTGAATACTGGCTGCCGAGTGCTGCCCCGGTTGCACAGCCTTGGCTTCCAGATAAAAAGCCTTGAGTTCATCGCACGCCTGCTTGAGGGCGTCGCCGGGTGATATATCCTTGCGAAACGGCTGCGGGGGCTGATTGCTGAGCCACGCCGTGAGGTAATCCACGATTTGCAGTGGCTGCATGCCAGTGACGCCCAGCGTGGTGCGGCCGCGATGCTTGACGGCCACCTCGTGCCACGCTTGCAGTTGCGATACTTCGTCGGCCAGTTTTTCTGCCAGTGCGCCCTCGGCCTGCAGGCGCGGGAAACTGACCGGGCACACCAGATTCTCAGGCGGCGAACTTAACCGTTGATGCGGCGCGTCTTGCGCAAAATCCTCAAGCACGGGGCCCGATTCACGTTCGAACAATTGCAGTGCGGCAAGCAGCACCCTGCGTTGAAACGCAGCGTCGTTGGGCACGCCGAACGGACGCCCGAGCATGAAGGGCACCCACAGCGCGCGCGGCGGCGCGAGTGCTTCGGTGTGTTCGCGTACCAGACTGATCTGCGTGGTGGGTATGCCTGCGGCTTCGAGGTAGTGACCGAGTGCGCCGACGGCGCACGTGTAGTTGGGTCAAACGGGCGATAACAATACTGCGTCAACCTTGTCGTTGCGCAGCAATTGCGCAAGCTCGGCGGCTTTGGCTTGGTAATTCGTCACCGGCGATACGGCGCCCATGAACGAGTAGTGAAATGCCGCGACGGAACCGATCATTTTTTCGTGCGCGAGTTCTTGCAGGCGATCCAGCGGAAATGCGACATTCCAGTCTTCCTGAAATCCGCTGCGGTCGAAATTTACCGACATATGGCTCATGATCAGATCACCGGCGTCGATGTCGCCGGCAATCACCCGGTAGTCCATGCCGCCGCCACCGAACGGCCGGTCACCGCGCGCGTGCAAACCGGCGGTGCTGACGATCGCCAAGCGGCGCTGCGCGAGTTTGGGGCCGCGTGCCCAGGGGCGCTGCTCAAAGCGCGGAAGCGTGGGAACTTTTTTGAGCATGTTTTCCTGATCGGAAGGCGAGAGGTCTGCCAGGCGAACCATGATGGGTAATCCTTTCTCAGGTGATATAAGTGCGATGACTGATTTGGCGGACTAGCGCGTGCTGATAGGTGCGCAAGGAATGATACTTGCTGACTCGTTTTTCTATCCAGTCTGCCGGTCATCAATGCTGCAGCCTATCGTATCAGCGATTTCGTCAATGACAAGTACATTCATGCGGTTGACCATTCTGCGGGCGAGGGATACAGTCCCCGCTGGTCAAAAATAGCGCTTAAATTTTCTAATCTGGAGGAAGACCCAAGACGATGAGTACCGCAACGTTTGATTTCGCACCGTTTTTGGCCAAGGGATTACCGCCGGCGGCGGCGCGCTGGAGCGGGCGCGTCAAGTTTGATTTCACCGGCGGCAACAATGACGCGGACCGGCTGCCGCTCGAAGATTTGATTGCGGCTGCCGACGCGGTACTCAAACGCGAGGGGCGTACGCTCTCGACCTATGGGCTGAACAGCGGCCCGCAGGGCTACCGCGCGCTGCGTGAGTTTGTCGCCGCCAAGCTCAAGGCCGATGCGGCCATCGATTGCACGGCCGACGATATTCTGATCACGTCGGGATCGTTGCAGGCGATTGACCTGGTCAACGGCACGCTGCTCGAACGTGGCGATACCGTGATCATCGAACAGGATTGCTACCAGGGATCGATCAACCGGTTGACCCGGCTTGGCGTCACCCCGGTCGGCATCCCGCTCGACCACGACGGCATGCGCATCGATGCGCTGTCGGCCGCGCTCGACGATCTCAAACGCAAGGGCATCCGGCCGAAGTACATCTACACCATTCCGACTGTGCAGAATCCGACCGGCACCATCATGCCGCTGCAACGGCGCCAGGAGATGCTGCGGCTGTCAGCGGCGCATGGCGTGCCCATTTTCGAGGACGACTGTTATGCCGATCTGATCTGGTCGGGCGAGCGCCCACCCGCGCTCTACGCCATGAGCGAGCACGGTGATGTCATCCATATCGGCTCGTTCTCGAAGTCGATCGCGCCGGCGCTGCGGGTCGGCTACATCGTGGCGCCCTGGGATGTGATGTCGCGCATCCTCCCACTCAAGACCGACGGCGGTTCCGGCGCGCTGGAGCAGATGGTGCTGGCGGAGTTCTGCGTGCGGCAGTTTACCCGGCATGTTCCGGCGTTGCGGCGCGGCCTGCGAGCCAAGCTCGAGACGTTGATGGAATCGCTCAAAGAACACTTCGGGACGGCGGTGGAGTTCGACGATCCCAAGGGGGGCATTTTCCTCTGGGTCAAGCTTCCCGACCACGTCGACACGATGAAGCTCTACGAGCCGGCGCTCGCGGCGGGCGTCGCGATCAATCCAGGCGCCCAGTGGTCGGTGAACAAGGCGCATGGCCGCAGCCGGCTAAGGCTGTGCTTTGCGAGCCCGAGCCACGAGGAAATTCATCAGGGCGTCGCAGCACTTGCCGAGGTCTGCCGCCGCGAGTTCGGCTTACCCGCGTAGCGTCGCCATGGCGTGTACGCGGTAGCGTATTTTTTGACGCAGTGTGCAGCGGCGCGCGGTAGTAAATACTGCCGGTCAAGCAGGCACGTCGCGACAACAGGAGGCAGCAATGGACGATGGATCATGGGGACTCAGCGCGGCGGAAGGCAGCAGCACGCGGCAACGGCCTGAAGCATTCGGGCTGCGCGGCATGGTTGCCTCCGCGCATCCGGCAGCGGCATTTATCGGGCTTAGCGTGCTGCAACGGGGCGGCAATGCTTTCGACGCGGCGATTGCAGTGGCCGCGTCCGAGGGGGTAGTGCTGCCGATGAAATGCGGCCTCGGCGGCGACGCATTCGTGGTACTGCATGATGCAAAAAAACGCGAAATGGTCGCCTACAACGGCAGCGGCGTGGCGGCGGCTGGTGCGACCGCCGAGTACTACACCAGCCGCGGGCACAAACAAATGCCGCTGCACGGCGTGCATGCCGTGAGCGTGCCCGGTGCGGTCAGTGTTTACGAGGCGATCTGGAAGCGCTACTGCACGATGCCGTGGGCGGAGTTGTGGGCGCCGGCGATTCAACTCGCGGAGAACGGTGTTGCGATCACCGATTACATCAGCAGGCGCTACGCTGACAGCGCCGACAAACTGGCGCAGTATGAATGGTCCGCTAAACAGTTTCTGCCCAACGGGCGCGCGCCGGCTGCAGGCGAGCGCTGGGCCGCGCCGAATCTCGCGCGCAGTCTGCGCATCGTTGCGAAAGGCGGCGCCGACGCGTTCTATCGCGGCGAGATTGCGGAAAAGCTGATCGCGTTTTTCAAGAGCGAGGGTGGTTTATTCGAGGCCGGCGATTTTGCGCAACAGCAGGCGGTTACTTACGCGCCGCTCACCAGCGACTATCGCGGTTTTATGATCCACGAAACCGCGCCGCCGTCGCAGGGTTTCGTGCTGCTGGAACAACTCAACATCGTTGAAGGCTTTGATCTGAAGTCGCTCAGTCCCTACAGTGCCGAGCGCATGCATCTGCTGATCGAAGCGAAGAAGCTCGCGTTCGCCGACCGCAACCGCTATGCGGGTGATCCGGCTTTTGTGAAATGGCCGCTCGCACAGCTGATTTCAAAAGGGCACGCCGCCACGCGCCGCGCGCTGATCGATCCGCGGCGCGCGCAGTGGCCGGCGGGCGCAGTGCTACCCGAACACAATGGCGACACCAGTTATTTTGCCGTGGCCGATGGCGACGGCAACGCGCTTTCATTCATCCACAGCCTGTCGAATTCTTTTGGTTCGTGTGTGGTCGGCGGTGAAACAGGCATCACGCTTAACAACCGCGCCGGGCGCGGCTTCAGCCTCGACCCAGATCACCCCAACGTCATTGCACCCGGCCGCCGCACCATGCACACGCTGAATGCGTATTTGATCTGCCGCAACGGTGAACCGTGGCTGGTGGGCGGCACGCCCGGCGGCGATCAGCAGACGCAGTGGAGCACGCAGGTGATCAGCAGCGTCATTGATCACGGCATGTCATTGCAGGACGCGGTCGAAGCGCCGCGCTGGTACAGCTTTCCGGGTACCGATCCGGGAAGTCTGGGCGGTACACCGGCGGTCAAGATCGAGCAGCGCGTACCGCAAGCGGCATGTGACGCGCTTGCCGGCCTCGGCCATGGTGTCGAGAGGATAGGCGCATGGTCGGGCGGTGGCGCGGTGCAGTTGATACAACTCGATCGCGAGCACGGCATGCTGCGCGGGGCCAGTGATCCGCGTCCCGGCGGGATCGCCCTCGGATTCTGACGGCCGTTACGCGGCTACACTAGCCCAGCGACTTTGCTCACCACGGCGCATGCATCCAGCGGCGCTGTATCGCTGTTCCACGCTACATACTGATCGGGCCGCACCAGGATGAGTTTCGAGGCGTAGGTTTCGCGCCCGCTGTTATCGCTGTCGCGCACTACCGTGAGCGGCACCTTCAGCGAGTGTGCCGCCTGCTCGAAGTCGCGAATTGCACGTTGTCCCGCGCTGTCATCCGCGCCGTCCTTTAAACCAAACGCGAGCAGGGTGTAGCCGCCGCCGAGTTCCTCGAAAACATTGTGACCCGATGAAAGCACGTGAGGCGGCAGGTGGTGCCCGGCGCGCGCGGTGAAGGTGTGATGGCCATGGGCACTGCATACGCCACCCGGCGGCCCCATCACCACCGGGGAGCCTTCGTAATTCGGCTCGTACACCTGCGCCCTGCTGCTGACGCGAGCCATGCGCTCCGTCCACGCGCGTTCGAATTCGGCACGGTCCCGCTGCGGATTGTAGCGCGCAAGAAAATCCCGGTCTTCCTCGATGCGGGCGGAAATGAAATCACGGCCGATGTCGACGAACACCGGGCGCCGTTCTTCGTTATAGGAGCGCAACAAAGCCTTACCGCCCCAGCCGTCGAGATGCGCGGCCAGTTTCCAGCTGAGATTTACCGCATCCTCCAGGCCGTTGTTAAGACCAAAACCGCCATACGGCGGATGGCTGTGCGCGGCATCGCCGGCGATGAAAACGCGCCCGGCCTGATAGTCGTCGGCGACCGCGACGCGCATGTCCCAGAAACCGACATGCTCGAACGCCACCTCAAACGTGAAACCGGCTGCACGGTGCAGCAGACCGAGAAAATCGTAATTCCCGGCAGTCGACTCATTGGGCACCGGCGCGTGAAAGAAAAAACCATCGACCATGTCGACGCGCCCGAAAAATAACCAATAGCCGTTGAGGTCGGGATGCATGATGTTGTAGGTGGATTTAAGCGGGAAGCGCTTGAGCCCCTCCTGCAGTTCCTTCGAGCGAAAAACCATCAGCACCATTTTCTGCTCGAAGTCGGCGCCGCTGCGCGCGATACCGGCCTGTTCGCGCACGAGCGAGTGGCCGCCGTCGCAGCCGACGAGGTAATCGGCCTCCAGCACCTGGCGCCCGCTGCCATTCGCTTCAGTGATGCAAACGCGCGCTGAATGCTCGTCCTGCTCCACCTTTTCCGCGTTCCAGCCGAAAAATGACTTGATTGAGGGGAGCGCTGCCATTCTCGTGCGCAACACCGCTTCGGCGCAGTACTGCGGCAGCCGGTCGTATTCCTGAAAGTAATATTTTTGCACCAGCTCCCGCTGCGAGGGTGCGCTCCAGAATTCGCTCAGCAAATTGCCGTAGACGCTGACGCCGCTGGTGGGCACGTCGGTGGGCATGATGCGCGCGGCGCGCAGTTCTTTCACGCAGTTCCAGAAATAAAAATGCTCCAGCGTGCGCTGCGTGAGATTTTGCCCCTTGGGGATGCGTTGCGGCGTGAGCCGTCGCTCCACTATGGCGCAGGAGATGCCGCGTTGCCCCAGCGCCACCGCAAGGCCCACACCCACCGGCCCGCCGCCTACGATGATTACCTGAAATTTTTCCGTCACGATAAACGCTTATGCAAGAATCGCTGCATAATACTCCGGCGCATAGGTAATAAAATCACCGCAATATAATTTATCCATAATTGTCCGATACCAGCGAAGAAGCGGTGACCCATGAATGAATTCAGAGTTGTGCAGGTGGCCGATATTCATCTGGGCGCCGGTCAGGAGCATCATCTCGACAATTGGCTGAAAGTTGTCCGCTGGATCGGTCGCGAGCAACCCGATCTGGTTATTGCCAACGGCGACCTGGTCATGGGCGATCCGGACGAGGATGCGGATCACGTGTTTGCGCGCGCGCAGATTGGTCAGCTCGCCGTAGCCTGCCGCTATCTGCCCGGCAATCATGACATCGGCGACAATGTCATCTCCGGCAAGATGGCGAAGCGCGTCAATGATGCGCGGCGTGCGCGTTTCGCTGCCCACTTTGGCGAGGAGCGCTGGGCATTCGAGGCCGCCGGCTGGGGTTTCGTCGGGCTCAATTCGCAACTGCTGGGCAGCGATGGCCAGGCCGCCGAAGCCGAGCAGTGGATGTGGCTGACGCGTACGCTGGAAGGATTCAGAAATTGTCCGGTTGCGCTGTTTCTGCACAAGCCGCTGTTCCTCGATCACCCATCGGAGCTGGATTATGATGATCTTACGCTACGCCAGTCGTGCATCGACTCCGGCAGCCGCGCACGCCTGCTCGAACTGTGCCATAAACACCGCGTGCGCCTGGTGAGTTCGGGCCACAAACATCAAACTCGGTCCTTCTCGCTCGACGGTATTTATTACCTGTGGGGGCCGTCCGTCGCCTGCGTAAACTCTCCGCCCACCACTTTGCACTGGGGCGCGCGCGAGGTCGGATTTGTCGACTATCGGTTCCGGCCGGACGGGTTCGACCATCGTATCGTCGGCGCGGATTTCCTGTTCCGGCATGAAAGTTATTTGCGTAAGTACGGTGCCGCGAGCGAATAATTTCCTGCACGTGCGTGTTGTGCCTGCGCGGCAGATGTGAAATCACTGCTCACGACATTGTGAAATACGCACAGGCGCGCGCCGTCGCGGTAATATATCGCGGTTCATCAACAGAGCCATTCAGGGGGAGTCATGAAGCAGCAGGACATCAAGATTAAATCCAGCGGCGGCGGCGCATTCGATTGTTATCTGGTTACGCCGGATGCGCCGGGCAAAGTGCCCGCGATTGTGCTGGCCAGCGCGATACACGGCGTGGATGCCGATCTGCGCGGCATCGCCGACGCCTTCGCAGCCAAGGGCTACATCGCGGCCGCACCGGATCTGTTCTCACGCACGGTGCCAGGCCCGCTGGCGCGCGGCGATGCGCGTTCGACGCCGCGGGGGCTGCCGCGACTCGAGGTCATCGAGGCCGGCGAGGCCGATATGACAGACACACTAGCAGAGGTGCGCAAGCTGCCGCAGTTCAACGGGCGCGCTGCCACGATGGGGTTTTGCTACGGCGGCCCGTACGCGATCCTCGGCCCGAAACGCCTCGGCTACAGCGCTGGCATTTCGTGCCACGGTACGCAATTAGGCGATTACATCAAGGAACTCGACGGTGTCACGCAGCCGGTCTGCATCATCTGGGGCGATCAGGATCACGCCGCGCCGCCGCCGGTGCAGGAAGCCTACCGCGCCGTGCCCGCGCGCATGAAAAACGTCGGGGTGCACATTTTTCCCGGCATACAGCACGGCTACATGATGGCGGGAGGCGGTGCGGCATTCGACCAGAAGACCTACGATTTCTCGATGCAGCAGGTGTTCGGGATATTAGCCGGATTGCGGTAGGGTGGCGTCAGCAGGGTAGAGGTACCGCGCCGCTCATGGCGCGGCGTACTCGATGCGCTGCGTAACGACAGCGACGGATGTCGCCGCGCCTGCAACTTCCAATGGTTGTTCCAGCCAGACGGCGTGTTGCGACAACTTCGTCTCGCCCCCATGCGCCGGGGGCACTGTGATGCGCGCGGGCAAACACCCGCGCGCATGGACGCCCCGGTTCTTACTGCACGCCCGCGGCAGTCGAGCGCAGCAGTTTTCCGCCCAGCGCGCCGGTATGGTCGCCATTCCTGAATGTCACTTTGCCGGCAATAATGGTGGCCATGATGCCCTTCGACTTTTGCTTGAGTCTGCGCGCGCCCGCCGGAAGGTCATGTTCGATGGTCGGAATCTCCGGCGCAATCGTCGCCGGATCGAAGACGTTGATGTCGGCGATGCTACCCTGGCGCAATATGCCGCGATCGGTGAAGCCCCAGGCCATCGCCGGGGTGAGGGTGATCATTTTCACGCCTTCTTCCAGCGTGAACGCTTTGCGCTCGCGCACCCAGTAGGCCAGCAAGTGCGTGTGTATCGACGAATCCATGATCAGGCTGACATGCGCACCGGAATCGGAAAACGTCATCACTGTGCGCGGATGCCGCAAGGTCGTCAGCGCTTCCTCTTCAGTTTTTGGCACCGTGGCGGTATCAAACTGCATGAACAACTGATTGAAGTTGCTTTCCAGAGCGAGGTCCATCATGACCTCCACCGGATCTACATTGCGCTGGGCCGCCAGTTCCGCCACGGTGGGATTGCGCGACACCGCACTGTACATGACATACATCTTGTCGTAGTTGGGCTTGCGCGGCTCGCCGCCGCCGGTTCGATAGACGCCTGACTTGGTCGCAGCGACCAGGTGTTTGCGCTGTTCCGGATCGCTAAAAATCTTGCGCTGTTCGTCTTCCGGCAAAGCGCGGACTCGTGCCCATTCGGCGAAATCATCAAACTGCAGGCGCCCCTTGAACGACAACACGTGGGAAATGCCGCGGGTATGCGTTTGCCCGAACATGCGGCCGCCAGCCTCGGCCGTGCTGTCCAGCAGCGCCAACGCATCCTGCGTGCCGTGGCTGCCTGCCGGCAGGCCGAAGGTGATGGGCACACCGCTTTTCACCGCAAGCTCGCGCAACCTGTCGTTGACGGCCTTGCGCACTGCTGGGTCCGGTGAACGGGCCTCCCGCTCCCGGGAATATTCGAAAATACCGTGGCCCGTTGTGCCCATGAGGCATACCAGCTGGCTCAGTTCTTCCCACGAAGCGTGATTCGATGCGACGGGCCGGTTGTCCGGTTCCGGCAGCTTGTGGCCGGTTGAACGGGAACTGGTGAAGCCGATGGCGCCGGCGTCGAGCGCGTCGAGCAATTTATGCTCCATCATGCCAAGGTCATCGGCGGAGGCCTGCTGCTCGAACGCGCGCGCGCCCATGACATGCGTGCGCAGCGCGGAGTGTCCGACGTTGGCGGCGTAGTTGATCGCCTTCGGCTGCTTGTCCACGGCATCCATGTATTCGCGGAAGGATGTCCAGTCCCAGCGGATCGCAGCATCCATCGCGTCTGAGGAGATGTCCTCTGCACGCGCGATGTTGCTGATGATCATGTCACGCTGGTCGATGGAGCCCGGCGCCAGCGTAAATCCGCAGTTGCCCATGACCACGGTGGTGACACCGTGCCAGCAAGAGCAGCTTCCCAGAGGATCCCAGAACACCTGAGCATCCATGTGGGTGTGCCCGTCGATAAAGCCCGGCGAAACCACCTGGCCGGTGGCATCAATTTCTTCTTTGCCGCGGGAGACGATGCGCCCGATCGCGGCAATTCGATCGCCGATCAAGCCAACGTCCGCTTTATATTTCGGCATTCCTGTTCCGTCGACTACTGTGCCGTTACGAATCACGAGATCATACATTTGGCTTCCTCCTAGGTTGTATCAGCGTTGCTTAAGGGCCCGCGGGAATCTGCTTTGCGGATTTCCGTCTGAATATAGACTATCACACAGGGAGCGTAAGTCATCAGCTATTCCAGATTGTGACACTGCGTCGCCAGGCGGGAGGAATGTTATGCCGTCGTCCACGCAATCGCATTGCGTAGCAGCACAACAAACGCATCACTGTCCCACGCCCCCCGCAATGTGGGCGGTTGTGCGTCCGAGGCGTCGGCGGTGCGGCCTGCGCGGGAGGCCGGATTGTGGCAATGACCGAGAGCAAAATAGGTCACGCCACCGTTGCCGACCTCGCGGGTGTAGCCGAGCGCACGAGTCCTGCCGTCGGGTTGCAGAGAAGTATCCGAGGCGTAGGCGGTCCCGATGCTGGGTGATACGGCGCCCGGCCCGTAGTCCGCAGTGAGCAATATCCGTGTTGAAGCCGGGTCTTGCAGTTCGATGAAGTAGGGTTCGTCCTCGACTTCGAATGACTTGCCAAGTCCGCGGGTGAGCGGGTGGCCGGTGTCGCTCACATCGACTCGAAACTTGCAGTAGGGGGGATGGGTCAGGAAGAAGCTCCCGAGCAGGGCGTGATGTTCGGTTTTTACGGTGCGGCGTTGGCGCACCCCCTCTACCCGCTCGGCGCGGCCGCCGCTGGTTCCATGCAAGCCCAGCCAGTGGCCGCCTGCCGTAAGCCAGGCCTGAATGGCGTGGCACTGCGCAGCGTTCGGGTAGGGGCCGGCCACATAGGTGATGAGCAGGCGGCTGACCGGCAGCCATTTTTCAATGTCCGCGAAGTCATTCGCGACCGAAGCTTGAAGATCCCGTTCGGCTAACAGCCCCAGCAGCCGCAGGCGGGCATAGTCGTGGTCGTGTCCGGCGCTTGAGCCGGGCGGAAAGCCACCGGCAATGAGATGCGCCCGGCGCAACTTTATTTCTGACATTGGATTACCTCTTTCGCAGTTTGGCGCCGACAACGGGCCGGCACCTCATCAACAGACGCCGCTCACGTCACGCATTCTATGATACATCCGCAACGTAAAAAGCGCGTGACTTTGCTAGAATCGATGCAAGAAATCGGAATGCGCTCACCTTGAAAATTCTGGCCCTGGAAACCTCCGGCGACTTTTGCTCTGTGGCGCTGTGGCGCGACGGTGCTGTGGATGATCGCGAAGTGCCCGCCGGGCAGCGTCAATCGGGATTGCTGCTCGACATGGTGCATGCGTTGTTACACGCCTGTGGCGAAACACTCAGCGCCATCGACGGCATCGCGTTTGGCGCCGGGCCGGGTTCGTTCACCGGCCTGCGCGTGGCGTGCGGCGTGACGCAAGGGTTGGCCCTGGGCGCCGATAAGCCGGTGGTTGCAGTGGGCACGCTGCACGCGCTGGCCGAGGCGGCGGGTGCCGCGCGCGTGGTGTGTTGTGTCGATGCCCGGATGCGCGAGGTGTATCACGCGGCGTATGAAAAACACCACGACACCTGGTGCATCGTGCAGGCGCCGGGCGTGTATGCGCCCAGCGCCTTGCCGCCGCTGCCGGGTGCAGGCTGGCTGGGCTGCGGTAACGGATTCGCGGTGTATGGTGAAGCACTGCGGTTACGCTACGGGCTGCAGTTGCGCGGCATCAACGACACGCTGCACGCGCGTGCGCGCGAAGTCGCGATACTCGCTGCACCGGTTTTTGCGAGCGGTGGCGGTGTGCGCGCGGAGCTTGCCGCGCCAATGTATGTGCGCGACAAAGTCGCTTTGATGACGCACGAACGCGCATCAATACCGTCACCATGAGCGCGCGACTGAATCCGGCGACGCACTTTCGCCGCATGACCGAAGCGGATCTCGAGGTCGTGATGGCCATCGAAAACGTGATTTATACACACCCGTGGACGCGCGGCAATTTTGTGGATTCGCTGCATGCCGGCAGCCTGTGCTGGATCATGCAGCTGCATGGCGTAACGGTAGGCTACGCGGTGCTCGCGGTGGGCGCGGATGAAGCGCATCTGCTCAACCTGAGCGTGGCGGCGGCGTGGCAGCGGCGCGGGCTGGGGCGGGAGATGTTGCTGTATCTAATTGACACTATTAAAGAAATTGAATCGAGCGTGCTGTTTCTCGAAATGCGGGTGTCGAACGCAGCAGCGCGTGCGTTGTATACGCAGGCGGGCTTTCGCGAGATCGGCGTGCGGCGCGGTTATTATCCTGCAGGTTTCAATCAAGACGGCGCACGCGAAGACGCGATTGTGCTGGAATACAAGCCATGACCATGAACACCAGCGAACGCCGCGCACTGATGTTGCGTGAAATGGATTTGTCGCCGCAATGGCATGCGCGTGGTGCTGTGGAAGCGCCCGCGGCTGCCGCGCTACTGCCTGCCGCTGCAAGCGTGGTGCCTGTGGCAATCGCAGTAGACGACAATCAGCGTCGCGCCGGTATCATGCGCATGGATTGGCCACAACTCAAAGCCTGCGTCGCGGTATGCACGCAATGTGCGTTGCACGCCCGCCGCAACCAGACTGTTTTTGGCGTGGGCGACGAAAACGCCGATTGGCTGTTCGTAGGCGAAGGTCCCGGCGCCGATGAAGATGCACAGGGTGAGCCTTTTGTCGGTCAGGCCGGCAAGCTGCTCGACAGCATGCTGGCGGCTATTCAGTTGCAGCGCGGCAGCAACGTGTATATCGCCAACATCGTGAAATGCCGTCCGCCAGGCAACCGCAATCCGGAATCCGGCGAAGCACTCGCGTGCGAACCGTTTTTACACCGGCAGATTGATCTGATCAAACCCAAACTGATCGTGGCGCTGGGCAAGGTGGCGGCCACCAATCTGCTGGCGCGCGAGGCCAGCGTCGCGAGTTTGCGCAACACGGTGCATCAGTATCGCGGCATTCCGCTGATCGTGACCTATCATCCCGCGTACCTGTTGCGCAGTCTGCAGGAAAAAGCGCGGGCTTGGGAAGACCTTTGCTTTGCGCTGGATACACTGGAGGGCTTGAAATCCGGCGACGCTGAAACCATATAGAATGGGCAATTCCTAATGGAGGAGAAAGCCATGTTAAAGCGCCTGAGCCTATTACTGCTTTTGGTTTCAGCAAGCTTATTGGGCGGCTGCGGTTACAACACGCTGCAAACCACCGACGAGCAGGTGAGCGCGGCGTGGTCCGAAGTGCTTAACCAGTACAAGCGCCGCGCCGATTTGATTCCCAATCTGGTGAAGGTAGTTGAGGGTTTTGCCGCACAGGAAAAAGAAGTGTTTCTGGGCGTGACCAAAGCGCGCGCCCAGGTCGGCGCCATTCAGGCCACGCCTGAACTCATAAACAACCCGGAGGCCTTCGCCAAATTCCAGGCGGCGCAAGCGCAGTTGTCGTCTTCACTGGGACGGCTGATGCTGGTGGCGGAAAACTATCCGCAACTGAAATCCGATCAGAACTTCCGTGATCTGCAAGCGCAACTCGAAGGCACGGAAAACCGCATCACCGTGGCGCGCAACCGCTACATCAAGGCGGTGCAGGAATTCAACGTCACCGTGCGCCAGTTTCCGAGCAATCTGACGGCGATGCTGTTTGGCTTCAAGGTGAAGCCGCAGTTCACCGTGGATAGTGAAAAAGCCATCGCCGAGCCGCCGAAGATTGATTTCGGCGCGAAGCCCGCGGCAACACCCGCACCCGCCGCGATACCGCCCAGCCCGCCGAACGAGTACACGGTGCCGGCCGCGAAGTAAGCGCGTTCATGCACGGTTTTCCCCTGTTGCCGCGAGTGATCCTCGCGGCAGTTTTGTTGGTGGCGCCATTCTTTGTACCTTCAGTTTCGGCGGACGTCGCAGTGCCGCCGCTGAAGACGCGTGTTACCGATCTCACTGCGACCCTTACCACGGAACAAAGCGCCGCGCTGGAAGCGAAGCTCGCGGCGTTTGAGCAGCGCAAAGGCAGCCAGATCGCCGTGCTGTTGGTGCCAACGACAGAGCCGGAAACGATCGAGCAGTATTCGATACGCGTGACCGATCAATGGAAAATCGGCCGTAAAGGCGTCGCCGACGGCGTGCTTTTGTTGATCGCGAAGAACGATCGCAGGATGCGTATCGAGGCCGGGCGTGGACTTGAGGGTGCGCTGCCCGACGCCATCGGCAAGCGCATCATCGACGAATACATGGTTGCGCCGTTCAAAAAAGCGGATTTCAACGGCGGCATTAACGCAGGTGTGGATCGCATTATCAAGCTGGTAGACGGCGAACCGCTGCCTGCGCCTAAAGCTGTGAATCTCGGCAGCTCGGCTAAATTTTCGGTAAACGATGCGCTGAGCTGGGGCGGTTTGCTGGTGGTGTTTGTGGGCGGCTTTTTGCGCTGGATTTTCGGCACATTTTTGGGTTCGCTGATTGCCGGTTCCGTTGCCGGTGTGGCAGCGGCATTTTTGGGCGCTGGTGTTATCGGCGGCGGCGTGGTTGGTTTAATTGTGTTTGTGGCGTGCCTGCTGGGGCTGTCGTTTTTTGGCGGCGGTGGTGGCGGTGGATCGTCGGGCGGCAGTTGGGGCGGTGGTGGCGGTGATTTCGGCGGCGGCGGCGCCTCGGGTAGCTGGTAAGGCTATAACATTATGAATTTATTGCGTATTTTTAAGCATCTTCTGACCCCGGATTGGCTCGCGCGGCGTGCGTTTGCGGCCGGCGCGTACACGCGTATCGAAGCGGCGATTACACAATCCGAGGCGGCGCATTGTGGCGAAGTTCGCTTCGCAGTCGAATGCGGATTCGGCGTGTTGCCGCTGCTCAAAGGCGTGACGGCGCACAGCCGTGCGATCACGGTGTTTTCCGACCTGCGCGTGTGGGACACCGAAGAAAACACCGGGGTGCTGCTGTATCTGCAACTGGTCGATCGCGATTTCGAAATCATTGCCGACCGCGGCATCAACGCGCGCGTGACGCAGGGTGAATGGGAAGCGATCTGTCAGGGCATGGAAGCCGCGTTCCGGGAACGCCGCTTCGAGGAAGGCGTGCTTGGCGGCCTGCGTGACATTAGCGCATTGTTGACGCGGCACTTTCCGGCGCGCGATGCGAATCCCGACGAGTTGCCGAACCGGCCGGTTGATCTGTAAGTCAAAGCCGGGACAGCGTATCTAATCGACCTTTGCTCGTTCCTGCAGGCAGTCATCGCCACCGAGTGCATAGTCGCGGCAGACCGCCGGCCGGCGCTGGTAGATGCCGCACAACAGTGTGTCGCGATTTAATGCAGCGCACCAGCCGTCTTCAAGCCGCGCCATGACGTGGCCGCCCCAGCGATCGATGGCCGTCAACGCAACCGGCACGTCGTCCTCGCCCATCAGCATCACCTCCAGTTTGCAGCAATTGGCACGGCAGGTGCTGCAACTGACGACGGGGTTTTTTTCTGCGATAGCAGCGGTAAGCTCAGGCGGCATACGCGTTTTATGTCGCGTGTTTGGCGGACTGCCATTGATCCAGCTTACCCCGCGCGCCGTTGCTTGCGTTATCCATCGCCTGGTCATGTCCCGGCATTTTTGCGGTGAGTTCAATCACATAGCCGTTCGGATCGCGAAAATAAATCGAATGCAGGAAGCCGTGGTCGGCGATGCCGCGCGTGTCGATACCCGACGTTCTGCCTTTGGCGAACATAGCGTGCAGCGTAGCTTCATCGACTTCCAGCGCGATATGCAGATCGAAGTCGTGCTGTTGCTTGAACTCGAACGGCATGCCGGGCGCCTCAAAGAACGCCAGAAACGAGCCGTCACCCATCTGGTAGAAGCTGTGCAACACGCTGGTCTTGCGTCCGCTCCTGGTTTCGTTGATTTCAAACGCTTCTGCCAGCGGCAGGCCGAGAAAATCCTGGTAAAACTTGCGCGTTTCTTCGGAATCGCGGCAGCGGTAGGCGTTGTGATGCAGTCCGCGGATAATCATAGCATTCTCATCTATTTAAATAAATGTTTAAAAACAGATACTTACTAATATTATTAGACTTGTATTGCGTGCGCTCGCAGCCGCAGATTCTATGCCTGCGTCCACACGCTGACCAGCGCTTCAGCGGTAGCGACTGCAATAGCGCGTAGCGCTGGAGAATTGCCTGGCAGATTGCGCCACGATGTGCAGCGCGTGCAGTGCATGCGTGCCGCCGCCAGCGCGGATGTTAAAATCCACCCTGACGCAATGATCCAATCCAATCGCACTCATTCGCAATCCGGGGAATCAATGAAGACTGCAACAGCGCGCCAGCGTGGCGTAGAGCACGATATTGTTCAAATGCCGCAGGCAGGCGAAATTTCGCCGTATTACGAGCCGCAAGGTAACGAAATCGCGGTGTTCGAAGCCGCTTACAGGCGTCGTCTGCCGGTGATGCTCAAAGGTCCCACCGGCTGCGGCAAAACGCGCTTTCTGGAGCACATGGCGTTTCAGTTGCAGCGGCCGCTGGTGACGGTGTCGTGTCACGAGGATTTAACCAGTTCTGATCTGGTCGGACGCTTTCTGCTGGAAGGCGCGGAAACGGTGTGGCAGGACGGGCCGCTCACGCGCGCGGTGAAAGCCGGCGCAATTTGTTATCTCGATGAAATTGTCGAGGCGCGCACCGATTCCACCGTGGTGATTCACTCGCTAACGGATCACCGCCGCAAACTCACCATCGAGAAAAAGGGCCAGGAAATAGACGCGCATGAGGATTTCATGCTGGTGATTTCGTATAACCCCGGTTATCAAACGGTGCTTAAAGATCTGAAGCCGTCGACCAAGCAGCGATTCATCGGCCTGAACTTTGATTTTCCCAGCGAAGACATCGAGCGCAAGATTCTGATAAACGAAGTGCCGGGACTTTCGCATGAGACGGCGCAGCAACTGGTCGCCGCCGGGCGCAAGGCGCGGCTTCTGAAGGACCACGGTCTTGAAGAAGCGACCTCCACCCGCGCACTGGTCTACGCAGGCGCGATGATCATTGCAGGGCTGGATGCGGTAGCGGCATGTCAGGTGGCGATGGTCAACCCGATCACCGATGACCCGGAGCTGGCCGAGGCATTGATGGAGATTGTTAACGCGCACTTTGCGGTATAGGCCCTGCTGTCCGTGTCATCTCCTGCCATACGCACGCTGCTCGACGCCATTCGCGAGGTGAATAGTGATTTGCTTGCGGAAATCGAAGGCGTGTTGCCGGTCATTCGTCCGCACGGCGAGGCGGTAACGCTTGACTGGATAAACGCCTGCCGCACGCTGTATGACTTTGATCGCGAGGCCGGCAAGGCATTTGCGCGCGGCAGCCGCGAGGCCGAAAAAATATCCGAAGTGGTGCTGCCATGGACGCGCCAGGCGCTGCAGATCATGCGCTGGCGACACTCGTGGCCCGCCATCGAAGGTTTTATGAAAAACCTGCCGCGCGCATTTGGCTCGCTGGGTCACGCGGGCGAGGAGCGCTGGGCGGGCATCGGTTTGGCGTGGTGCGCGCGTTCCGTCGATTGTGGTTGCGCCTTTTTTACCACACCCGTGCTTGAGATTTCCGGTCGTGGCGGTGGCATTGCCGCGATCGAGCAACTGAACGCGCCCGCCGAGGAATTGTACGAATCTCGCAAGCTGCAACTGGCGACGTTTCTGCCGGGTGCGATCCGCGTGCGCAATCTGCTCGGCGCGCAGGCGGTGTTGCCGTGGGCGATGCGCGGCGCCGACATCATACAGTCGGGCCGCACCCGCGGCGAAGCCTATTTCCGCCTGGAGTCCGAGGAAAGCCTCGCCTTGCTGCTGGAGAACATGCAGGGCTACAAGCTGGCCGACCGCAACCGCCTGCTCGGGATACTGCTCGAAGTGTGGTTCGGCGAAGGTATGGAGCTCAAGGAAAGCGCCTGGTCGCCGGAGAAGGGCCGCCCCTTCATGGAGACTGACGGCCAGTGCCTGTATTTTCCGGCGGTGATGGGCAATCGTGAGGAGGCGATACTGTCGGTGTTGCATGCAGCGGGGCACATGCGCCACGGCACCTTCGAGCGGGTGGCGATGCGCCAGATGTTTGCCGATGCGAAGATCGATTTCCCCGAATCGGATACGGTGTCGTGGGCGCCGATCTTCATGCGCTTTGGCGAAGACGCGATGCGTTTTCAGTTGATCTTTGACATGTGCGAAGACCTGCGCATAGAGTCGCGCCTGCAAAAGCAGATACCGAATTATTTTCAGCGGCTGATTGCCAATGCGTGGGCTGCCCGCGTGAAACACGCGGAAACTGGGGCGTACTATGATTTGGCGATTGCCACAGCCGAAGACGCGCTGCGCGCGGCGCGCGGCATAGCGATTCTCGATGCGCGCTTCGCGCCGTTGTATGAGCGCCGCGCGACGCTGGCCGATGCCCATCGCATCGCCGGTGCGATTTTTGCGGAGCACACGCTGCCGCGGGTGACGGATGCCGAAGCGTTTGCGGCGGCCTATCTGCCGGGACGCGGGCCGAACGCTACGCGTGTGGCGCATCCGCAGGACAATCCCGACGAAGATCAGCAAAGCCAGCCCGGCGCGGAGCAGGAAAATCAGCCCGACGAAAAAGGCGAGGACGAAAACGACACGCCGCAGGAATCGGAAAGCGGCGAGCAGCAGGATGGCGGCGAGCGTCAGGAAACCACGGGTGAGGGTGAAACCAGCGGCTCGGCGAAACGCTCGGAGAGCCGTCCCGACGGCCAGCAGACGGGGCGCGGCCCGGCGGACAAGGGCGTGCCCTATCCCGAATGGGATTACCGCGAATCGCGCTACAAAAAGAATTGGAGCTGGGTGCAGGAGAAGCGACTGGGCGAATCGAATACCACCGAGACCAATCGCTTGATGAAGCAGTACTCAAATGCGCTGAAGCGCCTGAAAAAAGCCATTCAGTCGCAAAAACCCACGCGCATGTCGCCCAAGGTCAAGCAGATGGATGGTGACGAAATTGACTTGAATGCCGTGGTGGAATACATGGCGGAAAAAATTTCGGGCCGCTCGCCGATTCCCGCGATCTACCGGCGGCGCGAAATGCGCCAGCGCGAAATTTCCGTGATTTTGCTGGCGGATATGTCGACCTCGATCATGCAGCATCTGCCGGAAGGCGGCGGGCGGCTGGTGGACCGCATTCGCGCGGGTGTGCTGCTGTTCGCGGAAAGCATGGAGGAAGTCGGCGACAACTACGCCATCGCAGGCTTTTGCTCCAAGTATCGCGACAATGTGAGTTACTACAACATCAAGGATTTTGACGAATCGTACAATGACGACGTGCGCAGCCAGATCGGCGGCATGTCGGGCCGGCTGGCTACACGCATGGGTGCGGCGATACGTCATGCCACCAAACATTTTGAGCGCGTGGAAAGCCGCAGGCGATTATTGTTGCTGCTGTCGGACGGGCGTCCCGAAGATTACGACGACGGTGGCGACCGCCGCTATCTGCATGAAGACACGCGCATGGCGGTGAAGGAAGCGGTGGCCAAGGGCGTGCATCCGTTCTGCATCACGGTGGACACCATGGCGAATCAGTATTTGCCGCAGATATTCGGTGCGGGGCATTATCTGGTGCTGGATCACATCAACAGCCTGCCGAAGAAATTGCCGGAGATTTATTTAAAGCTGCGGCGGTGATTTTCATCCCTCTCCCGCCGGGAGAGGGACCGAGGGTGAGGGGCGGTGCAAGCACCACCGTGTTTGCATACCAATTATCGGAGAGTGCAATGAATGACACCGTGAAACCCCGCTACATCCTCGGCAGCGTTTCTCCGATCGGAGAAGATCGCCATCCCATGTCGCAGCCGCAACCTTTACTGCCGCCCGATATACACCATATTGCATCCTCGATAGAGGTAACGGACTACACCACCGAAGGCGTACACCAGGCGATAGATCAGCGCTACTGGGCCTGTGTGGATGACTTGATGCGGCAGGGCGCAAACAGTATCACCCTCGCGGGATTCCCTATTGCCTCGCAACTGGGCCGCCCGCGCGTGCAGGCGCTGCTGGAAGAAACCGCGCGCAAAACCGGTGTGGTGGTGGATGCACATGCCGAGGCCACTGTCGCGGCGCTCCAGCATTTTGGCGCGAAGCGCATTGCGGTGGCCAGCCGCTGGTCCGAACCTCTCAACAAACGGGTGGTGGATTATCTGACGCAGGCGGGTTTCGAAGTGCTCGCCATCACCAGTGTTGGGCAATGGGCCAAGCAGGCATTTTCCATGAGCATCGAAGAGGGCGTAAAACTCGCTTTCCAGTTGGGCCGTGAAGCGATGCGGCGCGCGCCCGGGGCCGATGCGCTGTTTCTGGCGGGCGGCGCGTGGCGCAGCCTTGCCGCGGTGCCGATTTTGGAAGAAGATTTTGGCATACCGGTGGTGACCAATCCGATTACCCAGCCGTGGCGATTGATTGCAGCAGGCATCGCGCCGCCGGTGGCGGGGTGGGGACGGTTATTGGCAGGGAAGTGAATCGGAAAGGAGAACATCATGCGTCTATGGCATAACCCCGCATCACCCTTCGCCCGCAAGGTGCGCATCGTTGCGCGCGAGACCGGACAGTTACCGCGTATCGAGGAAATCGCTGTCATGGTGTCGCCGGTCAGCCCCAACGCCGATCTTGCCACACACAATCCCCTGGTAAAAATCCCCGCGCTGCAAATTGACGACGGCGATGGCGGCAAGGTGCTGTATGACTCATCGGTGATCTGCGAATACCTCGACAGCCTGCATAGCGGCGCGCACATCATTCCAGCGGATGCCACGCGTTGGGATGCGCTGCGCTTGCAGTCACTGTGCGACGGCATACTCGATGCGGCGGTGCTGACCCGCTACGAAACATTTGTGCGGCCACAAGAGTACCGCTGGGACGGCTGGGTAAAAGGCCAGTTCATCAAGGTTCGCAACGGGCTCGATGCGCTGGCTGCTGAAGCGCCGGCGTGGGGCGCACGCTTCGGCATCGGCCAGATCGGCGCGGTGTGCGTGCTGGGCTATCTGGATTTTCGTTTTGTTGATGAGAACTGGCGGGAATCGCGTCCGCTGTTGGCGCAGTGGTATGAGGGGGTGAAGCAGCGGGCTTCGGTTGTGGCGACGCAGCCTGCGTAGGGCGGGTTAGGCGACGTAGTTTGTCGCCGTAACCCGCCGTTTGATCTGGAGGAGTCATGAGCATGACACGACGCGGGTTCGTCAAAGGCGCAGTGGGCGCCGGGTTTGTATTGCACGCGGCGCAGGGCGGCTGGGCTTCGGCGCAGGATAATCCAGCCGGCGTAGGGCGGGTTAGCGTAGCGTAACCCGCCGTGTGTGGGGCGTTTCATCCGCCAGCGTGGGGCGTGAGCGGCGGGTTACGGCGCATACGGCGCGCCTAACCCGCCCTACAGAGCTAGGAGGATGTGCGCCTGACGATTTCGCTCGCACGCTCGGCGATCATGATGGTCGGCGCGTTGGTGTTGCCGGAGGTAATCGTCGGCATGATCGAGGCGTCGATCACGCGCAGCCGCTCGATGCCGCGCACTTTGAAATCGGTATCGACCACGGCGGAAGGATCATTCGCGCGTCCCATCTTGCAGGTGCCGACCGGATGAAAAATCGTGGTGCCGATGTCACCGGCGGCTTTGACCAGTTCCTCGTCGCTCTGGAACGCGGGGCCGGGCATGAATTCTTCGGGCTGGTATTTTTTCAGCGCTGCGCTTTCGGTGACGATGCGGCGGGTGAGGCGGATGGCGTCGATGGCGACTTTGCGGTCTTCGTCGGTGGCAAGATAGTTCGGCGCAATCGCCGGATACGCACGTGGGTCAGCCGAGGTAATGCTCACATGTCCGCGCGAGGTGGGACGCAGGTTGCACACGCTGGCGGTGAACGCCGGGAACTTGTGCGGCGGCGCGCCGAAGCGATCCAGTGTAATCGGCTGCACGTGGTATTCAAGATTCGCGGTTCTTTGCGAAGGATCGGACTTCACGAAGGCGCCGGTCTGCGACGGCGGCATGGTCATGGGGCCGCTGCGGTGCAGTGCGTATTCGAGGGCGATTTTCATCTTGTACCACCATGAATCGAGCACCGTGTTGAGCGTCAGCGCGCCTTGAATTTTGTAGGCCAGCCGCAGTTGCAAATGGTCCTGCAGGTTCTCGCCTACAGGCAGCTCGTGCACCAGTGGTATGCCGTGCTTTTGCAGTAAAGCAGCAGGCCCGATGCCGCTGAGTTGCAGTATTTGCGGGCTGCCGATGGCGCCTGCAGATAAAATGGTTTCGCGTCGCGCTGCGGCAAATGATACTTCGCGCCCGCGGCTAAATTCGACGCCTAGCACGCGGCGGCCGTCGAGCCGCAGTTTGTGCACCAGTGCTTGGGTAAGCACGGTGAGATTCGGGCGTTC
This sequence comes from Bordetella parapertussis, assembly GCA_945864585.1. Classification (GTDB taxonomy): domain Bacteria; phylum Pseudomonadota; class Gammaproteobacteria; order Burkholderiales; family SG8-41; genus UBA5216. The sequence continues at coordinate 24,369 of CAMBCF010000005.1, read as the reverse complement.
CATTGCTGGGCGCAGAAAAGCCTTCGCCGTGCTCCAGCGCATGCCGTCTTTCTGTGTCACCTCGAAGCGCGCCACGCCCTCGTTATCGCCGCGATTAAAATCCTGCGTTAACGGAACGCCATTCTCTACCGCGGCATCGCGAAATGCATCCAGAATCTCCCAGCTGGTGCGCGGCGTATCCACATGCAGCTCGCCGCCTTCACCATGCTTTTCGTCGGCGCCTTTCCAGTGGTCTTCAACCTGCATGAAGGTGGACAACACGTTTTGCCACGCCCATCCGGAGTCACCCGTAACCTGCGCCCATTCGTCGTAGTCGCGCGCCTGCCCGCGCAAATACAGCATGGCGTTGATCGACGAACTGCCGCCGAGCACGCGCCCACGCGGGTAGTTGATGGTGCGGCCATTCAGCCCCGCTTCGGGCACGGTTTTGTAACACCAGTCGGTGCGCGGATTGCCGATGCAATACAGATAACCGACGGGGATGTGGATCCAGTGCCAGTTGTCCCTGCCGCCGGCTTCGATCAACAGCACGGAGACATTCGGGTCGGCGGATAACCGGTTCGCCAGTACGCAGCCGGCGGAGCCGGCGCCGATGATGATGTAGTCGTAGGCGCCCTGGTTTTGCATAGGGGTTATCGCTCAGCCTTGATGCCACCCAGTGCCTTGAGCAACTCGCAGCCCAGATGATTGGGTGTGCCGGTGCCTGCCGAGGCGCAATTCAACGCGCCCGGTTTCGCGCGTGCCATTGTAATCAGCTTGGCAACGCTATTCGCGGCAACGGTGGGCTGCGCCGATACGAATGCGGGAAGCAATGCGAGTGTTGCGATGCTTACAGCAGCGAACAGGTGGTGGCTCAAGAAATTTTCCTCGCGCGTATGCTTATCAAGTGAATGCTATCATCAATGCATAGCGGCGATCATGCTGTCGTAGTTTCAGCAAGAAATTTACGCGACGAAAATTCCTGCGACAATCATTCTTTACAACCGAGGACGAAGCCACGTTTAAAGCGCCGATACTCGAGCAATATGCACGTCAATCGAGCGCTTACTACGCCAGCGCACGTCTGTGGGACGATGGCATCATAGCGCTGCGCGACACGCGAATGATGCTGGCGCAGGGCCTCGCAATTGTCGCCAACGCGCCCACTGAGCTGACGCGTTTTGGCGTGTTCCGTATGTGTAGTCTGCGATTTTCAGTGTCACGGTATCGCTTGCGGCGCCAGGCTGGTGGAGGCGCCTTCGCGCGCGTGTCCCGGCCCGAAACACCGGAGCACCACTGCTGGCGTTACAGTCAAGATTGAGCCGCCCTTGGGCGAACCGGCGCGCCCTTAAATGACGCCTTCGGCCTTGTAAGCCGCCAGCTCTTCCTCGGAATGGCCAAGCCAGCCGCCGAAGATGACATCGTTGCTGGCGCCCAACGGCAGGCTGGGCTCGAGCGGCCGGCGCGCCGTTCCTTCGTACACCAGCGGCGAATGGGGCAGAACGACGCAGCCGAGTTCGGGATGGTCGATCCATTGCAGGCTGCCGCGCGCGTGCATGTTCTCGTCGTGCATAACTTCGGCAAGATCGCGCACCGGCGCGCAGGGTACCGCGGCCGCCAGCATGCGCCGCGCCACTTCGTTTCTCGATTGCGTTTTCGTCCAGGCTTCGATCAGTTCGTCCACCGCGGCGAAATTGGCGACTCGCGTCGCACGGGTCAGGAAGCGCGGATCGTTCTTAAGATCGGAGCGGCCCATGACATCGAGTATCGAACGGAAATGGTTGTCACCCGGCGCGTTGAGCACCACGTAGCCGTCCTGGGTTGGATAGGCGTTGTAGGGCGCGATGCCCAGGCCGCCATGCCGGTTGCCGGTGCGTGCCGGGGCGGCGGCGCCACGCGCATGCAGCATGCCGAGATTCGAGGCCAGCGACGCATACGTCGCGTCCTGCATGGAAACTTCCACGACGCGCCCCTTGCCGGTGCGCTCGCGCTCGTAAAGGGCCGTCATGATCGCGGCGTAAAGATGAATGCCTGCGCTGAAATCGCACATGGCCGCGCCGGCCTTGACCGGCGGCTGATCCGGAAAGCCGGTGGTATGCATGACGCCGCACATCGCTTGCATGACTAAATCCATGGCGGGGTAGTCGCGATAAGGGCCGGTCTTGCCATAACCCGAACTCGACCCATAGATGAGGCGCGGGTTGATCTTGTGCAAATCCGCAGGACCTATACCCAAACGATCGGTGACACCCGGAGCAAAATTCTCCACCAGGATGTCGGCGCGGGCCGCCATTTCGTGCAGCAAATCGCGGCCCTTTTCGGACTTGAGATTCAGCGTAACCGGCTTCTTGTTGGAATTCAGCATCGCGAAGGGAAGCGCCGCCCCACCCATGTCGCCCCGGCTGCGCAGATGCTCGCCGCCAAGCGGCTCAACCTTGATCACCTCTGCGCCAGCCATCGCCATCATAAAAGTTGCGTAAGGCCCGTTGTAGACATGGGACAGGTCGATCACCGTCACGCCCGCTAGCGGGTAGTGCGATGCGGATGGTATTGCTGACATGACTGCCTCCAGAATGCCGATCAGACGATTTCGCCGAGTACACCGGCTTCACGCGCGCGATCAAGCATGCGCCGCGCGCTTCTCAAATGCGGGCGATCGAGCATCCTGCCGTCGATGGCTGCGACGCCGGCATCGCCGGCGTCATTGAATACCGTTACCACGCGCTGCGCCCATTCGATGTCGGAACGCGAAGGCGTGAACGCCTCGTTGATGACCTCGATCTGCGCCGGGTGTATCGCGGCCTTAGCGCCGAAACCGCTGCGCAAGCCTTCCAGCGCCTCGGCCTTCAGGCCATCGCGGTCACGGAAATCGGTGTATACCGCATCGACCGGCAACACAGAGGCCCCTGCGGCGCCGAACAGGCACAGCGCGCGGGCCAGTTCAAAGGGCGCCGTGTAGCGCCCGGCTGCGTCGCGATTGGTCACGGCGCCGATATCGGCCGCGAGGTCTTCTCCGCCCCACATCATGCCGAATAAACGTGGAATCGGCGGCTCGCGGTAAGTGCCGAGACCAAACAGTGAAGCGGCGGTTTCAGTGACAATCGGCAGTATGCGAATGCCGCCGGGGGTGATGCCCGCGCGCGCTTCCATCACGTCAAGCTCGCGCGCGAGCCGCCGCACATCGTCCCCGTGCCTGCATTTAGGCAACACGATCCCGAACAGTTTCGCGCCGGCGATCGCGTTCAAATCGAGCGCGGCATCGGCGGTGTCGAGCGCGTTGATGCGCACGAACAGCGCCTTCGGGGTATTCGCGCTACGCAGCACCGAGGTGCATACCTCGCGCGCGGCAGTCTTGCGCTGCGGCGCCACGGCGTCCTCGAGATCAAGGATCAGCGCATCCGCCGCGGATGTGAGTGCTTTGGCGATTTTGCGTTGGTCGTCGCCCGGCACAAAAAGCAGCGAACGCATGGCTAGAAATTGCCCATGCCGAGGAACCCGTCGACCGGAAAGTCGCTCATGATCTTCTTGCCGACAAGATCCTTCAGTGTTTCGGTGGTGCCGCCGCCGAGGGTGCCGTAGCGCGCACCGCGATAGTAGCGCGACACCGGGAATTCGTCGGTGAAACCGTAACCGCCGTGAATCTGGATGGCCTCGCTGGTGACGCGCAACGACATTTCGTTCACCGTGATTTTCGCAATCGCGGCCATGTACGGATCGGGGAACGGATTCGCCGTCGCGCAGGCGCGATACAACAACGAACGGCTTGCTTCAATGTCGCGATACATCTCGGCCAGCTTGTGACGTATCGCCTGGAACTCGCCAATCGGACGGTTGAATGCAGTGCGGTCGCGCGCATACTTCACAGCGTCCTCAAACGCGGCTTCCGCAAGGCCGAGCGAGACGCTGGGGTTGAGGCACCGCTGCGTGTTAAACGCATTCAGGAGCTTGCGGAATCCGTCCTCGCGTATGATCAGATTTTCCAGCGGCAGCTCACAGTTGTTGAACTGTATCTCTGCGAGATTCTCGCCGCCCATCGTATGATAGCGCGCGGTGCATTCGAATCCCGGCGTGCCGCGCTCGATCAGGACACAGCCGATGCCTTCGCGGCCTGGCAGCTTGTTGACGCGGCTGAACACCACGAAGGCCTGCGCTTCATCGACACGGCTGATCAGCGTCTTGACGCCGTTCAGCACGAGCTTGTCGCCGCGGATATCGGCGTTGGTGCGGTAGTTCGCAACGTCCGTCCCGGCGTGGGGCTCGGTCATGCACACGGCGAGTATGACTTCACTGGTGCAAACGCCAGGCAGCAGGCGGCGCTTGATGCTGTCAGGGGCGAAGTTGTCGATGATCTTGCACTGCACGCCCACTTCGCCCATCACGGCCATCGCGGTCACGTAGCAGCCTTTCGCGATCTCTTCGAGAACAAGCGCCGTGTCCAGCACCGGCAGGCCGAGCCCGCCGTACTCCTCCGGCACGGCCATCCCCAGCACGCCGATCTTCGCCAGCGCACGGATGTTGTCCCACGGGAAGGTGCCGTCCATATACTTCGGCGCGTTCGGCTTGAACAGGTCCTGGCTGAGTTCGCGCACCGTGCGCACTATGCTGCGTTGCTCGTCGTTCAGTTTGAAATCCATAGCGCTCTCCTTTTTTAACTTTTTGAAATTTGAATCAGGTATTTTGGCCGACCGTGCGCCCGGGCCGCGCAACGACGTTCGTCGGATGGGCGAGCAAATGCTGGTAATGCGTGCGCACAAGACTCTCGAGCCCGCTCACGTGCTCCTGCATGGCGGCAGCGGCGGCATCACCATCGCGCGCGCGGCACGCGGCGAGAATGCGCTCATGCGCTGCGGCCACGTGCGCCTGATTGCCGACCGAAAACCGGATGTCCCGCAATTGCTCACTCTCGAGTACGGTGATGGTTGACCAGAACGCCTCCAGCACCTTGTTGCCGCTCGCCCGCGTGATAGTACGGTGAAAGACGAGGTTCTCTTCGATGAAAGCTTCCTGATCGGCATCCGCCAGTAGCGCTTTCATGCGCGCGATCGATTGCTCAAGCGCCGCGAAGTCGTCTTGCGTCGCGTGGATCGCCGCTTCGCGCGCAAGCGCCGGTTCGATGACCTCGCGCGCCTTGAGCACCGTTATAAACGGCACCTCGTGCAGGCGAAGAAACACGGATAGACCATGCGCGAGCAGGTCGATGCTCGGCTCGCCGACGATGATGCCACCGCCAGGTCCCGGTTTCATGGCGAGCACACCCTGCGACTCCAGCATGCGCAGACTTTCGCGCAATGTAGGCCGGCTCACGTTGAACTGCGACAGCAGTTCGGCTTCTGTCGCGAAGCTCGCTCCGGGTTTGATGCGCGCGGCGAGAATACGCTCAAGCAGGCTATGCGCAACGTGCTCCGCCTTGCTGCGAAAAATCGAGACATTCTTTTCGTTCATCGCGCGTCCTGGTGTTTTTTGATATGACTGAAAAAAATTTAGTAACTTATTGATTTAAAACAGTTATTTTTGACACTATCCTCCCGTATCCGCAGCCTAGCGAAAATCAGCGCCCGGCTAGTTCCCGCCCCCGAACCGGGGCGGGCGCTTTTCGGCAAAAGCAGCGAGCCCTTCCGCGTAGTCTGCGGACGCGAGTATGTCTTTCAGCGCCGCGCGCTCCAGTTGCAGGGCGTCGCCGAGCGGTACTTCGATCCCGCGATAGATGAGGCGCTTGGCGGTCTGTGCGCCGCGCGGCGAACGCGATGCGAGCACCCCGGCGAGGCGCTCCACGTGCCCATCAAGCGCGTCGCCCGGCACCACGGCGTTCACCAGTCCGATCTCGGCAGCGCGCCTGGCGGTGACTGGCTCGCCAGTCAATATCATATCAAGCGCGCGCGCCGCGCCGATGAGACGCGGCAGGCGCTGCGTTCCGCCCGCGCCGGGAATGGCGCCGATGCGCGCTTCGGTCAGCCCGAGCTGCGCCTCTTCCGAGGCAATGCGCATATCGCACGCGAGGGCGATTTCACAGCCGCCGCCGAGCGCAAGACCGTTGACCACGGCAATCGTCGGCATGGGCGCCGCCGCGAGCGCGTCTATCGCAGCGTTGATCTGGCGATTGTGCTGCACGCGCGCTGACTCGTCCATGGTGCGGCGTTCCTTCAGATCGGCGCCCGCGCAGAAGGCACGACCGGTGCCGCGCACGAGAATCACGCGCGCGCGCGCTGCGATGGCCTCGCTCACGGCGCGCTCCAACGCCACAACCATATCCACGCCGAGCGCGTTCAGGCGATCGGGACGGTTGAGCCGGATCTGCACGATCCCCTCTGCGCGCTGTTCCACAACAAGACCGGCGTCGTTCATGTCTGCATTCTTGGGTTTGCTTTCGCGTTCGCGTGCGTCGTATTGGCCCTGAGTTCGGATCTGAAATCGGGATGCGCAATCGCCGCAAGCCGCGCTGCACGCTCGGTAAACGAGCGGCCGCGCAAGTCGGCAACGCCGTATTCGGTCACCACCAGATCGACGTCGGAGCGCGGCGTGGTAACGGGGCGGCCGGCCAGCGACGCGACGATGCGCGAATGCTTGCCATCGGGTGTGGTCGAGGACAGCGCGATGATCGAGCGACCTCCGGGAGAGGATTGCGCGCCGCGCACGAAATCCACCTGACCGCCGACTGCGCCCAGATAACGGCTGCCCGCCACTTCGGAATTGACCTGTCCCGTGAGGTCGATTTCGAGGCCGGAGTTGATGGTATGGAGCTTCTGTACGCGCGACATGACAGTCTGATTGTGGGTGTAGTCAGAGGCGCGCAGATGCACGCCGTTATTGCCATCGGCGAACTGCATCAGGCGCCGGGTGCCAAACAGCCCGCCAGTCACGATCGTTCCCACATCGATGCCTTTGCGCGCGTTGGTGACAACACCCTTCTCCACCAGATCGACCAGCGCGTCGGAAATGACGCCGCTGTGTACACCGAGATCGCGGTGACCGCTAAGCGCCCGGCACACCGCGACGGGCAAAGTGCCGACGCCGAGCTGTATCGTGGCGCCGTCTGGAATCAACGCGGCGGCCTGCGCAGCGACACGCACATCGATTTCGGCAGGCTCCGGATCCGGCAGCAGGATCTCGCCAGCGTCACATTGCGCGAGCACGTCAATGTCGGCTTCGGCGACCAGCGCGTCCTGCGCGGTGATGGGTAGGCGCTCATCAACCTCGGCGATCACGTAACGCGCCGCTGCGACCATCGCGGGCACGAAATCAGCCATCACGCCGACGGTAAAGTAGCCGGGTTTCGGATGCGGACGGACGCGTAAGAGCACAACATCGACACGCAACGCTCGCGAGCGAATCAGACCGGGCACCGACGAAACGTGACACGGCACGATGTCCAGCACGTTCGCGGCAGCCAGCACGCGGTTGGTGCCCGCGCCATTCAAACCCCGCAGGCGAAAGCGACCGGGGTGCCCTGGCGCGAGCGCCGCGTGCTCGGGCGCAAGCGTTTTGCTCGAACTCATGCCGATGAAAAGATCGATCTGTGGGAGAGCATGGCGCTGCTCCACCAGCCGCCGCGTGAGACCGACCGGCTCGCCCGTTCCCTGCGGCCAAGTAACGACGTCGTCTGGACGCAGAAAGGCGGTGAAGTCAACGTCAGAGCTGCTACGGATTTTCAGCATTCGGCAGAACGGTTGAAAAAGGATATGTGCACCTATCGTAATAAACGCTCTAGTATTTGTCAATTGATTTAGATGATTTGACATCAAGACCGTAATGCCTTTAAACTTTGAGGACAATGCGACTTCCTACAATGAGGGCTTGTGTCAACGACTTATACGATGAATCCCGCAGTACACAAGCTGCCCTACGACCCGCTGAAGTCGCTGATCCCCATCGCGCAGATTGCGTCGGGCGGGAACGCCATTGCCACGCACCCGAGCTTCCCGGCGAAGACCATAAAGGATCTGGTCGCGTTGGCAAAAGGCAAACCGGGGCAAATCCGCTACGCATCGTCCGGTATCGGCGGATTCAACCATTTCGGCGGTGAACTATTCAACATGCTCGCCGGTGTCAAGCTTGCACATATTCCCTACAAAGGCGGCGGGACCTCGATGCTCGATGTGATGACGGGACAGGTCAAGGTGCTGTTCGGCACGCTGATCCAGGCGCTGCCGCATATACGTTCAGGCAAACTCAAGCCACTCGGCGTCGGCTCGGCCAAACGTTCTCCGCTTTTGCCGGATTTACTGACCGTTTCCGAGATCGGCGTGCCGGGCTACGACGGCGCGATTTGGTGGGGCATACTCGCGCCTGCGGGTGTGCCGGGACCGATCGTGATGAAGCTCAACGGCGAGATCAACGCGATCCTGCGCGACCCGGATATGGCCAAGCGCCTGTCCGCTGAAGCCGCCGAGCCGGTGGTCGCCACGCCGAAAGCATTTGGCGAACTCATCATCAACGATCTCGCGAAGTGGAGCCGTATCGCCAAGCAGGCGGGTATAAGCGCCGAGTAGCATTCGTCCATAGCACATACGGAGCAACGCATGAAAGCAGCCCATACCACACATGATGCACCCGAGCAGACGTTCGACGCATTCATCGATCTTTCGCTATCGCTGCGCTGGGCGCAGGTGCCCGAAGCTACGCGCGTAAGCGTCAGGCGCGAGTTGCTCGACTATCTTGGCGCGGCGATTGCCGGCCGCGCCGCAGCGGGGTACCCGCCATGGCTCAAGGTGCTGGTGGATATGGGCGGCAGGCCGGACGCACGCGTGATCGGCGGACCGCGCGTGCCAGCGCCGACGGCGGCGCTCTGCAACGGCTACTACGGCCACGTCCTCGAGCTCGACGACACGCACGACGAGGCAGTACTGCACGCCGGCTCGGCGGCGATACCGGCCGCATTCGCCGCAGCGGGATTGCGTGGCGAAGTGAGCGGAAAGGAATTGTGCGAAGCCGTGCTGCTCGGCGTGGAGCTGACGTGCCGGCTCGGTGTCGCGACAAAACTCAATCTGATCGAAGGTGGCTGGATCTACACGGCGCTACTCGGCCACTTCGGCGCAACGCTCGCCGCCGCGCGCCTGATCGATCCGTATCCCGAGGTGCTGCGCAACGCGCTGGGCATCGTGTATTGCCTAGCGAGCGGCAACCATCAGTCGACGCGTGAAGGCGCTTCGACCAAGCACGTGCAGCCCGGCTTCGCTGCGGCGAACGCGGTCACCGCTGCATTGATGGCGAGTGGCGGCTTGCCGGGCGTCAAACATCCGCTCACCGGTGAAGATGGTTTGAGCCGTGTCTATTTGCACGATCGCTTTGATCCCGCGCGTGCGATACAAGGCCTCGGCACGCAATGGGAATTCGACCGCCTGTCGATCAAGCCGTACCCGACGTGCCGCTTCACGCATGCGGCAATCAGTGCGGCGCTTGATCTGCGCGCGCAGCTTGGCCGCGACACGGATAAGATCGAGCGCGTGGAGCTCTTAATGGCGCCACAAGCGCTAGATGTCGTCGGTCGCGATGCGCCGGAGAAACGCGCACCGCAATCCCGCGTTAACGCGCAGTTCAGCGTCTTTTGGTCGGTTGCAAGCGTGCTGGCCCACGGCGAAGTAACCCCCCGCCAGCTGGCCGAGGAAATTCCCCCGTCGCCGAAGCTTCGCGAATGGATAGCGAAAATCAGCTGCGCGCCCGATACAGCGGCCGCGCACCGCGATATCGGCGGCTGCAAGCTCCGTGCGCACGGCGCGTTCGGCACCCGCGACGTGGAACAAACCTGCGCGAAGGGTCACCCCGACAATCCGCTCAGCGGAGATGAACTGCTCGCAAAGTTCAAGGCGAACCTGCGCTACGCACGGGTGAGCGATAAACAAGCGGCAGAACTCGCCGATGCCATCATGGATATCGACAACTTATCTGACGTACGTGCGCTCGCCGACGCCATCGCCGGCGCCGGTCTTCCTTGATCGGCCAAGGTGAGCTGCTGCGGCATCTGCACGGATTTGCCATCACTGTTTTTTGCTTCAGCGCAAGCAGCGATAATGCCGGAAAGATATCTTGAAGATTTCGCAGTGGGGCAGACCTTCCGTTCAAGGAAGATCATCGTAGACAAGGCCCACATGATCCACTTTGCGGCCCAGTTTGATCCCCAACCCTTTCACGTCGACGAAGAATCAAAACAGCGACCTCGTGCTGGTCTTTGTGGTCAATCTCATCGTGGCACCCCTCGCAAACGCCAGTCGCACGATTGATCTGGCAGACCGAGACACATGGGGACTCCATCGCGCCACTCCGGCTCATGCCGCCACCGGCGCGTGCGCGCGTGAAAAGGCGTGGAGATAGCGCAGTCCTGCGATGGCGCGTGATCCGTACCAGGACGTCATCTCACCATCGATCAAGCGCACCGGGATACCCCCGCATAGGGTCTGCGCTTCAAGCACGTGACGCGTCTGGAATGGAAACGGCTCGGTGCTCAATAGCACTTCATCGACACCGGTCGCCACTTCGCGGAGATCGATTACGGGGTAGCGCTCCTCGCGATCGCCAGGTTGCGTGCACCAATTAAAGTGCGCCAGCGTGCGCGAGATGTAGGTGTCGCGTCCCACGGTCATCCAAGGCTCCCGCCAGATCAGGTAAAGCACCTTGCGCGGGGGTCGCGGCCCGTGTGCGGCGATCAACGCCAGCACCTCATCCAACGCGGCACACAGTCGTTGCGCCTGCGGCATTACCCCAAAAATATCGCCAAGCAGCCGATACAGCCCGTAATTATCAATCGGCGCAAGCGGATGAGTAACAATTACGTGTGGAATAAATTCGGCCAGTGCGGCCGCTGTCTCGCGCTTGTTCTCATCAACATTCACGATCACGTGAGTGGGTTTGAGCGCGCGTACTTTATTCAGGTCGACGTTCTTGGTCCCGCCGACTTTTGGGATCACGCGCACGCTCTCGCGCGGATGGATACAGAAGCCGGTGCGCCCAACCAGCGCCGTGCTAAGCCCCAGATCGCACAACAGCTCAGTAATGCTCGGCACCAGGCACACGATGCGTGCGCCATCGCCCGCTGCGGGGTGAGCAGCGCCGCTGGCATCGGTGAACCCCTTGGACATGTTCGCGCGAGTCCTCGGGGCCTTACACGTTTCGGCGGTACTCGCCGCCGACGTCGTACAAGGCGCCCGAGATCTGTCCCAGCGAGGCCACCTTGACGGCCTCCATCAACGCTTCAAACACATTGCCACGACTGCGCGCGACCTGCTGCAGATGCGCGAGACGGGCAGGCCGCTCTGCAGCGTGCAATTTTTGGAACGCGCGTACCGCGGTGATCTGCTCCTGCTTTTCCGCTTCTGTGGAACGCATCAGTTCCACGGTGGTGATCTGATCTTCGTGTCCCTTCTTCGGCAAGTAGGTATTTACGCCAATCAGCGGCAGACGACCGTCGTGTTTCAGGCTTTCGTAGTACAGGCTCTCGTCCTGAATTTTGCTCCGCTGATACATGGTATCCATCGCGCCCAGCACTCCGCCGCGCTCGGAGATCCGCTCGAACTCCTGGTAGACCGCTTCTTCCACCAGATCGGTCAGTTCATTGATGATGAAGGAGCCCTGCAGCGGGTTTTCGCAGAAGTTGAGTCCCAGCTCACGATTGATGATGAGCTGGATGGCGACCGCGCGGCGCACCGATTCCTCGGTGGGCGTGGTGATGGCTTCGTCATAGGCATTGGTATGCAGGCTGTTGGTGTTATCAAAGATTGCATACAGGGCCTGCAAGGTCGTGCGGATATCGTTGAAGTTGATCTCCTGAGCATGCAGGCTCCGGCCCGAGGTTTGAACGTGATACTTCATCATCTGGCTGCGCGGGCTTGCGCCGTAGCGCTCGCGCATCGCACGCGCCCAGATGCGGCGGGCCACGCGACCGATCACCGCGTACTCGGGATCCATGCCGTTGCTGAAGAAGAACGACAGGTTCGGTGCAAAGTCATCGATTTGCATCCCGCGCGCGAGGTAGTACTCGACTATGGTGAAACCGTTCGACAAGGTAAACGCCAGCTGCGAGATGGGATTCGCGCCGGCTTCTGCGATGTGGTAACCGCTGATCGAGATGCTGTAGAAGTTGCGCACATTCTGCGCGACGAAGTAGGCCTGCACGTCACCCATCATCTTCAGCGCGAACTCGGTCGAGAAGATGCAGGTGTTCTGCGCCTGGTCTTCCTTGAGAATATCGGCCTGCACAGTGCCGCGCACACTCGCCAAGGTCGCGGCCTTGAGGCGTGCATAGGTCTCTGCATCCACCACGTACTCACCTGAAATGCCGAGCAGGCCAAGTCCGAGTCCGCTGTTACCTTCGGGGATCTCGCCGCGGTATTGTGGCCGTGGGTGACCCTTGAAGTAGGCTGCGATGCGCGGTTGGGCCGCCTCCCATTGTCCAGTCGCTTTGAGATGCTTTTCGACCTGCTGATCGATCGCGGCGTTCATAAAGAACGCGAGGATCATCGGCGCTGGTCCGTTAATGGTCATCGACACTGACGTACTGGGCGCGCATAAATCGAAACCGGAGTACAGCCGCTTGGCGTCGTCCACCGTCGCGATCGAGACACCCGAGTTACCGACTTTGCCATAGATATCCGGCCGCTCGTGGGGATCCTCGCCGTACAGCGTGACTGAGTCGAATGCGGTCGAGAGACGGGCGGCGGGTTGCCCCGAGGAAACATAATGGAAACGGCGGTTGGTGCGTTCTGGCGTGCCTTCCCCCGCGAACATGCGGGTCGGATCTTCAGCGGTCCGGCGATACGGATAAACACCGGCGGTGTAGGGATAGCTGCCGGGCAGACTCTCTTTCATGCCGAACCGCACGCGATCACCCCAGCTGTCGAATTTGGGCGGTGCGATTTTCGGGATCCGCTGGTGACTCAGGCTCTCGCGATAATTGTCGCCTTCCACGGGTTTGCCGCGCACTTCGTAGGTGTACTTCTCCTGCGTGATGCGCGCGATGCGCGCCGACCAATGGCGCAGGATATCGAGTCCGTCCGCACCGAGCGCGGCCAAGGCCTGGTTGTAGCGGCGGCGCAGTGCGGCCAGGATCGGTTCACCGGTGATCTGCGCCTCCGGATACGCATCGCCGGCCGCTGGACCGAGCGTATCCCCGAGCGCGCGCAGGGCTTCATAGCAGTGCTGCGCAAGGTTAGCGGTCGCCGCAGTCTGCTCGACACCGGTATTGATACCGCGCCCCTGCTCCGCGATCTCGGCGAGATAACGATTCTTGTGGCCAGGGATCAGCACCGTGGCGCGTGGCTCTTTGATCCCCACCTCGATTTGCGGTGTCCACCTTGCGGACTCGACTCCAACTTTCGTGATCAAAGTTTGGCACAGGTTCATGAACATCCAGGTCATGCCCGGATCGTTGAACTGACTCGCGATGGTGGGGAACACGGGAATTTCCGCGTCCTCGGCGGTGAACGCCTGATGATTGCGCTTCCATTGCTTGCGCACATCCCGTAACGCGTCTTCGGCGCCGCGCTTATCGAACTTGTTAAGCACGACCAACGAGGCCAAATCGAGCATGTCGATTTTCTCGAGCTGGCTCGCCGCGCCGTATTCGCTGGTCATCACATACACCGGAAGATCGACCAGATCGACGATCTGAGAATCGCTTTGACCGATACCGGCGGTTTCCACCATCACCAAATCGAATTGCAGGGACTTCAGGAACGCGACCGCATCGCCCAGCATGGCACTGGTCGAGAGGTGCTGCCGGCGCGTCGCCATGGAGCGCATGAAAATTCGATCATGGCGCAGACTGTTCATGCGAATGCGATCGCCCAGCAACGCGCCGCCGGTCCGCCGGCGGGTGGGATCGACCGCGATCACCGCAATGCGCATAGCGGGGAAGTACTGCATGAAGCGGGACAGGATTTCGTCGGTGACCGAACTTTTACCGGCGCCGCCGGTGCCAGTGATGCCGATGACTGGCACTTTGGCGCCGCCCAAGCGCCACGCCTTGCGCAGCTTCTCGAGTTGCACTTCACCCAGCGTGCCATCCTCGAGCGCCGACAAAGTCTGTGCGATTGAGAGAAAATTGCCGCGCTCGATCTTCTGTGGCAATCCAGACGGCAATCGCGCACGGTGTGCACGCTCGAAGAGATCATCGATCATGCCCTGTAAGCCCATCGTCATGCCATCATTCGGATGGTAAATGCGCTCCACGCCATAGCACTGGAGATCCGCGATTTCTCCCGGAGTGATGGTGCCGCCACCGCCACCGAACACCCGAACGTGACCGGCGCCCGCCTCGCGCAACATGTCCACCATGTATTTGAAGTATTCGCTATGGCCGCCCTGGTAGGAACTGATCGCGATCGCATCCGCATCTTCCTGGATCGCCGCGCACACCACATCCGACACACTGCGGTTATGCCCCAGGTGGACCACTTCAGCGCCCGCACCCTGAATCAGGCGCCGCATCACATTGATGGCTGCATCATGGCCGTCGAACAGGGACGCCGCGGTGACAAACCGCAATGGCGGCCTGGGCGCGGTGGATGCAACCGCTGCACTGACCTCTTCTGCGCGAATACTCATGTTCCTGCTCCTGTTAGCGAGCGCTCTGCGCTCGTCAATCTGCACGGGCCAAGGCCCGCGACATCTGCTGAGGTACAGGAATTACACCCTTTTTGACCAAAGCCCAGTTCTTAGGTGGCGGCAATTCGCTTGATAAGACCTTCGTCCGGCATGCCCAAGCATCACTTCAGGCGGCCAAGACTACGCCGCAGGACTTGCTGTTGCAACTTTGCGTCCGCTGGCTCGTGCTGATCGTATCGCCAAGCCCGCCCCCATTCCAAATCAGATCAGCCAAAGAGAGAAAACAAAACAAATGTTTATAATCAATTAGTTATATTTATTTATCGATACGGATGTGCTTATCCACTCTATTGCACCAATCGCATATTACATGTAATGTACGGATTGTGACGCATTCGCGCCTACGCACTCCGTGCCCCATGAACAGCAGTCATTCCCCCAACAAGCTCGGCAGCATCAGCGCCCATTCGCTGGCGGATCAGGCGCGCGATCGGATACGCGAGGCGATATTCGAAGGCAAGATCAAGCCGGAGGAGCGGCTGACGATCGAGCGCATCGCGGCGGAGTTCGGCATCAGCCGCACGCCGGTGCGCGAGGCGTTAAAAGCGCTGGAGACCGACGGCATTGTGCGCATACAGCCGCACCGCGGCGCCATCGTGCAGCGCTTCGATGAGGACGAACTGTCCGACCGCTACACGGTGCGCGCGCTGCTCGAGGGTTATGCCGGCGAGCTTGCGTGCAAAGCCGATGCGCCGGCCATCGCGCGCGATCTCGATGCGAACTGCGACGCGTTGCAACAGGCAATCGCGGCGATATCCAGCGATGACCTCGACGCGATTCGAGTGCCGGTCGATCTTAACTCGCGGTTTCACGAGCGCATACTCAATGCCAGCGGCAGCAAGACGATCCTGCGCATGCTGGAGGCCTTGCGCATGCCCGTGGCGTATCGCCTGTACATCTGGCGCGTGTCCGAGCGCCGGCAGTTTTCACTGGATTGTCACCGCAGCATCGCAGAAGCGTTTCGCGCGAATAAGCCGAAGCAGGTGCGGCGGCTGATGGAGGCGCATTTGCTTGAGGCGCGCGATTTTCTGCTCGCCGCAAAACAGTAACGCGATCAAATACAAGTTAACGAAAGTCAGGAGAGACAGATGAGCACAGTACCCCAAAGCACCTACGGCAAGATAACCGACGAAGCCGTCGAGCAGGTGCGCCGCCGCCTGCACAAAGTCTATCCCATCGCCGAGCCGTTTGTCCGCTATGTCAATTCGGACAGCATCCGCCACGCCGCGCGCGCGATTGGCGACATGAATCCGCTGTGGATCGACCCGGCGCACGGCAAGGCGAGCCGCTATGCCCGCTGCATGGCGCCGCCGGCGTTGCTGTACGCGGTCACCTGGGGCAGTTGGGATATGCGGCGTGGCGAGGGCCTGCCGGGCGTGCATGGGCTGCACGCCAGCGACAAGTGGACGTACTACCGCCCCTTACTCGACGGCGACGAGGTGCACGCGACCAAGGAAATGACGGCACTCGAAGACCGCAGTGGTAAATACGCCGGCAGCTCGAAGATGCAGCGGCGTGAATTCAAATACTACAACCAGCGCGATGAGCTTATCGCGCGCTGCGTGATGGCGGCCGTGCGCACCGAGCGCGAGGCGGGCAAGGAGGCCGGCAAATACATGTCGATTCCCAGGGCCAAGTACAGCGATGATGACATCCGCAAGATCGACGCCGACACCGGGGCCGAGGAGGTGCGCGGCAAGCGTACGCGCTACTGGGAAGATGTCAGCGCCGGCGACGCGATTCAGCCGGTGGTGCGCGGCCCGCTCACGGTGGGCGATATGATCGCGTGGATGATGGGTGTGGGCTCGCCGCACATCCGCAGCGGGCAATACTGGCTTGCGTATCGCACGCAGTCGCCCAAGATCGCGGTCAAAGACCCGGAGACGGGCATTCCCCAGCCGGTGGAGCGCGTGCACTGGGATGCCTTCATGGCATCGGAAATCGGCATGCCCGCGCCGTATGACTACGGTTCGCAGCGCGGCGCGTGGGCCACGCACCTGATGACCAACTGGGTGGGAGACGACGGCTGGGTCGCCGAAGTATTCGCGCAATATCGCGGCATGAATTTCCTCGGCGATACGGTATGGATACAGGGCGAGGTCATCGAAAAATGGCGCGGCGCTAAAACAGGGATAGGCTACGTGACCTGCGAATTCCACGGCATCAATCAGCGCGGCGGCGACATTATGCCGGGCACCGCCATCGTGGCGTTGCCGTCGAAATCAGCACCGCTGCCGGATTTTCCGATTGATTTTGAAGCGGATCGCCGGGCCTGAGAGCACAATGGAATCACCATCGCAGCGCGCGCGGCCGCTCTCGGGTATACGCGTGCTGGATTTCAGCCACGCCGCTGCGGGGCCGTTTGCGACGATGTTGCTTGGCGACCTTGGCGCAGAGGTGATCAAGATCGAAAAACCGCGGCACGGCGACGGCAGCCGCTCGATGGGCGTGCCGATGCCGTCGCTCGGCCCCAAGGACTCCGACTACTACGTGAGTTTGAACCGCAACAAGAAAGGCATCGTCCTCGATCTCTCGGCGCCGGAGGGCGTGGACATCGCGAGGCGCTTGGCCGCGCAGTGCGACGTGGTGGTGGAGAACTTCCGGCCTCGGGTGATGAGCCGGCTCGGTCTGGGCTTTGAAGACCTCGCCAAACTGCGGCGCGGTCTCGTTTACTGTTCGATCTCGGCGTTCGGTTCGAGCGGCCCGTGGTCGACGCGCCCGGCCAACGACATCATCATGCAAAGCGTGTCGGGGCTGATGGGCATCACCGGCGAAGTGGGCGGCGGGCCGGTGCGCATTGGTGCGCCGATTTCAGATTTCTCCAGCGGCCTCTTCGGCCTGTCGGGCGTGCTCGCCGCGCTGTTTGCGCGCGAACGCTTCGCGCAGGGCCAGCACATCGAGGTGGCGATGCTCGATGCCTCGCTCAACATGATGTGCAATTACATTCCGTCCGTCGCCACGCTCGGACACAAGGTCGAGCGGCTGGGGCGCGGCCACGCGCAGATCGTGCCCTATCAGGCTTTTATGTGCAGCGATGGCGAATACGTGATGGTGGGCGCATTCACGCGCGAGTTCTGGTGGAACCTGTGCAAGGCCATCGATCGTGAGGCGTGGATCAAGGACGAGCGCTTTGTAACGAACCCGGCGCGGCTTGCCAATCGCGCCGTGCTCATTCCCGAGCTGGAGCGAATTTTTGCCATCAAGCCGCGCGCCGAATGGCTCAAGGTGCTGGATGCCGCCGATGTGCCCAATAGTCCCGTACTCGAACTGCACGACGCGGTGCGCACCGAGCAGGCGCGGCACAACCAGTCGATTCGTCCACTGGATCAGCGCGGGCATCCGGTGCAGGTCGCGGGTTGCCCGATCCGTGCCGCACAGTGGACCGGGGAACCTTTAGCGCCAGCCCCGCAACTGGGCGCGGACACCGATGAGGTGTTGCAGTCCCTGCTCGGCATGAAGCGCGAGGATGTCGCGGCACTGGCGCAACGCAAGGTCATCGGCTTGGCCGGATAAGTAAAAGGAGAAACACAACATGACCATTAGACGGCGAATCCTATTCGCGCCGGCCGTGCTGGCGTCTTGCCTGGCCAGTGCATCGTACGCCCAGTATCCCGAACGCGTCGTACGTCTGGTGGTGCCGTATACACCGGGCGGCGGCACGGACCTGACGGGGCGCCTCGCCGCGCTACGCCTGACCGAGTCTCTGGGGAAGCAGTTCATCGTCGATAACCGCCCCGGCGGTGCAGGCAATATCGGCACCGAGACGGTGGCACGCGCAACACCCGACGGTCACACGCTGCTGATCGCATCGCTGTCGAACTCGGTCAACGTCAGCCTCTTCCCCAAGTTGCCGATCAACCCGGTGACGAACTTCGATCCGGTGTCGCTGCTGGTGACGGTGCCGATGATGCTCGTTGTCCATCCATCGCTGCCGGTGAAGTCGATTCAGGACCTGATCGCGCTGGCGAAGGCCAAGCCCGGGCAACTCAATTATTCGTCGGGCGGCATGGGCACCGCCAATCATGTCGCGGGGGAACTCTTCAAATACATGGCGCAGGTGCAGATTGTGCATGTGCCTTACAAGGGCGGCGCGCCTGCTCTGGCCGATGTCATCGCCGGGCAGATTCATTTGATTTTCGGCACTATGACCATGACACGTGAATTTGCGAAATCGGGACGCTTGCGCGCGCTCGCGACCACTGGCCCTGCACGCTCGGCCGGTGCGCCCGAGCTGCCCACGGTAGCGGAAGCCGGCGTCGCGGGCTACGAGGTCGGCGCGTGGTACGGCGTGCTGGCCCCCGTGGGCACACCGCGGCCGATCATCGGAAGGCTGAGCGAGGAACTAGCGCGCATCATGCGTATCCCGGAAGTGCGGGCGTCGCTGCTGGCGCAAGGCTCCGAGCCCGCGGGAAGCACGCCGGAGGAATACGCACGGTTTCTACGCGCTGAAATCGACAAGTGGGCAAGGATAGTCAAGGCCTCCGGAATGCGTGTTGACTAACGTGGAAATGTAGGTGATGAACACAAAAGAAAGCGGTGTGCGCGCTCAGCCCAACACACCAGCAGCTCGTCAGGCCCTGGAAGGCGTAGTAGTCATCGACCTCTCGCATATCTACAACGGGCCGTACGCGACGTTTCTCATGGCGATGGCGGGGGCCACGGTTATCAAGATCGAGCCGCTGGGCGGCGAGCATCTGCGCATCCGCGCGAACCTCGGCGGTGCGTCGCTGCCGTTTGCGATGTTGAACTGCAACAAGAAAGCGATCACGCTGAACCTGAAGTCGGAGCGTGGCCGCTCGCTGCTGCTCGACATGGTGCGCAAGGCCGATGTGCTGGTGGAGAATTTCGCACCTGGCGTCACCGATCGATTGGGCATCGGCGCCACGGTGTTGCAGGAAGCAAATCCGCGCCTGATTTATGCATCGAGTTCCGGCTATGGCCGCTCCGGGCCTTATCGCGATTATCCGGCGATGGATCTCACCGTGCAGGCGATGTCGGGCGTGATGAGCATCACCGGCTTTCAGGATCGGGAGCCGGTCAAGGCGGGCCCTGCCGTTTGCGATTTTTTTGCGGGCACGCATCTCTTCGGCGGCATCATGATGGCACTCTACGAACGCGAAAAAACAGGCAAGGGCAAAACGGTGGAAGTGTCGATGCAGGAAGCGGTCTACGCCTCGTTGAGCTCCAACCTTGGCATGTATCACGGCAGCGGCGGAAAACTGCCGCCGCGCACCGGCAATCGCCATGGCGGATTGGCCGAAAGCCCCTACAACGTTTACCCTGCGCGCGACGGACACATCGCGATCATCTGCAATAACAACCGGCATTTTTTCGCGCTGCTGAAAGCGATGGGGCGCGATGAACTCCAACACGATCCGCGCTTTTGCGATCTGAAGAGCCGCATCAAGCACATCAACGAGGTGGATGCGCTGGTCGGTCAGTGGACCGCAGGTCTCGAGCGGCAGCAGCTTGTCGAGTTATTGCTTGCGCATCGTGTGCCGCACGCGCCGGTGCGCGATATGGCTGAAGTTATCAATGACCCGAACATGCACGCACGCGGCACGCTGCAATGGATCGACCATCCCGAATACGGCCGCGTCGTGGTTCAGCACAGCCCGATTCGCATTGACGGCATACCGCTGATACCGCTGCAACCCAGCGGCCGGCTGGGTGAGCAGAACGCTGATGTCTATCAAGAGTGGCTCGGAATCTCGAAGACCGAACACGATCGGCTCGTTAATGACAACGTGATTTGAACACAGAAGCGCGAAACCAGGCGGTACGGGAATGTTACATAAGTTATTGATTAATATAGTAGTTTTTATATGTGCATGGATCCCGGCCAGCCACGCGCAGCCCGTGCGCGCCCAAGCCAGTTATCCGGAACGTCCCATGCGCCTGATCGTCCCGTTTCCGCCGGGCGGCGCGAACGACATTCTCGCGCGCATGATCGGCCCGCGATTGACCAGCGCCTGGGGCCAACCCGTCGTCATCGACAATCGGCCCGGCGCCGGCGGCATGACGGGTACCGCGCTTGCGGCGAAAACAGCACCCGACGGCTATACCATCGTGCTGGTGCCGGCGACGCACGCAATCAACGTGAGCCTCTACGCGAAGCCGCCCTATGATGCGGTGAACGACTTCGCACCCGCCGCCCTGCTTGCCACCGCGCCTTACATGCTCGTCATCAATCCATTCCTGCCGGCACGCTCGATGAAAGAGTTGATCGCGCTGGCAAAGAGCAAACCGGGACAGTTGAATTACGGCTCCGTCGGCGTGGGCAACGCGACGCATCTGATGGGGGAGTTGCTGAAAAGCATGGCGGGCATCGACATCACGCACGTGCCCTACAAAGGCGGCGCGATGGCATTAAGCGAAGTCATCGCGGGGCAAGTGCAGCTTTATTTCGGCACCACCTCAACCATTCAACCGCAGGCCAGGGCGGGAAGAGTGCGGCCACTGGCCGTCACCGGCATCAAGCGATCACATGCGATGCCCGAGGTGCCCACCATCGACGAAGCGGGCGTGCCCGGCTACGACGCCGCTGGCTGGTGGGGCATCCTCGCGCCCGCCCGGACGCCAGCAGAACGAGTGAACCGGCTGAATGCGGAAATCGTCACCATCATCGGCAGCGCTGATGTCCAGCGCTGGATGCGCGAGCAAGGGTTCGAGCCTGCCACCGGCAACCCAGAACATTTTGCGCGGCACCTCAGGATCGAAATCGACAAGTGGGCAAAGGTCGTCAAGACTTCGGGCGCGCGAGCCGAATGAAGCCCTTGATCAGCACGCTCGCGCAAGCACCAGCCGAGCGGCCCCACCAGCCCTGGCAAAAACCAGTCCGAATCCGGGAATCAAGCCGCCTGAAACAAATCAACCCGCGGCGCCGTTGCTCGTGGCGGCGGTTGCGCGCACAGCCCCAGATGCGTGAGAATGCGCTCAATCACCACAGGTTCTTCGATCCCTGTCCTGAGTACTTCGACAAGCTCAGGATAGGCTCTGTCGAAGGGACCGCAATGATCTTCAATTTCCCGCCACACACTTGGCAGTGCTCAATATCGATGTCGTACACGCGTTTGAGCAAGCGCGCCCAACTCATACGCACCGGCGCGCTGTGGGCATGCGCATGCGTGCAATCGCCTTCGCCCACCGTTGTACTCTGCACCGGCGCCAGCAGTTCGGGATGCATGGCAAACAGACTGCGCAGTGGTATCGGGAACGACAGCACCCATAGTCTTGCCGGCACAAGCGGGATGACGCACGCCACCAGATACGCGGCAGTTTCCGCCATGCGCCGCTTGCCGCACGAGGGGCCTCAGTTTACGAATAGCCGCGCCGCTTGCAGCTAATGGATTTGCTACTGATCAAGCTTGATGCCAGCCGACTTGATTACCCCGGCCCACTTTTTTATTTCGGACTGATAGTAAGCGCTAAATTCGGCGGATGACTGTCCTCCGGGTTCGGCGCCCTGGCTTAACAACGCGTGGTTTACGTCGGGCGACTTTAACGCGGCTCTGGTGTCCGCCAAGAGACGATCAATCACGGGCTTGGGTGTTTTGGCAGGAACGAGCATTCCAAACCAGGAACTCGATTCGAAACCTGGGTAAGACTCTGCGATGGTAGGAATTTCGGGAAGGGCTGGCGCACGCTTGAGGCTGGTAATGGCAAGGCCGCGCACCTTTCCGTTCTTCACGTGCGGCATTGAAGAGACTGTGCTGCTGAAAAGCACCTGTATCTGGCCCCCTATCAAATCAATGAATGCAGGCCCACTACCTTTATACGGTACGTGTGTCATCTGAATATTCGCTGCCGACTTCAGTAATTCAGTCGTGAGGTGAATGGAACTGCCTGCGCCGGAAGATCCGTAATTCAGTGACCCCGACTTACCGCGGGCGACGGCGACGAATTCGGCAACAGAATTCGCGGCCACGGAAGGATGTATGCCCAGCATGAACGGCGTCGCGGTTATCAGTGTGACCGGCGCAAAATCTTTGATGGGGTCGTAGGGGAGCTTCTGAAACAAGCTCGGATTCACTGCGTGAGTCGTGGAGATCAATAGTAATGTGTGTCCGTCCGGCGGTGATTTCGCGGCGAGTTCGGTGCCAATGATAGTCGTTGCGCCACTGCGATTGTCGATGACCACCGCTTTGCCGAGGCTTTCTGTCAACTGCCGGCCGATCATGCGCCCGATGGTGTCGCCCGGTCCACCTACCCCGAAAGGAACAACGAATCGAATGGGTTTGTGGGGGTAGGCCTGTGCTGTAGCAACACTTGGCAGCGTTGCCATCAGCAAGATGCCAAATATTCCGTGTCTCGTATTGCGCATCAGATTACCTCTTCATCTGCGAGTTGACTGATTTCTGCCTCAGACAGCCCAAGGACACTGCTCAAAATTTCACGGGTATGTTCTCCCAGGAGTGGGGCTGGGCGGTTATATTCGGGGGGCGTTTCCGACAGGCGCGCGGGATTGGCCAGCGCGGGAACAGAACCCGCCCGTGGATGGGGTATCTGTACCTGCACGCCGCGAGACTTCACCTGGGGATCGTCAAACACCTGCTGGATATTGTTGAGCGGGCCGCAAGGGACGCCGAGCTGCGTGAGGCTCTCAATCCACTCACTTGCGGTTTTCTGCACAAAGGCTGCCTCGAGTTGGGGTATCAGGGCGTCGCGATGCCTAACCCGCAGCGGATTGGTAAGGAATCGTTGATCTTGCGCAAGCTCCGGATGTCCTAATTGCGCGCAAAGCTTGCCGAACTGTCCATCGTTGCCTACCGCCACCACCATAGGGCCGTCTTTGGCCTGGAACAGTTGGTAGGGAACGATGCTCGGGTGGCCGGTTCCCATCCGTCTGGGAATGATGCCGCCGATGAGGTAGTTCATATTAATGTGAGAAATAGTGGCAATCGTAGTGTCGAGCAGAGACATATCGATATGCTGGCCCTCTCCAGACCGCTCGCGTTCAGCGAGCGCAGTCATGACTGCAAAGCTCGAGTAAATGCCCGTGATCACGTCGCAGATGGCGAGTCCGACTTTGGCCGGCCCCCCTCCAGGCAATTCATCGGGGCCACCCGTAAGGCTCATCAATCCGCTCATCGCCTGAAATATGTAGTCATAACCGGGACGATTGCGGTAAGGCCCTGTTTGCCCGAAGCCCGTAATCGAGCAATAGACAATACGCGGGTTCACGCTGCGGATGGCTTCATAGTCCAATCCATAGCGCTTCAAGTCGCCTACCTTATAGTTTTCTACGAGCACGTCTGAACGTGCGGCGAGGGCTTTGATAAGCGCCTGTCCACGCGGCTTGGAAATATCGATAGTGATCGAGCGCTTGCCTCGATTAATCGACATGAAGTAGGCGGAGTCCTCAGTGTCCTTGCCGGCGGAATCCTTCAAATAGGGAGGAAACGTACGTGACTCGTCACCATGGTGCGGCCGCTCAACCTTGATTACGTCAGCACCGAAGTCGGCCAGATTTTGGGCCAGAAAGGGGCCGGCAAGAACGCGGCTCATGTCGAGAACGCGCAGATGATCGAGGGCTTTACGCATGGGGAATTCTTTGAGGGTGATTGCGCCGCGGTGGCGATGGGATTCAGAAGTCGGCTATCGACCGGTGAAACGAGGTTTGCGCTTTTCCTGGAAAGCCGTCACGGCCTCTTGATGGTCGGCGCCGATGTTGGTCATTGCTTCATAGGCAAGCGAGGCATCCAACATCGAATGAGCCAATTGGCGCAACGGAATATTCATGCTCGTTTTTGTCCACTTGATGGCTTTCGTAGCGCCATTTGCAAGCTTTTCAGCAAG
>CAMBCF010000004.1 GCA_945864585.1 Bordetella parapertussis | reverse complement strand
CGCGCGTCTGGGCGAAACGCTGGCCAGGCTCGATGCCTTGGGCCTGCCGCCGGTATCGGATGAGGAGATCGAGGCGGAGATTCAAGCGGCACGTCAGGGTCGCTTAGCGCGGCGCACCTGATCGTGCGGGTGGTGCTGGATACGAATATTCTGGTGTCCGGGGTGATTTCGGCAGGTAGGCCGCCACGGCGTCTGCTCGATGGCGTCAGGGCGCACAGCTTCGAGCTTTGCAGCAGCGCTACGCTGCTGGCGGAGTTGCTTGATGTGTTGTCGCGTGAGAAGTTCGCGGCACGCTTGATCCAAGTGAGTTCGTCAGCACAAGGCACGGTCGCGGATTTGCGGCGCTTAGCCTTTATGGTCGCGCCGCTGGCGGTGCCGCGCATGATTGAGCACGATGCCGATGACGATCATGTCGTTGCCTGCGCCCTGGCCGATCAGGCGGATTTGATCGTCTCCGGCGATAAGCATCTGCACAGCTTGGGCGGTCATTATCAGGGGATTCCCATCGTCCATGCCGCGCGGGCGGTGTAACTGATCGGCCTCTGAACGAGCGCGGGCGACCACAGACAACTACGCCCGCGTCAGCGGGCACAGATAGGAATTTCTTTTTATTTTAGCGGCTATGAATGGGCTGGTGGCAGGCAATAGTCAAGACCTGGCACCTCGGATGACACCTCGGACTGCCCCGACATGCCGGCCTGATTGCCCTGCCAGGCCGCGGGCAGGTTGACGGTGGGATTGGGGTTGCTCGCGCTCAGCACTCGATAGAAGGTCATGATCTTAAGGTCAAGTGCGCCAGCCTCGCACGCGCAGCCATCGCCTTAAAACAATTCAGCAGTGTTATCGCAATTACTGATTGAGTTCGTCGTACTAACATGATGCGGTAAAGCCTAATGCGCTGCCGCTATGGCGTCAAACGCTTTATTGACTTGAATCCGGTAGGGTGAGGTCTGCGTAGATTACCGTTCAAAATCACGATACGGTCTCTCGTCCACCAGCCATGTTTCACGAAATGCGCAATTGAACGTAGACGTATTCGGCGAACCGCATTAAAGTTGCGACAACACTTTAACGGAGGTGACAGGTGAAAGAGAACAGCATACGCAGGGCCGTGCGCGAGGGGCGGGCCGCGCTGGGCACCGGGATCAAGGAGTTTGCAACACGCGGAGTGCCGTGGATTATCGAATCTTCCGGTTTCGATTATTGCATGATCGACATGGAGCACGGCGCGTTCGATCTGGAAACCATTGCCAATCTCGCCGGGTGGTTCGCAGCCACCAACGTGTCACCGGTAGCGCGCATCCACAAAGCCTTCATTCATCTGATTCCGGCCCTTCTGGATCAGGGCATCATGGGCATACAGATATCGGGTGTTGACAACGCCGATGAAGCGCGCGCCATTGTGCAGGAAGCCAAGTATCCGCCGATCGGCAACCGCGGTATTTCGCAAATGGGTTCTCATACGGCTTACAAAGGTTATGGTGCTAATTTCCACACCGAATACAGTCCGTGGGCAAACGACAACGTAATCATCTGCCCATCGATAGAGTCGCTTGAAGGTCTGGCCAACGTGGACGAGATTGCTGCAGTCGAGGGCATCGATATGATTGCCTACGGGCATTCCGATTTAAGCGCCAAGCTGGGCATCCATTTGCAGCTTGATCACCCGCGCTTCAAAGCCGTGGTGCGCCAAATAGCCGATGCCTGCAACAAGCACGGCAAACTCGCCCGCGGCTCGGCGGAAACGGAAGCGCAGATCGAGGAGTACTATCAGCTCGGTTGCAAAGTATTGAATCTGCCCGGCACCGATCTCAGCACTTATCATGACGGCCTCAAGGCGCGCGCCGCTCGGGCGCACGCCCGGCTCAAATCGATTGGAGTGCCATGACAAACATCGCGCGTTATGAACCCAAGGGCGTCATTCCAGCCTGTTTGCTGCCATTTCACCCGAATCTCAGTATCGATGAGAAATCGTTCCGCAAACATCTACGCGATGTGACAGCGGTAGCGGGACTGTCGGCTATCGCTATCAATTCCCATGCCTCGGAAGTGGCCTCCTGCACGTTCGGCGAGCAGGAGCGGGTGCTTGCAACGACCATGGATGAAGTTGGAAGCCGTATGCCGCTGGTGCACGGCATTTACGCTGACGGCAGTCGCGAGGCCGCGCGTATCGCGCGCATGGCGCAGCGCGGCGGCGCGTCCTGCCTGCTGGTGTTTCCGCCGGGACTGCTCGCGCTCGGTTCGATGTCCAAGCCGGAAATGGTCATCGCGCACTTCAGTGCGATCGCCGACGCCTCGGACCTGCCGCTCATCTGCTTTCAGTATCCGCTGGTCAGCGGGCTCGGCTACCCGGTCGATACACTGCTAAAACTGATCAGCGCAGTACCGTCGATACGCGCGATCAAGGACTGGTGCAACAGCGTGATGCAGCATGAGCGCCAGATCAGGGTGTTGCAATCGCTGCCGCGCCCCGTGAACGTGCTGTCGACGCACAGTGCGTGGCTCTACAGCTCGCTGGTGCTCGGCTGCAATGGATTGCTGTCCGGCTCCGGCAGCGTTATCGCCGACCTGCAGAGCGCGTTGTTTGAGGCGGTCAAGGCGGACGACATGAAACGCGCGCGGCAGATCAACGAGCGCATCTATCCGATCGCACAGGCGTTTTATGCCGATCCGTTTGTCGATATGCACAACCGCATGAAGGAGGCGCTGGTGCTGCTGGGCCGTATTCCGTGCGCAGCAGTGCGACCGCCGCTGGTCAAGATCGGAGACGGCGAGATCGCGCGCATCCGGCAGGCGCTGCATGATGCGAAAGTGCTGCCGGAGGGCGCGCTGGCGCTCGCGGCGTGACTTCGCAAGTCTCAATGTCCGCATAGCAGACGCAGTGGAATACTGCGCGTGGCAGGCGTTTCGGACGCGATGCCAGGCGAAGCTTTATGCGATTGACGGTTCGCCGTCCGCAGGATAGATTGCCGTTTGGTGAAGTATATTGTTTGATGTTTCCATACCCCGGATCTGCTTTCAACATCCATAACAGAGAATACACATGAACTACGCCGATGCTACAGTTTTGGCCAACAGCGCCGTTGAAAACGAGGCGTCCCTGGTGCGGCAATGGCTGGCAAGCCTGGAGACGGCGCTGCGTGATGGGAGGCGGGCGGCAATCGCGGCCCTTTTTGCGCCCGATAGCCACTGGCGTGATCTGCTGGCGTTCACCTGGAATCTTACCCCTCACATCGGCGTGGATCAGATCGCGACGGCCATGGTCAAGGCACAGACCGTAACTCAGGCACGCGGCTTTGTGATCGCAAAAAACAGTACCCCGCCACGCCGTATTCGCAGGCACGGTATCGATGTCATCGAAGCGATCTTTGATTTCGAAACCGCGGTAGGCTACGGCAACGGTGTCGTCAGGCTATTGGCGGACCGCCCCTCGCAAGCCTGGGTATTGCTGACTTCACTCGATGCATTGAAGGGCTTCGAGGAAAAGACCGGTGGACTGCGCCCGAAAGGGGAGCCGTACTCGCGCGATTTTGGCGGCGACAACTGGCTGGATCAGCGCACCAAGAGCCAAGCGTATCTGGATCTTGATCCTGTCGTGCTGGTGGTCGGCGGTGGTCAGGCGGGATTGTCTATTGCAGCCCGGCTCGGGCAACTGGATGTCGATACCCTGGTAGTCGACAAATATGAGCGTATCGGCGACAACTGGCGCAAGCGCTACCACTCGCTGGCGCTGCATAACCAGATTCAGGTGAACCATCTGCCCTATATGCCGTTCCCGCCGACCTGGCCGAAGTACATTCCCAAGGATATGCTCGCCAACTGGTTCGAGTCTTACGCGTGGGCGCTGCAGATCAATTTCTGGACCGGTGCGGAATTTACCGGCGGCAGCTATGATGAAGCCAGCGGGCGCTGGACGGCGCTTGTGCGCAGGGCCGATGGCAGCGAGCGCACCCTGCACCCGCGTCACGTTATTTTCGCCAACGGCGTCAGCGGCATTCCGCGTACGCCCACACTGCCGGGCCTCGATGATTTCGCGGGCGCGGTGATTCACTCGCATAGTTTCACCACCGGCGCCGACTGGCGTGGCAAGAAAGCTTTGGTGCTGGGCACCGGCAACAGCGGTCACGACGTGGCCCAGGACCTGCACAGTCATGGCGTAGACACCACCATTATTCAGCGCGGCTCGACCACCGTGGTGAGCGTTGACCCGAGCGCGAAGCTTAACTATGCGCTGTATGACGAAGGTCACAGCCTGGAGGATACTGACCTCATCGCGACCGCGGCAACCTATCCGTTGATCGTGCGCGGCTATCAGCTCGCGGTCGAGCGCATGGTTCAACTGGACAAGGAGATGATCGCCGCGCTCATCGCGCGCGGTTTCAAATACGACCTTGGCGAGGACAAAACCGGCCATCAGATGAAGTATCGCCGGCGCGGCGGCGGCTACTACCTGGACGTGGGTTGTTCCGGACTCATCATCAAAGGTGATATCGGGCTGCTGCAATTCGATCAGATCGAGCGCTTTGTCGGGGAAGGCGCGCGACTCAGGGACGGCACGATTCAGAAAGCCGATTTGCTGGTATTAGCCACCGGTTATCACACCCAGCAGGAATTGGTGCGAAACTTGCTCGGCGATGCAGTTGCGGAGCGCGTCGGAGAAATCTGGGGCTTCGGGCCCGAAGGTGAAATGGCAAATATGTGGAAGCGTACGGCGCAACCGGGCCTTTGGTTCATGGCCGGCAGTCTCGCGCAATGCCGTATCTACTCAAAACACCTGGCCCTCCAGATCAAGGCGATGGAAGCAGGCCTGTTGGCATGAATTTTCCGCTACGTGTTTTCTTGCTCCCGGTAGCCGCAGTCCTGCTGGCAATGCCGGGCGCCGCACGGGCACAGCAGAAATTCCCGAGTAAGCCGATTCGCTTTGTCGTGCCATTCTCACCGGGGGGCGGTACCGATACCATGGCGCGCGTCATCGCGCACAAGATGAGCGAAAACTGGGGGCAGCCAGTGGTGATCGAAAACCGCACCGGGGCGGGTGGCGCGATCGGCACCGCGATCGTCGCCAAGGCCAACCCCGACGGTCACACGCTGCTGGTGAGTTCCGCTGGTTTCATCATCAGCGCTGCGCTGCATCCCAACAACCTTCCTTATGATGCGCTGAGGGATTTCACCGGCGTTACCCAGATCGGATATTCGACGAGTACGCTGGTGGTGCCGCCGGCGCTCGGCGTCAAGTCGGTCAAGGACTTTATTGAATATGGCCGGGCGCGGCCGGGCAAGATATTCTTCAGTTCCGGCGGCGCCGGCAGTTCGACGCACCTGAGCGGCGAGCGCTTCAGGCTTGCCGCCGGCATTAAAGCCGTGCATGTCGGGTTCAAGGGTTCATCGGACGCCATGCTCGAGGTGGTGGCGGGGCGTGTCCACTATGTCATCACCGGCCTGCTTACCGCGTTGCCGCACATCCAGGACGGGAAGTTAGTCGCGTTGGCGGTGGTCACGCCCATACGTTCACCGTTGTTACCGGAGGTGCCTGCTCTGGCCGAGATACTGCCGGGTTATAAGCGGGAAGGCTCGCACGTCATGCTGGCGCCGGCCGCAACGCCGCGTCACATCGTGAACCAGCTCAGCAAAGAGGTGCGGCGTATTTTCGAGCTGCCCGATGTCAAAGAACGCCTGAAAAATTTCGACTATCTTCTGTCACCGACTACACCGGAGGAACTGGACAAGATCCTGCGTACCGACCTCGAAACTTTTTCCGAATTGATCACGCGCGCAGGCCTTCGCGTTAAATGAGGGGTGGCCTGCGGCAGAACCTGCTGCTGTCCGCCCTGGATGCGCGCGGTTCAGTTCTTTACCCTGTATCTCAGCTGGTGGTCCAGTGACGCGCCAGCACTACTTGTGCTATCGTTGGGAACATGAATATTCTGATCATTCCCGGTGTCACCATGCCCACGGTGGACGATGCGCTGCTCGCGTGTATTCGTGAAGCCGCGGGCCCCGCAGTTCGCATCACCGTGGCAAAGTCCGCGGCAGAGGCCATCGACGCCATGGAGGATGTCGAGATCGTGCTGGGCATGATCACGCCCGCCATGTTCGCCCGCGCGCGTAAGCTGTGCTGGGTGCACGCCATTACCTCGGGTGCGGATTCCTATCTTTTTCCCGAGATGGTCCAGAGCGAAGTGATGCTCTCGGGCGACAAGGGTCTGGTGGGTACGCATCTGGCGGACCATACCTTCGCGCTGTTGCTGTCGCTCACGCGCCGCCTCGCGCGCGCCGTGCAGGACGCGCCGAACTCATGGAAAAACCGGGTGGCGTATCGTGCCGAGGAATTCGAGCTCGAAGGCCGCACCATGGGCATCGTAGGGTTTGGCGGCACCGGCCGCCAGATCGCCCGCCGCGCGCACGCCTTTGGCATGCGCTGCATTGCTGTCGACTGCGATCCCGTTCCGCCATCGGCCGAAGTGCCGGTGGTGTGGGGCCGCGAGCGGCTGGATGAATTGTTAAGCACTGCGGATGTCGTCACCTCCGGCCTGCCGCTGACGCGAGACACGCGCAACATCTTCGATGCCCGTGCGTTCGGACTGATGAAAGCCTCGGCCCTTTTCGTCAATGTCACGCGCGGCGAGCTGATGGATAGCAATGCGCTGATCGCGGCCGTAAAAAATGGCCAGATCGCCGGGGCGGGCCTCGACGTGGCGCCGCAGGAGCCATTGCCGCCGGATCATCCGCTGTGGTCAACGCTTAACATCGTCATGACACCGCACACCGCGGGAGCGAGCCAGTTTCGCATCAGCCGCAATCTCGACCGCTTCTGCCGCAATATTGCGCACTACCGCGCTGCCGAACCGCTGGAAGGGCAGATCAACAAGACACGCGGTTTCTGAAAGCGGTGCATCCGAGTCTCGCCGCGTGCCGTAGGAAACTGCACGCGGACCACATCAGGGAGGGCTGAATATGGACTTTGCATACACGCCGGCGCAGGAGATGCTGCGGCAACAGGTGCGCGACTTCATCGTCAGGGAATTCACCCCCGAGGTCTACGCGGAGATGGAGGAACACAACGAAGGCCGTCCTTTCCACCGCACCGCCTGCCGTACGCCGCATGTGAGCGCGTTCTTCCAGAAAATTGCCGACCGCGGCTGGGTGGGCATCAGCTACCCGAAAGAGTACGGCGGCCAGGGTGGTGACCGCATCTCGCAGTACATCGTCGAAGAAGAGTTGTATCGGGTCAACATCTCCGTATCGCTCGGCGGAAGTGGCGCACCGGCGATCATGGCAGCCGGCACGGAGGAACAAAAGCGCTATTTCATCCCCAAGCTGATCACCGGGGAAATCATGTTTGCGCAAGGCTTCACCGAGCCGCGTGGCGGCGCCGACCTTGCCTCGCTGCAATGCCGCGCAGTGCGCGACGGCGACTACTACGTCATCAACGGGCAGAAGATCTACACCTCCAACGCGGAATCCGCCACGCACATCTACATCATGGTGAGGACCAACAAGGACGCGCCCAAGCACGAGGGAATTTCGATCCTGCTGGTGCCGATGGACACCCCCGGCATCACCATACGCCCGTTGTGGAGCATCCAGAACGAGCCGCGCGCGCCGCAGACCACCACTTATGGTCATGCACGGACCAATGAAACGTTCTACGACAACGTGCGGGTGCACAAATCAGCGCTGCTGGGTGAAGAGAATAAAGGCTGGCGCGTCGGCTCGATGGGCCTGAATCTCGACCGGGTCGGCGCCGCGCGTTACCTGATATCGGTGCGGCGCGACGAGGATATCGTCAACTGGATCAAGAGCAGCCGTGAACTGGGAGAGTACTGTCCGGCGAATGACGCGGCCATCCGCGACAAGGTGGCGGAGCTGTGGACCGAGGCGCAAGTGTGCCGGCTGATGACCATGCGCAGCATGTCAATTGTCGAGCGTGGCGGCAAGTTTACCTACGAAGGCTCAGCCGAAAAGGTGTGGGCGCCGGAGCATGGCGTAAGGACCACCGAGGCCATCACACAGATGCTTGGGCCTTATGGCCAGTTGCTGAACGGTTCGCCGCGCGCGATCAGGAACGGGCTATTCGCGCACAACCTGATGGGTGCTTTCCAGTCCGGGATCAACCACGGCAGCGTGCAGGTGATGCGCGATCAGGTTGCCCGGCGCGGCCTGAGTATGCCGCGCGCCAAGCGCTAGCCGGCATGAGCGGGTCTGTTCGAACGATAGACAGCAAGGCCGATATCGCGCTGTTGGATAGCCGCTCCTACGAGGAATTCCACAGCAACAGCATTCCGACCGCGATCAGCGTGCCCGGTGCGGAACTGGTGTATCGGTTTGCCGATCTGGTACCGTCACCTGAAACGATGGTGGTGGTGAACTGTGGCGGCCGCACACGCAGCATGATCGGTGCGCAGTCGCTGATCAATGTCGGCGTGCCGAATAAAGTTGTTTCGCTGAAGAATGGCACGCAGGCCTGGCACCTCTCAGGCTTTCAGGTGCTCAGCGGTTCGAGCGCCAGGCCGCCTGCGGTTTCAGCGCGCAGCCGCGTAGCGGCGCGAGCGGCGGCCGAGCGGGTAGCGTAACGGTTTGGTATCGCGAGCATCGACGCTGCCACCCTGGCTCTGTGGTATAGCAAATCGGAAACCCGTACGCTGTACCTGTTCGATGTGCGTACGCCGGAGGGCGCAGCTCGGCCAGATATTGCCGCAACTGCCGCCGTCGGATACGGTGATATTCACATCGTCCGACGGGGTTCTTGCGCGGCTGGCTGCCGCTGACCTGATGAAAAAGGGTGCGCCGCCAGTCCTTGCATTGGCGGGCGGAACGGCTGCCTGGCGTGCAGCGGGCTTTCCACTGGAGGCGGGAGCAACCCGGATGGCGACATTGCCGGACGACGCACGCCTTAGAGCGCGGGAGCAGGGCGAAAAAGTTGAACAGGCGATGCGCGAGTATCTGTCGTGGGAGATACATCTGGCTGAGCAAATGGCCGCAGATGACGATCAGCGTTTCAGGATTCCTGCCGCCTGACGCAGGCCCTAAGCCGTAAGCAAGAGCTTTGCCGCCGCCAGCGTCATCACTACCGCCAGCGTGATTAACAGCGCTTTTTGTTTTAACCATTGCAGGCCAGCCCAGGTGCCGAGCAGTGCGCCACCTACGGCACTGATGGCGAGCCACGGCAATTCTGGCGGTAATGCCTTGGTGATATGCCAACCCGCCGCCAGCGCGACGATGGAATTCACCATAATAAACGGCGCCGAGATTCCCGCGGTGGTTTTCGGACCGGCCCAGGCGAGTATCAGCAGCAGTGGGCTGAGAAAGATACCGCCGCCGGTGCCAGTCAGGCCGGAGATGAAGCCGATACCTGCCCCCATGAATACGGCTGGAATTTTTTTTACCTTAATCACGTGCTCCTCGATGGTGCGCGGCGAGGTGCAGGCGCGCCACGTGACATAGGCGGCTGCGAATAGCAGAACGCTGCCGACCGCGGTGTAATAAGTGCCTTTCGATAGGGACTGCATACCGCCGAGCGCTGCCAGTGGTACTGAGCCGAGCAAGAATGGCCACAAGCCGTCCCACGCAAAAAATCGCGCCTTGCGAAATCGGTAGACGGTCAACGCCGCCACCAAAATATTGAGCACCAGCGCGGTAGGGCGCATGCTGTCGGGGGTCATCCCGATCAGCGCCATCGTAGCGAGGTAGCCCGACGCGCCGGCGTGGCCGACGGTGGTGTAGAGCGCTGCCACCACGAAAAAAAGCCCGCACAGCAGCAGGATTGTTTGATTCTCCATAGCGTTTAACAATAACACACGGCAACCTCGTGTAACATGCACAATTGCAGAGACAGTCGATGTTAAACATGAAAATTTTTGGATTTGCCGGTTACTCCGGCAGCGGCAAGACGACGTTAATCGAGAAACTGATTCCGTTGTTGACCGCACGCAGCCTCAAGGTGTCGTTGATCAAGCACGCACATCACACCTTTGAGGTGGATACGCCGGGCAAGGATTCCTATCGCCATCGTCACGCCGGCTGTACCGAGGTGCTGGTGACGTCATCGCGGCGCTGGGTGTTGATGCATGAGTTGCGCGGGGCGGCCGAGCCGGATTTGCATGCGCAGCTCACGCATCTGTCGCCCTGTGATTTGGTGCTGGTGGAAGGTTTCAAGCACGATCCGATTCCGAAAATCGAGGTTTATCGCGCAGGGGTGGGCGAGCCGTTGTTGCACCCGCACGATAGCAACATCGTGGCTGTGGCCAGCGATGCGCGCCTGAATACTGCGCTGCCGCAACTGGATCTGAATCAGCCGCCGCATATTGCCGAGTTCATGCTCAAACATTTGGGGTTTGCAATATGAGCGCCGCTTGGTTTCGGCTGCGCGCGGTTGCATAATATCGCCATGATTACTGTGCGCTATTTTGCGCGGCTGCGTGAAGCCTTCGGCATGGCGTCCGAAAAAATGGCGCTGCCCGCGGGTGTCGTAGCACTCGAGGGCGTGCGTGCGGCATTGGCGGCGCGTGGCGGGGTGTGGGCGCATGAACTGGCGGCGGGGCGCGCGTTTCGTACGGCCGTGAATCAGCATATTGCCGCTGCCGATACGCCAGTGAAAGACGACGATGAAGTGGCGTTTTTTCCACCGGTGACTGGAGGCTGAGGTGACGGTTCGCGTGCAGACCGAAGATTTCGATGTTAGCCGGGAGATCGCAGCGCTGCGCAAAGGTAATCCGCGGATTGGGGCCATTGCGAGCTTCATCGGCGTGGTGCGCGATTTAAACGAAGGCGACAGTGTCAGCGGGATGACGCTCGAACACTATCCCGGCATGACGGAGAAGTCCGTTGCGGACATTGTCACGCAAGCGTGCGCACGCTGGCAGGTGATGGATGCACTGGTGATCCATCGCATTGGCGCCTTGATGCCGCTGGATCAGATCGTGCTGGTGGTGGTAACCAGCGCGCATCGCGGTGATGCTTTTGCCGCGTGCGAGTTCATCATGGATTATCTGAAAACCCGCGCGCCGTTCTGGAAAAAAGAACAAACCGGCAGCGGTGCGCGCTGGGTGGATGCGCGCGCCGTCGATGCGGTGGCGGCTGAACGCTGGCAGACAAAAGGATAGACCGCTTATGAATGTGGCAGGTTTCGTTGCAGTCGGTGTGGGCGCGGCAATCGGCGCGTGGTTGCGCTGGGCATTGAGTCTGGGTCTGAATGCGGTGGTGCCCAATCTGCCTATGGGAACGCTGGCAGCGAATCTTGTGGGCGGTTTTCTGATTGGTGTGGCGGTGGAATTGTTTACGCTGCACCCGGTGCTTGCGCCGGAAATCCGGCTTTTTGTGATCACCGGCCTGCTCGGCGGGTTGACTACGTTCTCGACGTTTTCCGCCGAGACGGTGGCGTTATTGCAGCGCGAGCAATATGCCTGGGCGCTGGGATTGATTAGCGCGCATCTTGCGGGTTCGCTGGCGATGACGCTGCTGGGGATCGCCGTGGTGCGATATTTGTCGTACTAAAAAAGTATTTAAAACAGATACCTATATGGAATTTGCGCGATCAGGGTAGTCGCGGTTTTAGGGTTGCGGCCTGCCAGTTGCCGTCATATTGCAGGGCCACGGGAGGCGATGCGCCCAGATTAACCGGCGGCGCCGATGCTAAGGCCGATGGCGCCGGCGCTGCGGCGACAGGCGTGGGCGCATTTGAGGCGGCATGAAACGCGCCAGCGCCCACCACCGCAATCAAGGTGGCCGCCGCGAGCACGCGGCGCGTGCGTGACAGAGGTGATTGGACAGCAAGCGACAGATCGCGCGGCTCACCTTGCAGCGCGATTTCCGCGGACTGGCGATCTGCCATCGCCAGTGACAATGCTTCTTCTGCCCTGAGACGCGCCTGCGCTTCGGTATAGGCGCGGTCCTTGGCGTCTTTGGCCTGATGCGCGGCTTCGGTGGCGGCGGCTTCTTCCCTGCCACGCTCCTCGGCGGCGAGCTTTGCTTGCAGTTCGGCGGCTTCGTGTTCCGCCGCCAGTTGTGCTGCGCCGGATTCGGCTTGAAAGCGTTGCTCGGCGGCCTGCTTCGCAGCATTTTCTTCGGCTTGCTTTTGCTTTGCGGCCTCGAGCGCGGCGGTTTCGGCTTCGGCGCGCGCGCTGGCTTGTGCCTGCAGCGCGGCATCGGCGTTTTTATTGTCGATGGCTGCGGCCGCCAGTGCGTTCTCCGCCGCCTGCCGTGCTTGCGCGGCCTGCGTGGCTTGAGTCTCGGCTTCCATTAATGCTGCTGATTTTGCGGCGGCTTCCTGCTCTGCGGCCAGGCGCGCCTCGGCAGCAGCGCTCGCGGCGGCGTCCGCCACTGCGCGCGCAGTGGCCTGCTCGGCGGCGGCGTGCTCGGCGGCGGCGCGCTCCTCGGCTGCCTGCGTGGCTTCGCGCTCGCGTGCTTCGCGTTCCTCGGCCGCGCGCACCGCCTCGGCTTCCGCGGCAGCGCGTACCTGCGCAAGCTGCAGCGCATCCTGTTCTGTTTTGGCCCGCTGCTGGGACAGCTGTGCGGCCTCCTGTTCAATACGCGTGCGTTCTTCAGCGGCTTTGATCGCGGCCGTCTCCATGCGTTCGCGTTCTTGCGCGGCGGCCAGCAGGCGCGCTTCGTTATCGGCGCGTTCCTCAGCTGCCTGCATGGCTTCGCGCTCGCTTGCTTCGCGTTCCTCGGCCGCGCGCACCGCCTCGGCTTCCGCGGCAGCGCGTGCCTGCGCAAGCTGCAGCGCATCCTGTTCTGTTTTGGCCCGCTGCTGCGACAGGTGTGCGGCCTCCTGTTCAATACGCGTGCGTTCTTCAGCAGCTTCGATTGCGGCCGTCTCCATGCGCTCGCGTTCTTGCGCGGCGGCCAGCAGGTGCGCTTCGTTATCGATGCGCTTTTGCGTCTCGGCGTGCAAAGCTTGCTCAGCCTGCTGCCGCTCAGTTGCCGCCTGCGCGAGATGGTGCTCAGCCTCGGCACGCTGTTGCGCAGCGGCGGTCGCCTCGGTCTCGGCGTGCGCTTTGGCTGCGATGGCTTTTTTAGCTTCGTTTTCCATCACCGCGCGTGCCTCGGCCGCCTTGGCTGCCTCGACTTCGGCTTCAGCACGCATTAGCGCCGCGTCGCGCAGGGCTTCTTCGGCTTGCTTGCGCTGCGCGGCAGCTTGCGTCAGCGCCAGGTCGGCGGCGGCACGCGCTTCGGCGGTGCGTTTGAAGGCATCTTCGGCCAACTGTTTCTCACTGGCGGAACGAACGGCGTCCAACTCGGCTTGATTGCGTTGCCGCGCGAGTTTTAATGCTCGTTCTTCTTCCGCAGTGGCTTTTTGCAGCTTCTCCATGCCCCCACGATCATTATTGGCGGCTTCGGTCGACGCCGCGGCGCGTTTGGGCGGGGTGGTGGCAGAGGCAAAATCGAGGTCTACCAGATCGCCCAACTGATCGGCGTAAGTGTCGCGTATGCCACGCATTTCCGGCACTACCTGTTTGAAGGCTTCGACGATTTTCGGATCAAATTGCGTGCCGGAGGCGCGTATGATCAGCGTTGCGGCGCCATCAATAGGCAGCGGCTCCTGGTGAAAGCGCGTTACCGTTAATGCCTCGAAGGTATCCACCAGAGCCATTACCCGTCCCGGCCACGGAATTTCTTCACCCTTGAGACCCTTGGGATAGCCGTTGCCGTCCCAGCGCTCGTGATGGGTGAGGGCAAGAGTGTGCGCGAGCGCCAGCAGCGGGTCATCATGCACGCCGATGATTTCAGCGCCGATCTCGGCGTGTTTTTTCATCTGCTCCCATTCGGAAGCGGTCAGGTTGCTGTTCTTGTGCAGTACTTGTGCCGCTACCCCGAGCTTGCCGATGTCGTGCAGCGGCGCTGCTTTCATCATCAAATCGTAGAGTGCAGGTTTTGCCCCCGCGGCCTGGGCTATCAGGCGCGCATAGTGGCCCAGACGCACCACGCGGTTTCCCACCGCAGTACTTTCGTGATACTCCATGGTGCGCGCGAGACGCCGTACCAGTTGCACGCGCGCGGTTTCGAGTTCGGCAGTGCGTTCGCGCACCAGCGACTCCTGCTCGCGGCGGCGATAGGACAATTCAAGATGGTTGCGCACGCGCGCGCGCAGAACTTCGGCGTTGATCGGTTTGATGATGAAGTCGGCGGCGCCAACCTGAAAGCCCCTGACCACATCGGCCGGGTCATCCTTGGAGGTCAGAAAAATCACCGGAATTTCCGCGGTGGCGGCGGTGATTTTGAGTGCACGGCATACGTCGTAGCCGCTGGCGCCCGGCATCTCCACGTCGAGCAGCACCAGGTCGGGGGCGGGTCGTTCCAGTGCGCGCTTTAACGCCGAGCGGCCATCGAATGCAGGACGAACGGTGTAAATGTCCTGCAGCACCGACGTGATCAGTTCACGGATATCCGCGGTGTCGTCTACGACCAGTATCGTGGGTTTGGTGGAGGACTCGTTCGCCATGGCGGTTTAATGTCATTGTTACATTCAGAATGTATCATACGCCCGGGGGTAGGCTTGGTGGGTGCGAAATGCGTAGCCGTAGCTAGCGGGGTGGGCGCAGGTGACTGAATTACTGCTGTAGAATGATGCTACCGATGTCCCTCCAGACACAGCTCGCCCGGCAGCATCGTGCGCCCGCTGGCCCTTGAGGAGATCAGGAGTATGGGTTTGTGCGCCGACTACCTGGTGCAGAATTTCGAGCACTGCGAAACGGGATACCGCCCCGATGAATAAGTAGGGCTTCAAGATCCGCACGCGGCGCGGCATGGTGGTGGAAAACCTCCGGGTGCAGGCGCGTGACCGGGATTAAGCCGAGAGCAAGATGCGCCAAGTCTATCGCCAGTGCGAAATCATCGAGTGCCGCGAAGCCGTGCCGGCGATGAAAAAAGAGGGACTGGACCTCGATGACGTGATCGCCTTGATCAACCAGCAGCCGGATCGATAGCGCTCAGCGCAGGACTTGCCGCTGACTGCTACTGCATAAAACCGCTGTGCACCAGCTCGTCGAGGAGCGCCTCGTAGTCGTGCGCGCCACGGCTGGCCGGCGCGTGCTTGAAAATGTCACAGCCGCGGGATGGGCTTTCCGCGATGCTCACATTTTCGGCGATGCGCGACTCGCACACGTCAGCGCCGTAGCGGTCGCGCAAAAGCCGCTCAATCTCCCACGACATCTTGCGCCGCCCATCGAAACGCGTGATGACGTAGCGGCGCACCAGGCGTGTCTTCAACATGCGCTCGAGTGCGCGCAGGGTGCGGTCCATCTGCTCAGCGCCCTGCACCGCAAGGTAATCGGCCGAGATCGGAATCAGCACCCGATCGGCGGCGAAGATACTGTTCAGGGCCAGCACGCCCAGCATCGGGCACGCATCCATCAGGATTGGCCGGTCGGTGTTGAGATTTTCCCTGAGGATGCCGGCGTTAAGGCGGTTCAACGCGGACGGCCCCTTGCCGAATCCGGTGTCCACACGGGACAGATCGAGGTGCGAAGGAATCAATTTCCAATCCGTGTCCACAAACCGGATCAGCCCGCTCAATGACGCCCCTTCGGAATAGAATCCATAAAGACTGCGTGCGGATGCATGCACCGCCATGCCGCAGACGTTGGTAAGATGCGCCTGAGGATCGAGATCTATGACCAGCGGGTCCGTGCCGCGCCGGGCAAGCAACGCCGCCAGATTAAGCGTGGTGGTGTTTTTCCCCACCCCACCCTTCTGATTAAACACCGCGATTTTGGCCACATGATCTCCCGGGGGAGCGAGAATATGCTAATAATCAGGCACTTGGCAAAGAAAAGCACAACCCGGTCGATCATCACCCGCCAAGCCGCCGCCGCCCGTTGACGTCGTAACGGGGTTGGCTGTACAAGGGGTCAGAGTCGATTAATTGAATAAAACATAATAAAAACATAATGTTATGATTAAAAATAAATACGTGATTACGCAGAAAACGTCATGATCGGCATCGCACAATTTTTGCAAAGCGTGCCGCTTTTCGCCGGTCTTGACGCCGACGATTTGCGCTATGTGCTGCGCGCCGCGCGGCGGCTGGAGTACGTGTCAGGCGCGACGATGCTGCGGCAAGGCCAGCCCGCCGACAGTGCATTGTTCATGGAATACGGGCGTGCGCAAGTGGTCAACGCGCTGCCGGGCGGCGGCGCAACGGTGATCGCCGAACTGGGGGCGGGCAGTGTGCTGGGTGAGATGGCGCTGCTTGATAGCGGCGTGCGATCTGCGGACGTGGTGGCCTGTGAACCCAGCGCCTGCTGGTGTATGGAACGCGATGCTTTTCGCATGCTGATCGCGCAGGGCAATCGCGCGGTGCTGGCAATCAATCATCGCATCACACTGGCGTTGTGCCAGCGCCTGCGCGCATTGAATGCCAGGATACTCGCGTTAAGCGCGCCGCAACAGCTCGCGCCCGCCGCCGCGGCCAGCGGCTACCAACGGCTGGCGTGCGCTTTTGATTTTCGCGTGTTTCTCGGCACGCTGCCGGCACTGCGCAATTTCAGCGGGGAAGAAATCGAGGAATTGCTGGATGCGGCACAGGTGTTTGATTTGCCGCGCGGCGCGTTGCTGTTTGAGGCGGGAGCGTCCAGCAGCGCCTGTTATGTGGTGGTGCGGGGGGCGCTTGAAATCAGCCGCGAACAAGATGGCATATACCGGCGCATCGGCATACTCGGGCCGGGGCGGCTGTGCGGGATATTGGCGCTGATTGAAGGACAATGCCACAGCATGTCGGCGACTGCACGTGAGCATGCGACGCTGCTGGAAATTCCACGCGCCGCATTCAAGGGTTATTACGAGGGTGTGGCGCGCGGCGCACTGAAATTCCAGCAGGCGATCAATCAGGAATTATTGCAGTCGCTCGCGCGCACCAATAACCATTTGACACGCTTGATCAGCCAGGCGCAGATTCGCAATCACCGGCAACAAGCGGACGAACTGCAGCACGCGCTGGCGCAACAGGATTGCCGCGCGGGCGCTTGAGGCGCATGTCCAGGCTATTTTATTGCGCTTCGATCCTGGCTGCGCGCACAATTGCAGCGTATTTTTTGAGGTCAGCACGAAATAATTTGTTAAATTCTGCAGGCGCGACGGCGGCCGGCTCGTAACCGGTGCTGGAGAAAATCTCGCGTAGTTGCGCGTTCTCAAACGCCTTGCGCACTTCAGCGTGAAAGCGGTTGACCAGAGTTGCCGGCATCCTCGGCGGCGCGAATAGGGCGTGCCAGCCGGTGTCGAAATTAAAACCCGGCAGACCGCTTTCCGCGATGGTCGGCACCTCGGGCAGCGATGAAATACGCTTGTCCCCGGTGAAGCCGAGTCCGCGCAGTTTGCCGGATTTGACATGCGGCACCGCTACGCTGGCGCCGGGAAAATTCAGATGCACTTCGCCGCCCAGCACCGCCGTCAGCACCGGACCACCGCCCTTATACGGCACATGCAACATCTCGATGCCCGCTTTTTGCGAGAACAGCACGCCTGCGAGATGCTGGCCGTTGCCGATGCCCGCCGTGCCGTAGCGCAAGGGCTGTTTCTTGGCGAGTGCTATCAATTCCCTGACATTGGTGGCGGGCACCGAGGGATGCGCGGCCAGTATGTATCCGAGGCCATTGGCGTAGTTGGTGATGGGGGTGAAGTCCTTTTCGGAGTCATACGGCAATTTTTTATACATCGCCGGATTCACTGCGAATGCAATCGATGTCGCAAGAATGGTGTAGCCGTCGGGTGTTGCTTTGGCCACGATGTCGCAACCGACGATGCCATTGGCGCCGCCGCGATTGTCAATCACCAGAGGCTGTCCCATCGAAATTTCCATGTGCCGCACCAGCTGGCGGATATAGGTATCGACATTGCCGCCGGCGGGGAAAGGCACCACCACGCGCATCGGGCGAACGGGAAAAGCCTGTCCAGAACCGGTCGCAGGGTATTGCGCGATAACGCCGCTGCTGCTTAGTGTTAACGCTGCAGCCAGCGCGGGAAGCCGGAACCTGGACAAGCATTTCTCCTCGGATTAATACGTAGTAACGCGATGTGACAGACACACTTTGTGTGGCGACGCCTGCGGCGGCATGCCGCGCTGCTAACGAATCGCGCAAAAATCATACCACGCCCTGACGCCATCAGATCAGCATTAAATCCCCCTGCAGATGTATGCTCGCGAGGTACGGGCGTCTGGCCGCAGTCATCGCCTGAATTTTCGCTTTGTGCTGGCGGACGGTAGTATCAGTTACATGGAATCTTGCGGCGCCCTGATCAGAGACAGCCAGGGCCACCCCCTGCGTGTGACGGTGGTGTCGCGCGACATTACCAAGCGTATGGAAAGAGAGCAGGAAATCCTTGAGCTTGCGTTTTATGAAACATTGACGCAGCTTCCCAATCGCCGTCTGCTCAGCGATCGCCTGGACCAAGCCATGGCGGCGAGCAAACGCAGTGACCGCTTTGGCGCACTGATGCTTCTTGATTTGGACAATTTTAAACTGATCAACGATACCTATGACCACGCAGCGGGCGATTTGCTGCTGCGGGAGTTGGGTCGCCGCATCAGCAGTTGCCTGCGTGAGATGGATACGGCCGCGCGTTTTGGCGGCGATGAATTTGTGCTGGTGGTGTGTGAACTGGATAAGCATAGAGCGAGGTCTATCGTACAGTCCCGCATAGTGGCGGAAAAAGTCCACGCCATTGTGGCCGAGCCGTATGAACTGCAATTGCAACGGGAGAATGGCGCGGCGACCGCTATTAAATATCAGTGTACCGCGAGCATAGGCGTGGTGATGTTTATCAATCATGAAACCAGTCACAAAAACATTCTCGATTGTGCTGATAAGGCAATGTATCAGGCAAAAGCGGCCGGGCGTAATTTGATTCGGTTCTACGAAGCGCAGTGACTACACAAGAGCGGCAAAAAGCGGACACGTCGAAATGAGCGCGGAAAACCTGATTCTACGCACCATAGGCCGCTGAAATAGCAGCAAGCGGTTGTTTTTATTGCGCTTCATCTCATCGCTGCGACGATCGCATCAGCCATTTCGGTGGTGCTGGCCTTGCCGCCGAGATCGCCCGTCAGGTGTTTGGCTTCGGCAATCACGCGTTCCACTGCGTCATCCAGAATTTTTGCAGCAGCGGTGGCCTTGGCATCGCCGCGTTTGCGTCCGAGCCATTCGAGCAGCATTTTGCCCGACATAATCATGGCGTAAGGGTTGGCGATATTTTTGCCAGCGATGTCGGGTGCAGAGCCGTGTGTTGCCTGCGCCATCGCTTGTTTTTCCCCGGCCACCAGACCTGGTGCGAGGCCGAGTCCGCCGACGAGTCCCGCGCCTTCGTCGGTGAGGATGTCGCCGAACTGATTGGTGGTGACCACCACGTCAAACTGCTGGGGCTTCATCACCAGCTTCATCGCGAAGCCGTCCACCAATACCTCGTTCAGCGTCACGTCGGGATACTCGGGCTGCAGCTTGCGGCATTCCTCTGCGAACATGCCGCACACCAAGCGATACACCGGTTCTTTGTGTACAGAGGTGACGATTTTCTTCTTGCGCGTGCGTGCGATCTCAAACGCCTCGCGCGCCACGCGGCTGGCGCCCTTGCGCGTGACCACGCGAAAGCCGATTGAAATATCATCATTAGGGCGAAACTCGCCCGCGCCTGCGACCACCAGGCTCGAAGACATCATGCCTTCGGTGGTTTCGCGCAGGAACACGATATCCACGTCTTTGTGGATTGACGGCAAGTTGAGATAGGACTTCACCGGCTTGATGTTGGCGAAAAGCTCAAATTTTTTGCGCAGCGCCGGCATTACCCACGTCGGGTCGTTGCGCGGATAAGCGTTGTGGCCGATGGGGCCGCAAATCCAACCGTCGCAGGATTTCAAAGTTTCGAGCGTGATTTTCGGCGAAGCATCGCCATGCAGTTCATGCCCGCGCTTGCCGATAGGCAGGTCGATCCATTCGGCCTGCATGCCGGTTTTGGCGGCTGCAGCTTGCATGCACTTGACCGCTTCAGGTACCACTTCAAGTCCTATATCGTCGCCCAGCAATACGCCTATCTTTAACACTACGTTCTCCTTGAAAAACATTTTTGCCACAGAGGACACAGAGATCACAGAGATCACGGAGAAAACCACTACTTCACGTTACCCGTAAATTTCTCTCTGTGTTTCTGTGACCTCTGTGGCGAATAGGGGTTGGGAATTTTCGGAACCCGGATGATTCCACGTTGCAAGCCTTACGGCAATCCCCGAACTCGTGCAAAATAGTGGACATGACCACATTAAAACTAGCCTGTCTGCAGGCCAACACCGGCAACGACCTGGCAGCGAATCTCACTGCAGCAACTAGCATGGTGTGCGCGGCCGCCGCCAACGGCGCGAAATTCGTTTTC
Organism: Bordetella parapertussis; assembly: GCA_945864585.1. GTDB lineage: Bacteria > Pseudomonadota > Gammaproteobacteria > Burkholderiales > SG8-41 > UBA5216. Next base: position 70,324 of record CAMBCF010000004.1, on the reverse strand, counting down.
ACGCCCGAATACACACTGATGATGGACGGCAGCGGTCGCGTGATGCGCGAACAGGCGCTGCCTGCAGATGGTGGCGCGCCGCTGGTCGAACTGCGTGCGCTCGCGAAAGAACTGGGCATCTGGCTGTTGCTCGGCTCGCTCACGCTGCGCACGCAAGAAGAGCGCATGGCTAACCGTTCGTTTCTGATTAACGACGGCGGTGAAGTCGTCGCCACTTACGACAAGATTCACATGTTCGATATCACCTTGCCCGACGGCAAGGCGATACGCGAGTCATCGGCGTACCGCCCCGGAGACAAGGCCGTGGTAGCGGAAACGCCGTGGGGAAAATTTGGCATGACGATTTGCTACGACCTGCGGTTTCCCGCTCTGTTTCGCACGCTCGCGCAGGCAGGTGCGCAGATCATTACCGTGCCATCGTCATTTCAGCGTCAAACCGGAAAGGCGCACTGGCAGGTGCTGCTGCAAGCGCGCGCAGTTGAAAACGGTTGCTACATCGTCGCGCCGGCGATGTGCGGCGATCACGCGGGCAACCGGCAGACCTTCGGGCACTCGCTGGTGGTAAATCCCTGGGGTGAGGTGGTGGCGGATGGCGGTGAGGCGCCGGGGATTACTTATGCAGAGATTGATTTGGCGCGGGTGGCGAAGGTGAGAGGGATGATTCCTTCACTGACGCATGATCGCGAATTCAATAAGACCTCGGCAACCCCAACACCTTCTCCGCAATAAAACACAGAATCATCTGCGAGCTTACCGGCGCCAGCCGCGGGATCATCGCCTCTCTGAAGTAACGTTCGATGTGAAACTCCTTGGCGTAGCCCATGCCACCATGTGTCAGCATTGCGGTTTCGCACGAGCGAAAGCCTGCCTCACCGGCCAGATATTTGGCGGCATTGGCTTCGGCGCCGCAGGGTTGTTGCTGGTCGTAGAGCCAGGCGGCCTTGTAGGTCATGAGTTCCGCGGCTTCAAGTTCCATCCAGCGTTCGGCGAGCGGGTGCTGGATCGCCTGATTCTGGCCGATGGGGCGGTCGAACACGATGCGTTCTTTGGCGTAAGCAGCTGCGCGCTTTAATGCGACTTTACCAAGGCCTATGGCTTCCGCGGCGACCAGAATGCGTTCGGGGTTGAGGCTGTGCAGGAGGTAACGAAATCCTTTGCCTTCTTCACCGATACGATCTGCCACCGGCACTTTGAGACCGTCAATGAACACCTGATTGGAATCCACTGCCTTGCGGCCCATTTTTTCGATCTCGCGCACTTCGACATGTTTGCGATCCATATCGGTGTAGAAAAGCGTGAGGCCGTCGATGGGGCGCTTGCCATTGTTCTCAACCGAGGCTATCGGCGTGGTGCGCGCCAGCAGCAGGATTTTGTTGGTGACCTGTGCGGTGGTGGTCCAGGTTTTCTGCCCTGACACGAGGTAGTGATCGCCTTCACGCGTGGCTTTTGTTTTCAGCATTGCGGTATTGAGCCCGGTGTTGGGCTCGGTGACACCGAAGCAGGCTTTGTCTTTGCCTGCGATCATCGGCGGCAGGAAGCGTTTTTTTTGTTCTTCATTGCCGTACACCACGATCGAGTGCAGGCCAAAGATGTTCATGTGCAACGCCGAGGCACCGGAAAATCCTGCACCGGATTCGGCCACTGCCTGCATCATTAACGCGGCTTCGGTGATGCCGAGTCCGGCGCCGCCGAACTCTGGTGGCATGGCAATGCCGAGCCAGCCGCCGCGCGCGAACGCGGCGTGAAAATCCGCGGGAAAGCCGCCTTCGCGATCTTTCGCGAGCCAGTAGGCGTCGTCGAAAGTTGCGCATATTTTTTCGATCGCCGAGCGCATGGCGTGCTGTTCTTCTGTGTATGAAAAGTTCATATAAATCAGATAGTTATGAATTCGTTGCGCCTGCGGCACGCAAATCATTGATCTGCGCATCACTATAACCTGCCTCACGCAGCACTTCGGCACTGTGCTCGCCCAAACGCGGCGCGTGGCGGCGCAATTCCGGTTTCGATTTCGACCAGGTGGACGGAACATCCATTTCACGAATACGTCCTTCGCTCGGATGATCCGTCATTTTGAAAAAGCCGGTCGCGGCGTGGTGCGGATCGTCAAGCAGATCATCGAGCGAGTTGAGCGGCATCACGGGAATATCGGCTTCAGTCAGCGCCTGTAACCACTCGGCGGAGGTGCGTGTTGTAATCTGGTGCGCCACCCACTCATAAATTTCGTCGAAATGGTGCGCGCGGTTGGTGTGGGTGTTGAAACGCTGGTCAGTTTCAAATTCCTGTTCACGGCCCAGTAGCTTGAAGAAGTTGCGCCACTGCTTGTCGTTATACACCAGTAAACACAAATAACCGTCGCGGGTTTTATAAGGATTGCGATGCCGGGTCAGTAGGCGCGCGTAACCCATAGGGGCTATAGGCGGATCAAAGGTGCGGCCGCCCATGTGGTCGCTGAGTATGAATTGCGTCAGCCCTTCGAACATGGGGATTTCAATTGCCTGACCTTCACCGCTGCGCTCGCGGTAAAACAGTGCGGCGAGGATCGCATGCACCGTGTTAAGCCCGGTAATACGGTCGGTGACTGTTGACGGCACAAAGCGCGGTTGATCGGCGCCTGCCTGCACCAGCATCGATGGCAGGGCCACCATGCCCTGGATAATATCGTCGTAAGCGGCTTTGGCAGCATAAGGGCCGTTCTGGCGGAAGCCGGTGGAACCGGCGTAGATGATGCGCGGGTTTACCGCGCACACGTCCCGGTAGGAGAGTTTCAGCCGCGCCATCGCCTGCGGGCGCACGTTGTAGGCCAGCACGTCCGCGGCTTTTAATAAACGCAGCAAGGCGGCGTGGCCCTGTGGATTTTTCAGATTCAGCACAATGCTGCGCTTGTTGCGGTTCAGGTGCAGGAAGTTCGCCCCCATGCCGGGGTTGCGCTGGGCGGCGACGTAGCGGGTGTTGTCACCTTCGGGCGCTTCGACCTTGATCACATCGGCGCCGTAGTCGGCGAGGATTTGCGTGGCGTAGGGGCCGAGTATGACCGAGGTTAAATCGATAATCCGCACGCCGCTGAGGGGGCCGCTCATGACAAAAACAACTCCGAATTTTGGTCCGCCGCCGGACGCTGTTGCAATGCTAACATTATCGGAATATCCGTTCAAAAACAGAGGAGACGCCACGGCGCGCGCGTCACGAATTGCGGCCATGCACGTGGCGTCTCTTCCCGCCTTCGGCCCCCTCGCTGCGCTCTCCCCAGCCCTTCTCCCGGAGGGAGAGCGAAGCGAGGGTGGCGAAGCCGGGAGCGTCGAGTCCCCGCCCGAGCGGGGAGGTTAATGGGAAGGGAAATGTTATAATCCGCGCGATTCATGACGCATCAATCCGCCCATCGTTTTCCAAATCCAGCCACGCCGCTCACCGTGGTTTTGCATGCGTATACTGCTGAGTAACGACGACGGTTATTTCGCGCCGGGCATCGCGGCGCTGGCGCAGGCCTTGTCTGCGCTGGGTACGGTGACCGTGGTCGCGCCCGAACGGGATCGCAGCGGCGCCAGCAACTCGCTGACACTGGATCGGCCGCTGTCGCTGAAAACAGCCGCTAACGGATTCCACTACATCAACGGCACGCCCACTGATTGCGTGCATCTGGCGGTGACAGGGCTGCTGCATGTGTTGCCGGACATGATAGTGTCAGGCATCAATCACGGCGCCAACATGGGTGACGATACGATTTACTCCGGTACCGTCGCCGCCGCCACTGAGGGTTTTTTGCTGGGCATACCGTCGATCGCGATTTCCCTGGTAGCTGCGGGCAGCGATAATTTCGCCACGGCGGCAGGCGTGGCCTGCGGCCTGGTTGAGCGCTATGCGCGCGCGCCGCTGGGCGAGCCGATGCTGCTGAATGTGAATGTGCCCGATGTGCCGCCGCACGCGTTGCGCGGCATTGAAGTCACCCGGTTGGGCAAACGCCACAAGGCCGAACCGGTGGTCAAGGCGATGAATCCACGCGGCGAAGACATTTACTGGGTGGGCGCCGCGGGCAGCGCGCAGGATGCGGGCGAGGGCACTGATTTTAATGCGGTGGCGCAGGGCCGGGTTTCGGTGACACCGTTGCAGGTCGATCTCACGCGCCTGGCGCAGATGGCGCGTGTCGGCCTGTGGTTGCAGACGTAATGCAAGTCAGCCATTCCGGTATCGGCATGACCTCGCAGCGCACGCGTATGCGCATGGTCGAGCGCCTGCGCCAGCAGGGTATACGCGATGAAATCGTGTTGTCGGTGATGGGCGAGGTGCCGCGGCATCTGTTTGTGGATGAGGCGCTGGCGCACCGCGCGTATGAGGACATTTCGCTGCCCATCGGTTTTGGGCAAACGATTTCCAATCCGCACACGGTGGCGCGGATGACGGAACTTGCGCGCGCCGGCAATGATCTGAACAAGGTGTTGGAGATCGGTACCGGCTGCGGCTACCAGTGCGCGGTGCTGGCGCGGGTGGCTAAAATCGTGCACTCCATTGAACGCCTGGTGCAGTTGACGGCCACCGCGCGAAAACATCTGCGTGATGCACGCGTGTTGAACGCGCGGCTGCGTCATGGTGACGGGCATGCGGGCATGCCGACCGAAGCGCCGTTCGATGTCATTGTGATGACGGCGGCGTCGACGCATGTGCCGAAGGCGCTGCTGGAGCAACTGGCGGTGGGTGGTAGAATGATTTTTCCGAAGGCGAAGGGCGAACAACAGCATTTGTGGGTGATCGAACGCAGCGCAGCGGGTTACACCGAAAAGCGCATGGATGCGGTTAAATTCGTGCCGCTGCTGCCGGGAACAGGTTGAACGCAGTGCAGGAACGAGTGCCGTGAATAATTTTTCAAAAGCGGTGATTGCCGGGACCGCCTTGAGCCTGGTTTTGCTCGCAGGCTGTGCCGCGACGCAGCCGGCGCCGGTGTCAGAGCGCGTGGTACCGCCTGCCACCAAGCAGCAGCCGCGCGTGGTTGCCGCCCCGACCGGCATTCAGGCGCCCGCACCCAAGCCCGATGCGGTGGTCAAGCCGCTGGCCGCTGCCGACGGCGCTATCTATACCGTCAAGCAGGGCGACACTTTGTTCAGCATTGCCAAGACCCATGGCGTGGCCGTGCGCGATTTGGCGGCGTGGAACAACATTGAAGACGCATCGAGTATCCGCGTCGGGCAGCAGTTACGTGTGACGGCGCCTGATGGCGTTGCCGCTGCGCTGCAAACCTCACCCGCGGTCACGCCGGATACGCCGGCGCCAGTCGCGGTAGAGGCGCGCCCAATCGATAGTCCGCCGCAGCCTAGTGATGCCAATGTTAAAACCCAACCACTGGGCCTACGCGTGCCCTACAGTGATCAGGCGTATGCGCAAATGTCTAAAGCAGCGGCGCCCACTAAGCCCGACCCCACTGAGGTCAAGCCCGAGGTCAAGCCCGAAACGGCACGCGCCGACGGCGAAGTGGATTGGTCATGGCCTACGCAAGGCAAAGTCATCACGAACTTCAATGACAGTTCGAGCAAGGGCATCGTCATCTCCGGCAAGCGGGGTCAGCCGGTGACTGCGAGTGCTGGCGGGCGGGTGATTTTTAGCGGCACGGGTATACGCGGCCTCGGCAAACTGGTGGTGATCCGTCACAACAGCAATTACCTGAGCGTTTACGCACACAACGAAAATTTGCTGGTGAAGGAAGGTCAAGCCGTCGGCAAAGGTCAGCGCATAGCAGAAATGGGCAGTTCGGATGCGGATCAGGTGAAATTGCACTTTGAGATCCGCCGCCAGGGAAAACCGGTTGATCCGATCCAGCTATTGCCGGCTACTTGAGCGCTTGCAGCGGCTGGCTGGCGCGCCTGTATGCGCGACGCAACAGCCGCCGGTATTTTTGCGGTGTATCGTCACGACATTAGGAAAAACAGCTTAATTCGTAGATACTTGTAGTCCCATGGCGGGCCTCCCCGCATTGCATGGTAGTGAACCTGGTCAGGTCCGGAAGGAAGCAGCCAAAGCTATTCTCTGCAAGTGCCGGGGGTCAGGCTCGCCACCCTTTATTCAAAGCTTTTACCGGGGTAAACAGCACGCGCGAAGCAGCGTACAATACGGCTTCCGTGTTACCGGTTGCCGCACTGTCGTGACGCAAGTACTCGCCCGCAAGTGGCGTCCCAAAACCTTTGCTGAACTCGTCGGACAAGAGCATGTTGTCCGCGCGCTCGGCAATGCCTTGAAGCAGCAGCGGCTGCATCACGCGTATTTGTTTACCGGCACACGGGGTGTGGGCAAAACCACGCTGGCGCGTATTATTGCCAAAGCGCTCAATTGTGAAGCCGGCATCTCCGATACGCCCTGTGGCACCTGCCGCGCTTGCAGCGAAATTGATGCCGGCCGCTTTGTCGATCTGGTTGAGCTGGATGCAGCATCCAACACGCAAGTCGACAACATGCGCGAACTTCTGGAAAACGCGCTGTATGCGCCGTCGAGCGGACGCTTCAAGGTCTACATCATCGACGAAGTGCACATGCTGTCGCGCTTTGCGTTCAATGCCATGCTGAAAACACTGGAAGAGCCGCCGGCGCACGTCAAGTTCATACTCGCCACCACGGATCCGCAAAAAATTCCGGTGACAGTGCTGTCGCGATGCCTGCAGTTCAATCTGAAACAAATCCCGCGCGAGCAGATCGCTGGCCGGCTGGCGTACGTGCTCGAGGCCGAGCAGGTGGCCTTCGAGCTGCCAGCGCTGGCGTTGATCGCGCGTGCCGCGCAGGGCAGCCTGCGCGACTCGCTGTCACTGCTGGATCAGGCGATTGCGCACGGCGGCGGCAAAGTTGATGAAGCCTCGACCCGCGCTATGCTGGGAGCGGTTGATCAGCAGCATCTGTTTGCCCTGCTCGAAGCGCTGGCGCGCAGCGATGGCGCGGCGATGATGCAAAAGGCCGATGACATGGCGGCGCGCAGCCTGTCGTTTGAAGCCGCGTTGCTGGATTTGGGCAGCTTGCTGCACCGCCTGGCGCTGGCGCAGAAAATTCCCGCCACCGTGGCTGATGACGATCCTGATCGCGAGCCACTACTGGGGCTTTCAGCGCAATTCGGCGCGGACGAAATTCAGCTTTATTATCAAATCGTTATGCAGGGCCGCCAGGATATCGGTCTGGCGCCGGACGAATATGCCGGATTTACCATGACCTTGTTGCGCATGCTGGCGTTCGCGCCGGCCGGCTCGCCGCTGGCGCGACCGGCAGCGGCGATTTCTGCGCCACCGTTACCGGCAGCGGGCCGCCCTGCTGCTGCGGCGGAAACTAACGTGTCCGCGCCGGCGGCGGCCAGCATCAACGTGACATGGGACGAGCTGGTGCAGCAGTTGGGCGTGACCGGCATGACCAAACAACTCGCGCAGCACTGCGAGATGACGCAGCTGGAGGCGACGCAAATCGTTTTGAGCCTGCCCAAGGCGCAGGAGCATCTGCTCGATGGCGCACATCAGGGCCGGCTCAAAGCGGCTTTACAGCAGCGCTACGGCGCGGCGTTCAAAGTGACCATCCAGGTCGCGCACGGCGCGATCAATTCACCCGCGTTCATCGCCAGCCGCGAGCAGCAGGAGCGCCAGGCGCAGGCGGTGCGGGAGATTGAGGGTGATCCGTTCGTCAGGGAATTGGTCGATACTTTCGGCGCGCGCGTGAAAGAATCTTCGATCAAACCGAATCCATGAGGAAACCATCATGATGAAAAACCAGCTTGCAGGGCTGATGAAACAGGCGCAGCAGATGCAGGACAACATGCAAAAAATGCAGGCGCAGCTCGCGACCATGGAAGTTGAAGGTCAGGCGGGCGCCGGCATGGTCAAAGTCACCATGACCTGCCAGTACGGCGCGCGCCGTGTGACCATCGACGACAGCCTGCTGAAAGATGATAAAGATATGCTCGAAGACCTGATCGCCGCCGCGATTAACGATGCGGTGCGGCGCGTTGAATCGACGCGCCAGGAAAAAATGTCCGGCATCACGGCGGGCATGCCGCTGCCGCCGGGTTTCAAGATGCCGTTTTGAGCAGCGCCAGGAAAGCGCGGTATAACCTATGAAGCCGCCATCCGCACTCGAAGAACTGATGACAGCCTTGCGCTGCCTGCCGGGCGTGGGGCCGAAATCGGCGCAACGCATGGCATATCACCTGTTGCAACGTGATCAGGCGGGCGCAGCGCGCTTGTCCGGCGCATTGCGCGCGGCGCTTGAGCGCATACGTCATTGCGAGAAATGTAATTCGTTTTCCGAGGAAACGCTGTGCGATTTGTGCGCGTCCACGCGCCGCGACGCCAGCCTGCTGTGTGTGGTGGAATCACCCGCGGATTTGCTGCGGATCGAACAGACACAGAGTTATAGCGGACTGTATTTCGTGCTGGCCGGTGTGTTGTCACCCCTTGATGGCGTAGGCCCCAGGGAGATACACCTCGATCGGCTGTTGAAACGCGCTACCGATGGCATAGTCAGCGAGGCGGTGCTGGCGACGAACTTCACTGCCGAGGGCGAGGCCACTGCGCACTATGTCGGCGAGTTGCTGGCTGCGCGGGGCATCCGCGTTACGCGTATCGCGCGCGGTCTTCCGGTGGGGGGCGAGCTTGATCATGTGGATAGCGGCACCCTGGCGCAAGCCGTGATTGAACGCCGTGCCGTCCGCTAAATCCCCGCAGCGCCCGCAGCGGCCGCCGCGCCGAAAAGCGGCGGCGACGCGGACGCCCGATGCGGCGCCGTCATCCACGGATGCGCGTGGCGAGCCTTACGTGCGCGGGCCGCGCGGTCCGCGCGGCCGGCGTGACAGCGGGGCCGAGATTGTGGCGCAAAGCCAAAAGCTGCAAAAAATACTGGCGCAGTCGGGATTGGGATCGCGCCGTGCAATGGAGACCTGGATTCAAGCCGGGCGCATCACGGTCAACGGCAAGGTGGCGGGCATCGGCGCCCGGGTGTCGCCGCTGGACCGCATACAGGCCGATGGCCGCGACGTGCGCGTCGAAGACAGTGCGCAAACGCCGCGCGTGCTGCTCTACCACAAGCCCGAAGGCGAAATCGTCACCCGCGATGATCCGCAGGGCCGTGAAACGGTGTTCACACGCCTGCCGCGTCTGCGCGGTTCACGCTGGCTGTCGATAGGGCGGCTGGATGTCAGCACCAGCGGCTTGTTGATCTTTACCACCTCGGGCGAGTTGGCCAACGGCATGATGCATCCGCGCTTTGCGGTAGAGCGCGAGTACGCGGTGCGCGTGTTTGGCAAATTATCCGATGCGCAAGGCAGCATGCTGCTGGACGGCGTCACGCTGGAAGACGGTCCGGCGCGCTGCGACACGCTGATCGACGAAGGCGGCGAAGGCTCAAATCACTGGTATCGATTAACCTTGAGCGAGGGGCGCAATCGCATGGTGCGGCGCATGTTCGAGGCGGTGGGCTTTACCGTCAGCCGGCTGATGCGCGTGCGCTTTGGCCCGCTGCAATTGCCGCCCCGCCTGAAGCGCGGGCAAATCGAGGAGTTGCCGCAGGGGGAAGTCAAGCAGCTGGTGGCGCTGGTAAATCCTCGCGCGTCAAAATGAACACGCAATCGTCACCGCCCGAAGTTTCCGCCCACAGGAACGGCAAGCGCGGCCAGGTGCGCTCCACCAACGTGCGCGCGTGACCGCATTCCACCACCAGCACGCCAGCGGGATTGAGATGGCGCGCGGCCTCGGCAAGTATCACGCGCAGCGCATCCAGGCCATCACGGCCGGCGCCCAGCGCCAGCGCGGGTTCGCTTTTGTATTCGCGCGGCAGCGTGCGCATGACGGCGCTGCGCACGTATGGCGGGTTGCTCAGGATGAGATCGTAGCGGCGCTTTTTCAGTGCGGAAAAGTAGTTTGAAAGCAATAACGTAACTCTACCCTGCAAGCGATGTTTGCGTACGTTGATGGCAGCGACTTGCAGTGCGCCAGGCGCTACATCCGTTGCATCCACGTGCGCTGCGCGATAACGTTTGGCAAGCACTATCGCAAGGCAACCCGACCCGGTGCACAGGTCGAGCGCGCGACGTACCTTGCGGGCTGCAGGCAGATAGGGGAAATCATAGTCGAACAGCAGTTCCGCGATATACGAGCGCGGCACGATAACCCGCTCATCGACAAAAAAACGGTGCCTGCCCAGCCACGCTTCCTGCGTAAGATAGGCTGCGGGCTTGCGTTCGCGGATGCGCCGCTCGAACAGCGCGAGCACCCTCGCTGCGTCTGCAGCAGTCACTTTGCGTGCAACCGGCAACTGATCAAGCGGCAGTTTCAGCGTGTGCAACGTGAGGTAGATCGCTTCATCACGCGCGTTGGTGACGCCGTGCCCGAACGCAAGGCGCGCCTGCGTGAACAACCCTACGCCACGACTGACCAGGCTGCCGACGGTGGCCGGCACGGCGGAGCGCACGCCAGTCACGCGCCAGTCATCCGACTGAGCGGGCTAATTCAATGCGTCAAGATTGAGCTTGATGCTGGAAATGTCGTCCGCTGGCTTGGGCATGCCGTGCGCGGCGCTAGCGGATGGCGCGGGCTTGGATTTATCATCCGTGCCGGGCATCGCATTGTCGATGAGCCAGCGCAGATTGGTGGGCGAATCGGAATTGGCGAGTGCTTCATCCAGCGTAATGGTTCCCGCCTTGTAGTGCTTGAACAGGGCCTGTTCAAAAGTTTGCGATCCGGGCGCCATACTCTGCTCCATCGCTTCCTTGATCGCGCCGAGGTCGCCCTTGGCGATCAGTTCCTGAATGAACTTGGTGTTGAGCATCACTTCCACTGCCGGCACACGGCGATCGTCCGCGGTGCGCACCAAACGCTGCGAAATCACACAGCGCACGCCGATGGAGAGGTCGGCGAGTACCGCATCGCGCATGTCGCGCGGAAAGAAGTTGACAATACGGTTTAGCGCGTTGTAGCTGTTGTTGGCGTGCAGCGTGGTCATGCACAGGTGACCGGTTTGCGCGAACAGCAGGGCGCTTTGCAGGGTGTCTTTGTCACGCACCTCGCCGATCATCAGCAGGTCGGGCGCTTCGCGCATGGCACTGATCAGCGCGGCTTCATAGGATCGGGTGTCAACCCGCACTTCACGCTGATTGACGATGGATTTCTTGTGCTTGAACGCGAATTCCACCGGGTCTTCAATGGTCAGTATATGTCCGGAGCGCGTGCTATTGCGATAGTCGATCATCGATGCCATGGTGGTGGATTTACCGGAACCAGTTGATCCCACAATCAGGATCAGCCCCAGCTTTTCCATGATCACGTCTTTCAGCACCGCCGGCAGTCCGAGTGTATCGAATTCGGGTATGGCGGGTTTGATGTAGCGGATCACCATGCCGACGGTGTTGCGTTGCTGAAAAATATTAATGCGAAAATTGCCTACCTCGCCGTCGGGACCGGCCTCGCCGCGCCGCGCGAAATTCATTTCGTGGATTTCGTCGAACTCCTTGGTCTGCTGCGGATTCATCAATTCGTAGCAGATGGCATGTACCTGATCAGGCGTCAATCTCTGATCGTTGATGGGCATCACCACACCATTAATCTTGATTTGTATCGGCGCGCCACAGGTAAAAAACAGGTCTGATGCCTGCTTGTCGGCCATCAGTTTGAACAACGGCGTAACAAACATGATTTTTCCTCCCGAGGTATGACGTATGCAATAGTACGCTAATCCGCGCGCAGCAGGTCATTTATGCTGGTCTTGGCGCGGGTTTGGGCATCGACCTGTTTCACGATTACCGCACAGTACAGATTGCATTCGCCGCGCGGCGAGGGCAGTGACCCTGGCACCACCACAGAACCCGCCGGCACGCGCCCGTACAGCACCTGGCCGCTTTCGCGATGATAGATTTTCGTGCTCTGGCCAATGAATACGCCCATCGAAATCACCGCGCCGGTTTCGACCACCACGCCTTCAACGATTTCGGAGCGTGCGCCGACAAAGCAGTTGTCCTCGATGATGGTTGGATTGGCTTGCAGCGGCTCGAGCACGCCGCCGATGCCCACGCCGCCCGACAGGTGCACGTTTTTGCCGATTTGCGCGCAGGAACCAACCGTCGCCCAGGTATCCACCATGGTGCCTTCATCCACGTAGGCCCCAATGTTGACGAATGAAGGCATCAAAATCACGTTTTTTGCGATGAATGAACCGCGGCGCGCGGCAGCGGGCGGCACCACGCGATAGCCCGCCTGCTGAAACGCCGCCGCCGACATGCCGCTGAATTTTGACGGCACTTTGTCGTAATACTGAGAATAGCCGTCTTGCAAAACCGCGTTATCCTGTAGTCGGAACGACAGCAACACCGCTTTTTTTGCCCACTGGTGGGTGTGCCACTGGCCATCGATTTTTTCAGCGACGCGCAAGCTGCCGCAATCGAGCTGATCGATAGTTTCGTTGACGGCATCGCGCAATTCCTTGCTCGCGCTGGCGGGTGAGATGCGCGCCCTGTCATCCCACGCTGCATCGATAATGGTTTGTAGTGTTGACACTTTAAGTCCTTGTATTATAGAGAGAATAGTTTTCTCGCCAGCGTTGTCAGCGTGCATGGTCAGCGGGTATTGGGCGGTGTCGGGGCTGTCGCGTAGCCGGGCAGCCTGGCGTTGTTCCAGCCACGCTGTGCGTACTCGGCGACGACGGTGGTGAAAATGCCGCCGCGCACGTAGAAATGCGCGGCCAGGCGCATGAAGCGCGGGTGCAGCGCCAGGGTTAAATCATCGAGTATTTGATTGGTTACGGCTTCGTGATAGGCGCCCTGGTTGCGGAACGCCCCCACGTAAAGTTTCAGACTTTTTAATTCGACGCAGCGCTTATCGGGCACATAATCCAGCACCAAAGTGGCGAAATCCGGCTGCCCGGTTTTTGGACAAAGACAAGTAAATTCAGGAATTTCCATGTGAATCCGGTAGCCGCGGCGCGGCGCCGGATTGACAAAAGTTTCGAGCGGTTTTGAAGGCTTGACGGGCATTATTCGCAAGGGAGGTACACTGAGAATCGGTTAGAATAGCGCGCTGGAATTTGACGCCGATTATAACCTTTGCCGAAGCTGGAAATTGCGCCTCACTCATATCAATCTCGCAGGCTTCAAATCATTCGTTGACCCCACACAGATTCCAGTGCCCGGTCAACTGGTCGGTATTGTCGGCCCCAACGGCTGCGGTAAATCCAATGTGATCGACGCGGTACGCTGGGTGCTCGGCGAAACTTCAGCGCGTCATTTGCGCGGCGCCACCATGCAGGACGTTCTGTTTAACGGCTCCGGCGAACGCAAGCCGGTCAATCGCGCAAGTGTCGAACTGTTGTTCGACAACAGTCTGGGCAAAGCCGGGGGGCAGTGGTCCTCGTACGGTGAAATTTCCGTCAAGCGTGTGCTCGAGCGCGATGGCGATTCCGCGTATTACATCAACAATATTCCTGTGCGGCGGCGCGATATTGCTGATATTTTTCTGGGTACCGGCCTCGGTGCGCGCGCGTATGCGATCATTGAGCAGGGCATGATTTCACGTGTGATCGAGGCCAAACCCGAAGAGTTGCGGGTGTTTCTCGAAGAAGCAGCGGGTGTTTCCAGATACCGCGAGCGGCGGCGTGAAACGGAAGCCCGCTTGAAAGACACGCGTGAAAATCTGCTGCGCGTGGATGACATTCGTCAGGAGCTGGTGAAGCAGCTCGAACATCTGCAGGCGCAAGCCGAAGTCGCGCGCCAGTATCACCAGCTGCAGGGTGAGCTCGGCACCTCGCAGAGTTTGCTGTGGTTCACGCGCAAAAAAGAAGCGCTGGCCGCACGCGCTCGTTATGCGCGTGAAGTCGAGCGCGCCGGGGTCGAACTCGAAGCAGAAACAGCGCGCCTGCGCGAAGCCGAAAAACGCCTTGAACAACTGCGCAGCGAACACTATCAGGCGGGAGACGCGTTGCATGCGTGTCAAGGCGCGCTCTACGAGTCCAACGCCGAGGTCGCGCGGCTGGAACAGCAGATTACCCATGTGCGCGAAAACCGCGCGCGTATCGAACATTACATGGACACACTGCGTTCGCAGCGGGATGAAAACCATACGCAGCTGTTGTCCGCGCAGCGCGGGCTGGACGAATCGCGCGACGCGCGCGCGCACGCGGACACGCGGCTGAGCGTGAGTGCGACGGAAGTGGCTGCGCAAGCCGAAAAGCTGCCGTTGGCCGAGGCCGCGCATCGCGCCAGTTATGAGCGGCGCGATGCGGCGCAGCAGAGTCTGGCGCAGGTGCAGCAGCGCCTGCAAGTCGAGCACACCCAAAGCGGCCACGCCGCACGCTTGCTGGAACAGTTCGCGCAGCGCGAGTACCGTTTGAGCGGCGAACGCAATGCGCTGCCGGTGGTGGAAGCGGTTTTGCTGGGGCAATTGAGTGCGCACACACAACGCTGCGAGCAACAGCTTGCCGAGCAGCGCGAGCGGCTTGAGCGCAGCGAACAGCGCATTCCGCAATTGGAGCAGACGGCGCGCGAGCGCCAGACCGACCTGGATACTGCTGTGCAAAAAGTCGCTGCGGTGCAAGCGCGTATAGAAGCGTTGTCGCAGTTGCAGGCCAAACTCGCCAAAGGCGCGAACGGCGCGGCTATGGAAGGCTGGCTTGCCGCATGCCATTTCGATAAATCGCCGCGATTCTGGCAGGGTATTGAAATTGCCGTGGGTTGGGAAGATGCGCTGGAAGCCGTGCTGCGCGAGCGTTTGAACGGAATCGCGCTCGACCCTGTGGATAGTGCCGCGGCGTGGTTAACCCAGGCGCCACCGGGAAAATTGACCGTGATTGATTTGCACGATGGTGCTGCGGCGGCCAGCCCGCAAGACATGCAAGGTTGGGCGCAACTCAAGCCGCTCAAAGACTATGTCATCTGCCGCGATGCGCGTCTGCAGGCGGTGGTGAATGAGTGGCTGCATGGCGTGTATACCGTTTCTGATAGCGCGGCAGGCATGGCGCAGCGTGCGCAATTGCCACCCGGCACTACCCTGGTGTCTGCGAATGGTTATGTGTTTACGCGCCACAGTGTGAGTTTTCACGCGCCCGACAGCGAGTTGCATGGGGTATTGTCGCGACAGCGAGAAATTGAAAACGCGGGCGCTGATCTGCAGACGCTGATGGCGGCAGCGGACGGTTTGAAAACCACCGTGGCAGAAGCCCAGACAGCGATTGATCAGTGCCGCGGCGAAAGCGTCGAATTACGGCAGGCGGTAAATCTGGCGCTGAGTGCGTTTCATGATGCGCAAGTCGCAGCCGTTCGCGCCTCGGAGCAGGCGCAGCGCGCCACCCAACGCGGCGAACAAATCGCCACCGAATTGGCGGAGATTGCGGCTCTGGCGGCGGCCGAGACGGTGAATCGCCATAACGCCGAGGCCGCCGTCGCGCAGTTGCAAACCGAATGCACTGCATTTTCCGCACAAGTGGAGCAATCCGCCGCCAGCCACCGCAGCGCGGAGGCCGCGCTCAATGCGCAACGGCAGTTACTCGAAGGCGCGCGTCAGGCGCAGCAGGAAGCTGAGTTTGCACGAAAAACAGTTATCAATAAAATCAATGAGATAGAGCTATCCATTGAGCGCTTAAGCGCCTCTATTTCGGCGCTCGAAACGAGCCTTGGCGAGTCAGCACAGGACTTGTCAGGTTACGATGAAGCGCCGTGGCAAATGCAACTACAGCGCATGCTCGAAACACGGGTAACGCGCGAACAGGCGCTGGCGCAGGCTCGTGACGTGCTGGAAGGCATGGAAACGCAGTTGCGCGGCGTCGAGCAGGAGCGCATCAGCTGCGAGCAAAAACTCGGGCCGCTGCGCGAGCGCATCGCCGAGGTGCGCTTGAAGGAGCAGGAGGCGCGCATTACCGAAGAGCAATACGCACAGCAACTGTTCGACGCCGGTGCCGACGAAGCAGCGTTGGCGGCGCTGCTCGAAAAAGGCACGCGCTCGCATGCCTTGCAAGCGGAAATCAATCGCCTCGGCGAGGAAATTCGTGCGCTGGGGGCGGTTAATCTTGCCGCGCTCGAAGAATTGACAGCTGCCACCGAGCGCCGCGATTACCTGGATGCGCAGTCACGCGACCTGACCGATGCCATGGCCACGCTCGAAGACGCGATACGCCGCATCGACCGTGACACGCGCGAACGGCTGCAAACCACATTTGATGAGGTCAATCGGCATTTTGGCGAAATGTTCCCCGCCTTGTTTGGCGGCGGACAGGCCAAACTTACGCTGACCGGCGAGGAAATCCTCGACTGCGGCGTGCATGTCACCGCGCAGCCGCCGGGCAAGAAAACCGCTTCGATCCATTTGCTCTCAGGTGGCGAGAAAGCGCTGACCGCGCTGGCGCTGGTGTTCGCGATATTTCGTTTGAATCCCGCGCCGTTTTGCCTGCTGGATGAGGTGGACGCGCCGCTGGATGACACCAACACCGAACGCTTTTGCGATCTGGTGAAAAAAATGGCGAACCACTCACAGTTTCTGTTTATCAGCCACAACAAAATCACCATGGAAATGGCCCAGCAGCTGCTCGGCATCACCATGCAGGAAGCGGGTGTATCGCGCGTGGTGGCGGTGGATATCGAGGAAGCGATGAAGTTGTCCGAGGCCGCGTGATTCTCGCGAGGGTCACGCCATGAGCGATTTGCAAATCAGCCTGTTGGGCATCGGCGCACTGGTGATTGCCGGCGTGCTGCTGTACAACCACCTGCAGCAGCGTCGTTTGCATAAGCGTTTGCGTGCAGCCTTCGACACCCCGCGCCGGGACGTGTTGCTGGGCGAAGGCGCGGACACTGCGGCGGGCACCGCGGACAATTTTCCCCCGGCATCGCGCATTGAGCCGCAACTGGAGGGAGGGCGCAGCGCGCCGGCGGCTGGGCCGCGCACGCCGCTACCGGTGGTGGCCAACATCGACGAAACCATCGATTGCGTGGCCACCGTTGCCACCGCGGGCAGCGACACGCCGCTCACCGCGGCGCAGGTGGCTGAGGTGTTGTCGGGCGTGGCGGCGTGCGGACGCTCGTGGCGTGCTGCGGGCTACAACATCAGCAGCGGGCGCTGGGAGGAAATCAACCGTGCTGTCACCGGACAATACTCGCACTTGCAATTGGCCTTGCAACGGGTCAATCGCGGCGGGCCGTTGAGCGCGGTGCAACTCGGCGCGTTTAGTGATGCGTTAAATACCTGGGCCACACGCTATTCGGCAATGGTGGATTTCCCCGACAGCGACAAGGTGTTAGCCGATGCACGGGCGCTGGACGCATTTTGCCTTGATGTCGATGTGACGATCGGCATAAATGTGATCGCCACGGACGCGGTGTTCAGCGGCGCGCGCGTGCGAGCGCTGGTGGAAAGCGATGGGTTCAAGCTCGAGCCCGACGGCGTGTTCCACCTCGAAGACGCCGATGAAAACACCGTGCTGACGATCGCCAATCAGGAGGCGGCGCCGTTTCTGCCCGAAACCGTCAGCGGCATGAGCACCAGCGGCATCACGATTTTGCTTGATGTGCCGAGAGTGGCTGATGCCGAGCGGGCGCTGCAACGTATGTTTGAACTGGGCCACAGTCTGGCGGTGACGCTCAAGGGCCGGCTGGTGGATGACAATCGCGCGACACTTAGCGCGGCGAGCATGGATAAAATTCGCCAGCAATTAAGGGACCTCCACGCGGCCATGAACGCGCGCGGCATTGCGCCGGGTAGCGCGCGCGCGCTGCGCCTGTTTTCCTGATGGTGGCAGCGGCGGCAAGGGTGGCGCCGGCGGCGGCGGTTGCAAGTGCGCAGACGCTGCGTGAGCAACTCGAAGCGCACAATCATAGTTACTATGTGCTCGATGCGCCGCAGGTGACGGACGCCGAATACGATCGCTTGTTCCGCCAATTGCAGGCGCTGGAGGCGGACTATCCGCAACTGCTGACCCCAGATTCTCTCACACAGCGCGTTGGCGGCAAAGTGCTCGACGCATTGACGCCGGTGACGCATCGCGTGCCGATGTTGTCGATACGCACTGAAACCGATATCGAAGACAGCGGTGCGCTGAAATTCGATGCGTATGTGCGCAGCGAACTGGGGCTGCCAGACAGCGCGCCGCCGGTTGAATACATCGCCGAGCTGAAATTCGACGGCTTGGCGATCAGCCTGCGCTACGAGCACGGGGTGCTGGTGCAGGCAGCCACGCGTGGCGACGGTGAAAGCGGCGAAGATGTGACCGCCAATGTGCGCACCATACGCGTCATTCCGTTGCGGCTGCGCGCGGATGCGCTGGCGGTGCCCGAGGTGGTCGACGTGCGCGGCGAAATCTACTTCACGCGCAAGGATTTTGAAGCGCTCAACGACGCGCAGCGTGCCGCCGGCGGCAAGCTGTTTGTAAATCCGCGCAATGCGGCCGCGGGCTGCATACGGCAACTCGATTCCAGCATCGCCGCACAGCGGCCTTTGTCATTTTTTGCCTATGGCACCGGTGATACGGCGGGCTGGTCATTGCCCGCGCGCCATAGTGAGGTGCTTGACGCTTTTGCGGCATGGGGCTTTGCAGTGAACAAAGACCGTGCCGTGGTAGCGGGTGCGGAGGGGCTGATTGCCTATCACCAGCGCATTGGCACTATCCGCAATGCGTTGCCGTTCGATATCGACGGCGTGGTGTACAAGGTCAACAGCCTCGCGCTGCAACGCCAACTGGGCTTTCGCAGCCGCGAGCCGCGTTGGGCGGTCGCCCACAAATATCCGGCGCAGGAGGAAATGACCGAAGTCCTGGACATCGAAGTGCAGGTGGGCCGCACCGGTGCGATGACGCCGGTGGCACGTCTGCAGCCGGTGTTCGTCGGCGGCGTCACCGTCACCAACGCGACACTGCACAACGAAGATGAAGTGCGGCGCAAAGACATCCACATCGGCGACAACGTGGTGGTGCGGCGCGCAGGTGATGTGATACCGGAGGTGGTGCGCGTGCTGCTCGAGCGGCGGCCAGCGGACGCGCGCGCCTTTGTCATGCCGGTGAACTGTCCATCGTGCGGCTCTGCCGTGCGGCGTGACGAAGATGGCGCGGTGGCGCGCTGCACGGCGGGTTTGTATTGCCCGGCCCAACGCAAGCAGGCGCTGTTGCATTTTGCCTCGCGCCGGGCGCTGAATGTTGACGGTCTGGGCGAAAAAATCGTCGATCAACTGGTTGACAATAACAGTGTGCGTACGGCGGCAGATTTATTTCAGCTCACGGTGCCCGCACTCGCGGCGCTCGAGCGCATGGGCGAAAAAGCGGCTGCCAATCTGGTGCAGGCGCTCGAGCAATGCCGCCTTACCACGCTGGCCCGCTTTATTTATGCGCTGGGGATTCGCAATGTGGGTGAGAGCACGGCGCGCGACCTGGCCGCGCATTTTCGCGATCTTGATGCGCTGATGGCGGCGGATGAACAATGCCTGCAGCAGGTGTCCGACGTGGGGCCGGTGGTTGCGCAAAGTGTCGCGGCATTTTTTGCCGAGCAGCATAATCGTGTAGTGATCGCTGAATTGGTGAACGCCGGCATCCGCTTCGCGCCCATCGCCGCGCCTGAAAAGCCTGCGCCCGGCGTCGCCGGCAAAACCTTTGTGGTGACGGGAACCCTGCCTACGCTGACGCGCGATGAGGCCAAAGCGCGGATAGTAGCCAAAGGCGGAAAAATGTCCGGCAGCGTTTCCAAAAAAACGCACTACCTGGTCGCCGGTGTGGAAGCCGGCAGCAAGCTTGTCAAAGCGCGCGAGCTGGGCGTGGCCGTGCTGGATGAACAGGCTCTGCTTGATTTGTTGAGCAGCTGACTTGCATCATCATAACTATCTGTTTTTATTGATAAATTTACCATGAAACCTACGCCTGAGCAAGCCCGGGCGATGCTGCAGTCGGCGCAGCAAGTGTGTTCGGCAGCAGCGGTGACGGCGGCTGTGGCACGCATCGCGGCCGAACTCAAGCTCGCTTTAAGCGATGCGCATCCGCTGGTGCTGTGCGTGATGCGAGGCGGGCTGGTGTTCGCGGGGCAACTGTTGCCGCAACTGGATTTTCCGCTGGAACTGGATACGCTGGACGTGACGCGCTACCACGATGCCACGCGCGGCGGCGAACTGATTTTTCGGCACCTGCCGGCAACACCCGTGGCGGGGCGCACGGTGTTGCTGCTCGATGATATCCTTGACCAGGGCGTGACCCTGACTGCGCTGCGTGACAAACTGCTTGCACAGGGCGCGGCGCGGGTGCTGATAGCAGTGTTCGCGCGCAAGCATACCGGTCGCGCCACGCCGGTTAGCGCGGATTTTTTCGGCGTGGATTTACCGAATCGCTATGTGTTCGGATTCGGCATGGATGTGCATGGCTACTGGCGCAATTTGCCGGCAGTTTATGCACTGAATGATTGAAGTGATTAATTACAGGAAAGTATTTTCGTGAAAGTCAGAAAAGCGGTGTTTCCGGTAGCCGGTCTGGGCACGCGGTTTTTGCCTGCGACCAAGGCCAGCCCCAAAGAGATGATGCCGATCGTGGACAAGCCGCTGATCCAGTATGCAGTCGAGGAGGCGATAGCCGCCGGCATAACGGAATTGATATTTGTCACCGGGCGCGGCAAGCGCGCCATCGAGGATCACTTTGACCGTGCGATAGAGCTGGAAGTAGCGCTCGAGCAGCGCCAAAAGCGGCAGCTGCTCAAGATGGTCAGAAACATTCTTCCCGCGAATGTGTCGTGCAGCTATGTGCGGCAGGTCAATCCGCTGGGGCTGGGGCACGCGGTGTTGTGCGCGGCGCCGCTGGTGGGTAATGAGCCTTTTGCCGTGTTGCTTGCCGATGATCTGATCGATGCGCAAACGCCGGCGCTCAAGCAGATGGTGACGCAATTCAACCACCACGGGCGCACCATACTCGCGGTGGAGAAAGTTCCGCATGACCAGACGCGCCAGTACGGCATCGTCAAGGTCAAAGGCAACCCATCCAGACTATCCGCAATTACGCAGATCGTTGAAAAACCCGCGCCTGAAAACGCACCGTCGAATTTGGGGGTGGTCGGCCGCTATATTCTTCTGCCCAGCATCTTCGATCATCTGCGGGCACTGCGTCCCGCGGCCGGCAGGGAGTTGCAATTGACCGATGCGATTTCCAGTCTCATCAGTGTGGAAGCGGCTTACGCCTATCCTTTCGAAGGCGTGCGTTACGATTGCGGCAGCAAGTTGGGTTATGTAAAAGCGAATCTTGCTTATGCACTGGCGCACGTGGAAATCGGCGCGGAGTTTCGCAACTACGTTGTTCGCGGCGCGTGGAAACGCCAATCTGCCAAGGCAGCACGGTAGCGGCGCAGCATGCTGGCAATCATCGGTGGCAGCAGCCTGGGCAAGCTTGCGGCGCTCGAGGTAACGCGGCGTGTCGAAATCGATACCCCGTACGGCGCGCCGTCGGGGCCGCTGGTTTTCGGGCGCTTGAATCAGCGCGAGGTGGTATTTTTAGCGCGGCACGGCGAAAACCATGTGCTACCGCCGCACCGGATCAATTACCGCGCTAATCTGTGGGCGCTGCACGCGCAGCAGGTAAAAGCAGTGCTTGCGGTTGCAACGGTCGGCGGCATCGGCGCCGGCTGGTCACCGGGCACGCTGGCCGTGCCCGATCAGATCATCGACTACACCTGGGGGCGGGACGCGACTTTTTTCGATGGCGCTGATGGCGCAGTCAGGCACATTGATTTCACACACCCCTACGATGAAGTGCTGCGCGCGCGTGTGTTGCGCGCGGCCGGGCGTAGCGGCGAGCCACTGCACGCGGGAGGAACCTACGCGGCTACCCAGGGGCCGCGGCTGGAAACCGCGGCCGAGATTCGCCGCCTCGCGCGCGATGGCGCGCATATGGTCGGAATGACGGGAATGCCCGAAGCCGCGCTCGCACGCGAGTTGGAATTGCCTTATGCCACACTGGCGCTGGTGGTCAACGCGGCCGCCGGCACTGGTGCGAGCGGGCACACGATAGACCTGGCTGCCGCGGAGGCCCTGGCGCGCGTAGCGATGGCGCGCGTGGTGCGCTTATTGTGCGAAGTGGCTGCCGATGGCGATTAAGCCGGTCTTGCGCATGGGCGATCCGCGCCTGCTGGAGCCGTCGCGCCCGCTCAAAAAATTCCGTACGGCCGAATTGAATGAGCTTATTCTCGACCTGCGCGACACCATGAAATCGCTCAATGGCGCGGGGCTGGCCGCGCCGCAAATAGGGGTGAATCTGCAGGTAGTCATATTTGGCGTTGAAGCCAACCCACGCTACCCGGATGCCGAGGTGGTGCCGTTTACTATTTTGATTAATCCGAAGCTGACACCGCTGGACGACGAGATCGAGGAGGGCTGGGAAGGCTGCCTGTCGGTGCCTGGCATGCGCGGCCTGGTGCCGCGCCACGTCAATTTGCGTTATCAGGGCTTTGATGACAGAGGCAAGAAGATTGACCGCACCGTGACTGATTTTCATGCGCGCGTGGTGCAGCATGAATGTGATCACCTGGCCGGGATACTGTATCCGATGCGCATACGCGACCTGCGCAATTTCGGGTTTACTGCGCAGCTTTTCCCCGACGAAGAAATTGCCGACGACTAAACTTTAAGCGTTTCGATCAACTCGTTTTGCATGCGCACGACTTGTTTTGGGTCGCTCAGCGTGTCGCCGGTAATCAAAAACGTATCTTCGGCGCGCGCGCCGAGGGTGTTGACTTTGGCGGTGTGCAGGTTGATGCCATAAGCCAGAAATATGCGCGCAATGCGTGACAGCAATCCCGGCCGATCGCCAGCGATGATGGACAGCACGTGATAGACGCCGCGCTCGTCTTTCTGAATGTTGACTTCGGGTGATATGGGGAAATGCCGGAGTTGGCGCGAGAGACGCGCGGTGGTCAGCGCCGGCAATGGTGCTTTGAGACGCAGCCGTTCGCCCAGCTCATGTTCGATGTAGGCGGTAAGATCGCGGTAGTCGACGCTGGCGCTGCCCGCATCCTGCACCTGAAAAGTGTCGAGCGCATAGCCATAGTGCGCGGTGTAAATGCGTGCTTCGTGAATATTGTAGCGCATGCCCTCGAAAAATCCGCATATGCGCGCGAACAGCTCGTGCTGGTCCGCGGTATAAACCATCACTTGCAGCCCTTCGCCGGCGCGCGACGGCCGCGCTTTGATTACTGGAATCGGAGACTGCGCGCGATAGTAGAGCGTGCGCGTGTGCCAGGCGATTTCCTGCGCGTCGTGACGCAGAAAATAAGCGGTGTCGAATTTGCGCCAGAAGCTGTCGATGGCGGCATCGTCGATGGCGTAAAGCCGTAATGTGGCGCGCGCTTCGTCCTGCCGCGCGCGCTGGCTGTTTTCGATGGTGGGCGCGTTGCCGGCGAGCCGGCGCTGCGCAATCAAAAACAGGTCTTCGAGCAGCTTGCCTTTCCAGGCATTCCAGACTTTGGGACTGGTGCCGCGGATGTCGGCGACGGTCAGCAGATAGAGCGCGATCAGTTTCCGTTGCGTGACCACCTTGGCCGCGAAGGCCTGAATGACTTCGGGATCGGACAAGTCCTGCTTCTGCGCGGTGCTCGACATCATCAGGTGCTGTTCTACCAGCCATACCACCAGCGCGCAGTCAGCGGCGGACAAGCCATGCGCTTTACAAAAGCGCGCCGCATCCGCCTTGCCGAGAAAGGAGTGATCGCCGCCGCGGCCTTTGGCGATGTCGTGAAACAGTCCGGCGAGATACAGCACCTCGGGTTTGTCGAATTCGGAGAGCAGGCGGCTGCACAGCGGGAATTCATACGCGAGTTCGGGCACTGCGAAGCGGCGCAGATTGCGAATCACACGCAGAATGTGTTCATCCACGGTGTAGACGTGATACAGATCGTGTTGCATCTGCCCGACGATCCTGCCGAATGCAGGCAGGTAGCTGCCGAGGATGCCGAGCTGGTTCATGCGGCGCAGTTCGCGCACCACCCGCGTGGGGCTGCGCAGGATTTCGAGAAACTGTGCGCGATGGCGCAGTTCGTGCCGGTAAGCGGGACCAATGAGCTTGCCGGCACGCCACAACGCACGCAAGGTGTTGGCGCCTATGCCTTTGATTTCAGGGTGTTTTTGTAGCAGCAGAAAAGTCTCGAGTATGGCTTCGGGATGTTTTTCGTAAACATCATCGCGACGTATGGCGAGCACTTCGTTGCGTAATCCGAAACGTTCAGCGGTTTGTTCGGTGAGGGCCAGCAGTTTGATATTGCGCGCACCGGTGAGACGTGAGCGCAGATTTTGCTGCACGATGTTGTCGATTTGCGAGACCGCTTTGGCGCTTTGATAATAACGCTGCATTAATTGCTCGCTGGCGAGACGGTGCGCACGGTTGGTCAGGCCAAATTGCTGCGCCAGCGCGGACTGCAGATCGAAGATCAGGCGGTCTTCACGGCGGCCCGCCAAATAATGCAAACGAATGCGCAGCAGTTGAAGAAAGCGTTCGTGCCGCTGAATAGCGCGTGATTCGCTCTCGGTAATGACACCGCGGCGCACCAGATCACGCCAGCTCTTGCCGTAGCCCGAAGCGCGCGCGATCCACAGAATATGGTGCAGATCGCGTAACCCGCCGGCCCGCTCCTTGACATTGGGTTCGAGGTTGGTTTCCTCGAAGCGCGTGTGGCGCTGGCGTTGTTCCAGGCGTTTGGCCTGCATGAACGCCAGCGGCTCCAGCACGCGCGTGGTGGCCTCGACGAATTGTTTGTAGAGCTTGCGATCGCCCGCGAGCCAGCGTGATTCCAGCATATTGGTTTGCACGGTAATGTCCTGCCGCGCGATTTCCACGCATTCGTCCACCGTGCGCACGCTGTGACCGGTGTCGAGGCCGGCATCCCACCAGGCGCCCACCAGACGTTGCAGTTTTTCCTGCAATGCGTCGTCTGCCGGGGCATCCAGCAAAATCAGCAGATCGATGTCGGAGTGCGGAAAAAGTTGTCCACGCGCGTAGCCGCCCACAGCGACCAACGCCAGTCCTGCGGGAAGTTCGTGTGCTTGCCAGATGCGGCGCAACAGCGCATCAATCAGTGCGCAATGCTGGCGAAACAGATCCGCTGCCGCGGGTGTGGCCTCGAACGCCGCGCGCAGACTGGCGCGACCGGCTGCCAGCAGCTGCCGGTAGTTTTCCGTGGCTGACGGCGCGCAGGTCTGGGCTAAAGCCGGCGCAGAGCCCGACATGGTGTCAGGCCGCCGCGGGTTCGGCGGGCATGCCGGGTGAAACGGTGAGCACTTCAAAACCGCTATCGGTGACCAGCACGGTGTGCTCCCATTGTGCTGAAAGGCTGTGATCTTTGGTGACTATGGTCCAGCCATCGGCAAGGCCACGGATGTCGGCACGGCCCGCGTTAATCATCGGCTCCACGGTAAACGTCATGCCGGCGCTGAGCGGCACGCCGGTGCCGGGACGTCCGTAATGCACTACCTGCGGTTCTTCGTGAAATTTTTTGCCGATGCCGTGGCCGCAGAACTCGCGCACCACGCTAAAGCCGTTGCCTTCCGCATAACTTTGTATGGCATGTCCCACGTCACCCAGACGCGCGCCGGGCGCCACCGCGCGGATGCCGCGCCACATGCATTGGTAGGTGATTTCGCACAGTCGTCTGGCTTGTATTGACGGCGCCCCGACGTAAAACATGCGGCTGGTGTCGCCGTGGTAGCCGTCTTTAATCACGGTGATGTCGATATTGACGATGTCGCCGTTTTTCAGCTTTTTTTCGCCGGGAATGCCGTGACAGATGACATGGTTGACGGAAGTGCAGATCGACTTCGGATATGGCGAATAGCCAGGCGGGCAATAGTTAAGCGGCGCAGGTATGGTCTTTTGCTGGTTCACAATGTAATCGTGACACAGCTGGTCGATTTCGTTGGTGGTGCGGCCAGCGGTTACAAAGGGGGCGATGAAATCGAGCACTTCGGCGGCGAGTTTGCCCGCGATGCGCATCTTTTCGATGTCTTCGGCGGTTTTGATTTCGATGGGCATGCGGTGTTCGTGCGAGCGCAAGATGAGTCTAGTCGAAGGCGGGTATTGTATTTCAGAATGCGCTGAATCGAATTTGGCGCCGGGAGATAAGTGAAGAAAATCCAAATGGAAGTGACTAACTTTCTGTTTTTAAACGCTATTAATGGCGTGGAGATAAACTTTCGAGTGAATGACTGCTTGAGGGGCGGCAAATTTTCGTGCTAAAATAACGGGTTAGCTCAATCCGGGATTGTCAGTGGTGGTCATTGGCAAACCGGTGAGTTAAAAATACGCACATCCGCCCCGCAGGTTTGCATTTGGGTGTCCCTAAGGAATTTTGGGGATATTGGCGGATGGAGGCTCAACCCAAACAGGAGAAGTATCATGTCAGTCACCATGCGTGAAATGCTGGAGTGCGGCGTCCATTTCGGGCACCAAACCCGTTTCTGGAACCCGCGGATGGCCCCGTATATTTTCGGCCATCGCAACAAGATACACATCGTCAATCTCGAAAAAACGCTTGAAATGTATCAAGCGGCGATTAAATTCGTGCGCCAGTTGACGGCCAACCGCGGCACCGTGCTGTTCGTCGCCACCAAACGCCAGGCGCGCGAAATCATCCGCGAAGAAGCGCTGCGTTGCGCGACGCCGTTTGTGGATGAGCGCTGGCTCGGCGGCATGCTGACCAACTATAAAACGGTCAAGCAATCGATCAAGCGCCTGCATGATATGCGGGCGATGGTGGCCGATGGTTCGGTTGAAAAACTGATCAAGAAAGAAGGCTTGCTGTTCCAGCGCGAGCTAACCAAGCTCGAGCGCAGTCTGGGCGGCATCAAGGATATGGACGGTCTACCCGACGCCATGTTCGTGATCGATGTGGGCTACCAGAAAAATGCCGTGGCGGAAGCCAACAAACTGGGCATCCCGGTGATCGCTGTAGTGGATACCAATCACACGCCGATCGGTGTCGACTATGTGATTCCCGGCAATGACGATTCCAGCCGCGCGATTCGCCTCTACGCGCGCGGCATGGCGGATGCGATTCTCGAGGGCCGCAACGACAGCCTGCAGCAAATTGTGGCGCCCGCCGGCGAAGAATTCATCGAAGTCGAAGAAGACAAGTAACACACAATCCGATTCAACCCGGGGCGGCTCATACACAGGGACGCCTCTTTTTTTAAGTGGTGGAGTTTGTAATGGCGGAAATTACCGCAGGCATGGTCAAACAACTGCGCGAGAAGACCGACGCGCCGATGATGGAATGTAAAAAAGCGCTGAGCGAAGCCGCCGGCGACATGGGCAAGGCCGAGGAAATCCTGCGCGTGAAGCTCGGCAATAAAGCGACCAAAGCCGCGTCGCGCGTGGCGGCGGAAGGTATCGTTGCCACACACATAGCAGCGGACGGCAAACTCGGCACCCTACTGGAAATCAACTGTGAGACCGACTTCGTGGCGAAGAACGCGGATTTCCTGGCTTTCGCCGGTGCGCTCGCAGGCTTGGTGGCGGATAAAAATCCTGCCGATGCCGCGGCGTTGTCGGCGCTGCCCTTAAACGGCGCCTCGGTTGAAGAAACGCGCAAGGCGCTGGTTGGCAAAATCGGCGAAAACGTGAGTATCCGCCGCTTCGTGCGCATCGCGGCGCAAGGCAAGCTCTATTCGTATATTCACGGTGGCGCGAAAATCGGCGTGCTGCTGGACATCGCTGGCGGTGGCGAAACACTGGGCAAGGATCTGGCGATGCATATCGCGGCGAGCAGGCCGCTATCGCTGGCCAAGGAAGAAGTGCCCGCGGAACTGATTCAAAAGGAGCGCGATATCGCAACGGCAAAAGCCGCGGAATCGGGCAAGCCCGCCGATATCGTGGCGAAAATGGTCGAAGGCTCGGTGCAAAAATACCTGAAAGAGGTCACGCTGCTGGGCCAGCCGTTCGTCAAAAACGACAAGCAGACCGTGGAGCAGTTGCTGAAAGCGAACCACGCAAGCGTGGCATCCTTCAAGCTTTACCTGGTGGGCGAGGGGATGGAGAAAAAGAAGGATGATTTCGCGGACGAAGTCAAGAAAGCGGTAGCGCAAGCCCAAAAGAGCGGCGAGGACGGCAAAGGCGGTCTGCGGTAATATTTAAAAAGAACTTTTAAAACAATAACTTAAGGATCTATGCCAATGTCCGACAAGCCCATTTTCAAACGCATACTGGTTAAACTAAGCGGCGAAGCGTTGATGGGCGACGATAGTTATGGCATCAATCAGGACGTGATTGAGCGTATCGTCGGAGAAATTGGTGATGTGGCAAAGCTTGGTGTGGAGATCGCAGTGGTGATCGGCGGCGGTAACATTTTCCGCGGCGTCGCACCGGCGGCGGCGCATATGGATCGCGCCACCGCGGATTACATGGGTATGCTGGCGACGATCATGAACGCGCTGGCGTTGCAGGATGCGATGCGCCGGATGAACATTAGCGCCCGTGTGCAGTCGGCGCTGAATGTGGAGGCAGTGGTTGAACCGTACATACGCGGCAAGGCGATGCGCTACCTTGAAGAGGGCAAGATCGTGATTTTTGCTGCGGGCACCGGTAATCCATTCTTCACCACCGATACCGCAGCGGCGCTGCGCGGCATGGAGATGAACGCGGAACTGGTGTTGAAAGCCACCAAAGTGGATGGTGTGTACAGCGCTGACCCCAAAACGGATGCCACCGCGGTGCGTTATAAGAAATTAACTTTCGACGAAGCGATTAACAAGAATCTGAAAGTAATGGATGCCACGGCGCTCACCTTGTGCCGCGATCAGCGGTTGCCGATCAATGTTTTCAGCATCTTTGAAGCAGGCGCCCTGAAGCGGGTGGTGACAGGCGCGGACGAAGGCACTATGGTTGTAGCGTGAGCGGCCAAGTGACCGGGTGAGTTGCCTCAGCGGAGAAAATGATGATCGCCGATATCAAGAAAACTGCCGAACAGAAAATGAAAAAGTCGCTGGAATCGCTGAAAATGGATCTGGCGAAAGTACGCACCGGCCGCGCGCACGCCGGCATACTCGATCACGTGATGGTAGATTATTACGGCACGCCGACGGCGATACCCGGGGTGGCGAACGTGGCGCTGATCGATGCGCGCACGCTGGGTGTGACGCCGTGGGAAAAAAAAATGGCCAGCGTTATCGAAAAAGCGATACGTGATGCGGATTTGGGCCTGAATCCGAGCACCACCAGCGATATTGTGCGCGTGCCGATGCCCTCGCTGACCGAAGAGCGCCGGCGCGATCTCACCAAAATCGTCAAAGGTGAAGGTGAAAACGCGAAGGTGGCCGTGCGCAATGTGCGGCGCGACGCCAACACGCACCTGAAAGAATTACTCAAGAAAAAATCCGTGGCCGAAGACGACGAGCGCCGTGCACAGGACGACATTCAAAAGCTTACCGACCGCCACATTGCCGAGATTGACAAGGCATTGCAGGCCAAGGAAGCCGAATTGATGGCGGTTTGAGCGCCGTGCCCGCCGTGCCTTCCGCGCCCAGTTCCACGCAAGCCGTTCCCGACGCGCGGGCAATTCCGCGCCACGTCGCCATCATCATGGATGGCAATGGACGCTGGGCCAAACAACGTTTTCTGCCGCGTGTCGCGGGTCACAAACGCGGCGTTGAAGCGGTGCGCGGCGCGGTGCGTGCTTGCGTTGCGTGTGGTGTTGAGCATCTGACGATGTTCGCGTTCAGCAGTGAAAACTGGCGGCGGCCCAAGGAAGAAGTCAAATTCCTGATGCAGCTTTTTGTGCATGTGCTCGAAGTTGAAGTGGCCAAGCTGCATCACAACCATATTCGTTTGCGCGTGATTGGCGACCTTTCGCAATTTGATCCGAAGCTGGTGCAACTGGTTGAACAGGCAGAAGCAACAACCCGGCAGAATAACGGGCTGACATTAACCATTGCCGCGAACTACGGAGGACGCTGGGATATCCTGCAGGCGCTGAACCGTATGACGCGCGAGCATCCCGTGCGCGCCGGAAATTACGCCGAAAGCGATCTCGCGCCTTATTTATCGATGCACGATGCGCCGGAGCCCGACTTATTCATCCGCACCGGCGGTGAAAAGCGCGTCAGTAATTTTCTGTTGTGGCAGCTGGCGTACACTGAATTTTATTTCACCGATATGCTGTGGCCGGATTTTGATGCGGCTGCGCTGGATACGGCGATCGCATCGTATCAACAGCGTGAACGGCGCTACGGACGCACCAGCGAACAATTGCAGTTGGACACGCCGCAACGCGGTGTGGCCGGCGGCTGACTTTCGCCTCTCGTTATGAGCGTGCAGCGACTGCGGTGAATGCTCAAAACGCGCGTTCTCACCGTTGTCGTCCTGCTGCCGCTATTTGCCGCGGCGTTGTTTTACCTGCCGCGGGCGGGATGGGCATTGTGTGTGGCGCCGCTGGCGTTAATTGGCGCGTGGGAGTGGGGGGCACTGGCAGGATGGGGCGCCAGGGCGCGCATCGGGTACGTGGGTGCGATTGCTGTGGGCGGGGTACTGCTGTGGCACTTTGGGCACGGCTCTGCGCCGGAGGCGCAGTGGGTACTGGTGACTGCGTTTGGTGTTTCGCTGCTGTTCTGGCTGCTGGTGGCGCCGCTGTGGCTCGCACGCGGTTGGCGCGTAAGCTCCCCCATAGCGCTGGCGGTGGCGGGGGCGCTGTTATTGCTGCCGCTGTGGTCCGCGCTGGTATGGTGGCACCCTAATCCCGTCTTATTGCTGCTGCTGATGGCTATCGTATGGATTTCCGATACTGCGGCGTATTTCTGCGGCCGCCAGTGGGGCCGGCGTAAACTGGCGCCCAGCGTTAGTCCAGGCAAAACCTGGGAAGGTGTGTTCGGCGCACTGGTGGCCGTCAGCGGGTATTATTGGCTGACCAGTGTGGCCGGTATAGATCGGCTCGCGGTGTTGCAAGGCATTACAGGGTTCGCTGTTTATTTATTCATCACGGTGCTGGGCATCGAGGGCGATTTGTTCGAATCGTGGATCAAGCGCACGGCGGGCGTTAAAGACAGTGGAACACTATTCCCCGGTCACGGTGGCGTAATGGATCGCATTGATGCGTTGACCGCGGGCATACCCGCGGCGACGCTGTTGGTGCTGGTGGTGGGTTGATGCTGACCGCCCCGCACCTGCAGCATCTCACCATACTTGGCTCCACCGGCAGCGTCGGCGTCAACACGCTCGACGTGGTGGCGCGCCATCCGCAACGCTTTCGCGTGGTGGCGCTGACAGCGAAATCGCGCACCGAGGTGCTGCTGCAACAATGCAAACAGTTTTTGCCGGAATTTGCGGTGGTGGTGGATGTGGATGCCGCACGCGATTTCGAGCAGCGTGTCATCGAAGCGGGAATAAGCACACGCGTGTTGTGTGGCGTGGAAGCGCTGGAAACCGTCGCCAGTCTGCCGCAAGTTGATGCGGTGATGGCGGCCATCGTGGGTATCGCCGGACTGCGGCCGACGCTGGCAGCGGCGGGCAGCGGCAAAAAGGTGCTGCTCGCCAACAAAGAGTCATTGGTAACTGCCGGTGCGCTGTTCATGGATACGGTGCGGCGCAATCACGCCACTTTGCTGCCCATCGACAGTGAACATAACGCCGTGTTCCAGGCATTGCCGGCCGGGTACAGCGGTGATCTGGATAGCGCCGGCGTGCGCCGCGTTTTGCTCACAGCCTCCGGCGGGCCGTTTCGTACCCTGCCGCTGGATCAATTTTCGCAGGTCACACCGGATCAGGCCTGTGCGCACCCCAATTGGGTGATGGGACGCAAGATTTCGGTGGATTCAGCCACCATGATGAACAAGGGCCTCGAGGTGATTGAAGCGTACTGGCTGTTCAGTCTGCCGCCGCAGCACATCGAAGTGCTGGTGCATCCCGAAAGCATTGTGCATTCGATGGTGGAATATGTGGATGGTTCGGTGATCGCGCAGTTGGGCAACCCGGATATGCGCACGCCCATCGCGCATGCGCTGGCCTACCCGGAGCGCATCAGCAATGGCGTGAATTTTCTGGATCTGGCGGCCATCGGCGCATTACATTTCGAAAAACCGGAGCTGCAACGCTTTCCCTGCCTGACACTGGCGTTTGAGGCCTTACGCGCCGCCAACGGTGCGGCGACAGTCCTCAACGCGGCCAACGAAGTGGCGGTCGAGCGGTTTCTGCAACACGCGTTGAAATACGCGGATATCCCGCGGCTGGTTGAGTCTGTTTTGAGCGCGACACCGGCCCCGCTTGCCACGGGACTGGATGACGTGCTGGGCCTGGATCACGAAGCACGCGAGCGGGCATGGGCGTGGCGCGGGCACTCTGGTTTTGCCAGTGTAGCGGCAAGCAGCGGCGCGAGCGTCCCGTCATAATGGGCTGAATATCATGAGTTTTCTTTATACCGTAGCTGCATTTGTGGTCGCCCTCGGCGTGCTGGTGGTGATCCACGAATTAGGGCACTACTGGGTCGCGCGCTGGTGCAACGTGAAAGTGTTGCGATTTTCGGTTGGGTTCGGCATGCCGCTGCGCACCTGGGTGCGCGGCGCCGACGCTACCGAATGGGTGCTGGCCGCGGTACCTCTGGGCGGTTACGTCAAAATGCTGGACGAGCGGGAGGGGCCGGTGGCACCCGCGGAATTGCCGCGCGCATTTAACCGTCAAACCGTATGGAAGCGTATTGCCATAGTGATTGCCGGTCCGCTGGCGAATCTGTTGCTGGCAGTGGCCGTGTATTGGGGCATATTCATGCACGGCGTGCCGGGTGTGCGGCCGGTGGTGGGTGCGCCGGTTGTCGCCAGCGCCTCTGCCAAAGCCGGTTTCGCAGCGGGTGACACGCTGCTGAGCATCGCGGGCGAAAGCGTCGGCACCTGGCAGGACGCGCGCTGGGCGCTGCTGAAAAGCGCAGTGAAAAGAGGTCACGACGGCGCCGTCGCGGTGCAGGTGCTCAGTGCGAAGGATGAAACCGCTACACGTTATCTTGACATGTCGGGACTGACAACCGCCGATCTGGACGGCGATTTTCTGAAAACGCTGGGGATCACGCGGTTTCAAATAAAAGCGCCGCCGGAAATCGGGCGCATCATGCCCGGCAGCGCCGCCGCTCGCGTAGGGCTCGCGGTCGGGGATGAAATCGTTGCGCTGAACAACACGCGCATTGAATCCGTGGAGCAGGCGATCCAACTCATACGCGAGCACCCGGGCAAAGCGATGATCATGGAGATACGCCGCAATGGTGTGGTGGCGCCGTCACTGCAGATCACACCGGACGCAGCCAGCGAAGCGGGAGGACTTACCATAGGCCGCATCGGCGCGGTGCTGCAGCCTTTGCGCCAGGCATTCGAAAAACATCGTGTGATCGTGCGCTATGGGCCGCTTGAAAGTCTGACGCAAGCGCTGAGTAAAACCTGGGACACTTCGATATTCAGTCTGAAAATGCTGGGCAAGATGCTGATGGGTGAAATTTCGCTCAAGAATTTAAGCGGCCCGATTACCATCGCCGATTACGCGGGACAATCTGCGCAACAGGGCTGGATCGCCTACCTGGTTTTTCTGGCCTTGATCAGTATCAGTCTTGGCGTGCTGAATCTGCTGCCGATCCCGTTATTGGATGGAGGGCATTTGATGTATTATATCGTTGAGATTTTCAAGGGCGCTCCGGTGTCGGATCAGACCATGGAAATCGGGCAGCGTGTCGGCATGAGTGTTTTGTTACTGATGATGGCATTTGCGCTCTACAATGATGTATATCGACTGATAAGCGGCTAGTCATGATTTTTAGCGTTTTGCGCGCCTCGCGGTCCTGGTGCCTATCGTGTTTATCGTGCGTTTCCTGTTTCCTGATCCTTGCTGCAATCCACGCTGTTCCGGCGCGGGCGATGGAAGCGTTCGTCATCAAGGACATACGCGTCGAAGGTCTGCAGCGCACTGAAGCGGGCACCATCTTTAGCTATCTGCCGGTGCGTGTGGGCGATACCATGAACGATGAAAAAGCCTCGGAGGCCATTCGCTCGTTGTTCGCCACGGGGTTTTTCCGCGACGTTACGCTTGAAGTCGATGGCAATGTGCTGGTGGTGGTGTTGCAGGAACGTCCGTCGATAGCGCAAGTCGAATTCATCGGCGTCAAGGAATTCGACAAAGAAATCCTCAACAAGGCGATGCGGCAGGTCGGCTTGTCCGAGGGGCGGATTTTCGATCGCAGCACTGCCGATCGCGCCGAGCAGGAATTGAAGCGGCAATACCTGACGCGCGGTAAGTACGCTGCGGAAGTCACCACTACCGTGACGCCGCTGGAGCGCAACCGCGTCGCGGTCAATTTCACGGTGACCGAAGGCGAGTCTTCCAAGATTCGCCAGATTTCGATCATCGGGGCCAAGGCTTTCAGCGAGAGACAACTGCTCAGATTGTTTGTGCTGCGCGAGCCGGGGCTGCTGACCTGGTACAGCAAGCAGGATCAATATTCGCGCCAGAAATTGGGTGCGGATCTGGAGACCCTGCGCTCCTACTATCAGGATCGCGGCTATCTCGAGTTCAACATCGAATCCACGCAAGTGTCGATCACGCCCGACAAAAAAGATATTTACATCACTGTCAGCATTGCCGAGGGTGAAAAGT
The DNA here is from genome assembly GCA_945864585.1 of Bordetella parapertussis. Taxonomy (GTDB): domain Bacteria; phylum Pseudomonadota; class Gammaproteobacteria; order Burkholderiales; family SG8-41; genus UBA5216. Next base: position 35,798 of record CAMBCF010000004.1, on the reverse strand, counting down.
ACACCGTGGCCGAGATCAAGGTCGACGGGCAATTGCTGATCCCCGAAGCCGAAATTCGCAAGTTGATTGCGATCAAGACCGGCGATGTCTTTTCGCGGGTGCGGCTCAACGAATCAACGAAAAAAATTACCGACCGCCTGAGTAATGACGGTTATGCGTTCGCCAACGTTAACGCCGCGCCCGAATTGGACAAGGATAAGCGCCAAGCCTCGTTTACGTTTTTTATCGACCCGGGTCGGCGCGTATACGTGCGCCGGATCAATATCGCCGGCAACACCCGCACCCGCGATGAAGTGATACGCCGTGAAATGCGGCAGATGGAAAGCGCGTGGTATTCAGGCAGCAATATCACCAGCTCGCGCCAGCGTGTGGACAAGCTGGGGTACTTTACCGAAGTCAACATCGAAAATCCAGCGGTGCAGGGCACCACGGATCAGGTGGATTTGAATGTCAGCGTGGTTGAGAAGCCCACCGGAAATGTATTGCTGGGGGCGGGATTCGGCAGCGGTTCGGGTGTCGTTCTGTCAGGGTCCATTTCGCAGAACAATATATTTGGCTCCGGCAAACATGTCGGTGCGCAAATCAGTTCAGGCAGAATCAATACCATTTATTCGCTGTCGTATACCGATCCTTATTTTACCAATGATGGTGTCAGCCTGGGCTACGATGTGTTTCACCGCAAGATCAATGCGCGCGGCAGTGGTCAGGGCGAGTACATCACGAACACAACAGGCTTTGGCGTGAGATTCGGCGTGCCCATCACTGATCGGGACACCATTCAGTATGGCCTGGGTTTCGAGGACACAAAAATCACCATATTTCCCACCAGCCCGCTATTTTATACCGATTACGTGAGAGATTTTGGCGAGAAGAATACGGCCATTACGGCGAGCATAGGTTGGATACGCGACGGCCGCGATTCGTTGATTTATCCGACAACCGGCACCATGCAGCGTGTCTTTGTCGATGGCGGCTTGCCGGGTGGCACCTTGCGCTACTACCGCACGAATTACCAGTATCAGCGCTATTTTGCGTTATCGCGTGAGTACACGCTGATGTGGAATGCCGAACTCGGCTACGGTGGCGGGTATGGCGGCAAAGCGCTTCCGTTCTTCAAGAATTACTATTTGGGTGGCGTATCGTCGATACGCGGATACCGGCTCAACTCGGTTGCGCCGCGTGATGCCAATAATGACCCGCGCGGCGGCACCCGCAAGCTGCTTGGTAATCTGGAGTTTTTGTTCCCCATGCCGGGTTTGATCAATGACCGCTCGGTGCGGATGAGCGCCTTTTTCGATGCGGGCACGGTGATTGATCCCGGTGCGCCGCCAGTGGCCGGCTACTCTAATTTCAGCAGCCTTGGGAGTAGCATGCGCTATTCGACGGGCGTGGGGCTCGCCTGGGTGTCACCGATGGGCCCGCTTAAATTCAGCGTGGCGGTACCGCTGGCTTCCACGCAATTGGACCATCGGCAAATTTTCCAGTTTACGTTCGGTGGTGTGTTTTAGCGCTGTTTGATTCCAAGGATGGTACTACGTATGCGTGTACATGACTTGTGCGGGCTGACAGCCTTGATACTGTCATTGGCTGCAGGCGTTCAGGCGGCGGATCTGAAAGTCGGATTTGTCGACGCCGAGCGCGTTAATCGCGAATCCGCGCCTGCCGATGAGGCCAGCAAGCGACTGGAAAAAGAATTCCAGCCGCGGGTTCTGGAAATCCAGCGCCGGGAAGCGCAGATCAAGGCCACGCAGACGCAGTTCGAAAAAGATGCCTTGACGCTGAGTGAAAACGAGCGCCGCGGTCGCGAGCAGGAATTGTCACGGCAACTGGTGGATCTGCAGCGCTTGCAGCGCGAGTTTCAGGAGGACCTGAATTTGCGGCGCAATCAGGAACTGGGCACGCTGCTGGAGCGCGCCAACAAGATCATCCGGCAAATCGCGGAAGCGGAGAAATACGATCTTATTGTGCAGGAAGCCGTTTACCGCAGCCCGCGCGTGGATATCACCGATCGCGTGCTCAAGGCGCTCGCGGGCAGATAGTCACGCCACGGCGGGGCTGCCGCGCGCCGACGACGCAATCTCACGCTCCCAGGCTCACTTCACGGCACCTTACCTCATCCGAGCGCGACGCATGGCAACTTCGTACAGCCTGGGTGAATTGGCGCGCGCGCTCGGCGGCGAGGTTGCAGGCGATCCCCGCACCGCCGTTGAAAAAGTGGGCACCCTGGAGGGCGCCGGCCCCACTGCGATTACGTTTTTGACGCACGAGCGTTTTGTGCGCGATTTGCGCCAAACACGCGCGGGCGCAGTGATACTGGCCGCCGCCCACCGTGATGCGACCGTGCTGCCGCGCATCGTGTGCGCCAATCCCTATGCCTATTTTGCCCGGGTGTCGGCGTTACTGCATCCGCCGGCCGCGGCAGCGCACGGGGTGCATACCAGCGCGTCGGTGGACGCGTCCGCTATGCTGGGGCAGGCCGTCAGCGTAGGGCCGAATACGGTGATAGGCGCACGCGCCCGCATCGCCGACCATGCCATCGTCGGCGCCAACTGCACCATCGCAGAGGATGTGCGCATCGGCGCGTACACACGCCTGTGGCCGGGGGTGGTGGTTTATGCGGACTGTCATATCGGTGCAAGCTGTCTGCTGCATGCGGGGGTGGTGATCGGCGCCGATGGTTTCGGCAACGCCTGGGAAGCGGATGGCGACGGCGGCCACTGGATCAAGGTGCCGCAGGTGGGGCGCGTGGTAATAGGTGACGATGTTGAGATCGGCGCCAACACCACTATTGACCGCGGCGCCATCGACGACACGATTATCGAAGACGGTGTGCGGCTTGACAATTTGATTATGATCGCCCACAACGTGCATGTGGGCGCGCACACCGCGATTGCCGCTTGCACCGGTATTGCAGGCAGCACGCGCATCGGACGCTATTGCCGCATAGGCGGCGCAGTGGGCATTGCCGGGCATCTGACGCTTGCCGATCATGTCGAGATCTCCGGCAAGACGCTGATCACGAAATCGATTACCCAGCCCGGTGTCTACAGCGGCGGCTATCCGTTCGAGGAAAGCCGGCAGTGGCGCCGCAACGCGATTCAAATTCGCCATCTCGACGCAATGGCCAGGCAGGTTAAACTGCTTGAAAAGCGCCTGGCGCAGTTGGAAGGGAAAGACGCATGATCCAGATGAACATACACCAGGTGCTGGAGTACCTGCCGCACCGTTATCCTTTTTTGCTGGTGGATCGCGTGCTGTCATGCGAGCCGGGCAAGGAAATTTGCGCGCTGAAAAACGTTACCGCCAACGAACCGTTTTTTAATGGCCATTTTCCACACTACCCGGTGATGCCAGGCGTGCTGATCATCGAGGCGCTGGCACAGGCGGCTGCGATATTATCGTTTCTCACCATGAATGAGAAGCCCGACGACAATTCGCTCTATTATTTTGTCGGCATCGACAACGCGCGTTTCAAAAAGCCGGTGTTGCCGGGCGATGCGCTGCATTTGCACGTGGTGCTGGATAAACACCTGCGCGGCGTGTGGCGCTATAACGCGCAGGCGAAGGTTGAGGGTGAACTGGTGGCCGCGGCGCAGTTGTTGTGCGCCAAGCGCGCCGTCAAGAAGTAGTTTTAAAACAATAATTTCATGACTTCGCGAATCCACGGCACCGCCATCGTTGACTGCGCTGCGCGTATCGCGGCAGATGTTGAGATCGGGCCGTATTCGATTATCGGGCCGCAGGTCGAGATCGGTGCAGGCTGCGTCATTGGCCCGCACACGGTGATCAAGGGCCGCACGCGCATCGGCGCCAACAATCGTATTTTTCAATTCGTATCGCTGGGCGAAATTCCGCAGGACAAAAAGTATCAGAGCGAACCCACGCGCCTGGAGATCGGCGATAACAATACGATCCGGGAATTCTGCACCTTGAATTGCGGCACGGCGCAGGATGCCGGCGTCACCCGGCTGGGCAACAATAACTGGATCATGGCCTACGTGCATCTGGCGCACGATTGCCAGGTCGGAAACCACACCGTGTTTGCCAACAATGCACAATTGGCGGGGCATGTGCAGGTGGGCGACTACGCGATTCTGGGCGGCTATACCGGCGTGCATCAATTCTGCCGCGTGGGCGCGCATGTCATCACCGGCATCGGTTCGCACGTGCTGAAAGACGTGCCGCCGTTTGTCACCGCTTCCGGCAGCCCCGCAAAGCCCTATGGCATCAATTCCGAGGGACTCAGCCGCCGCGGTTACAGTGCCGAAGCTGTCTCCGGCATCAAGCGCGCCTACAAAACGGTTTTCCGCTCGGGCGCTACGCTCGAGCAGGCGCTTGCCGAGTTGACGCAGCAGGTGAATGGGTGCGCGGAAATTCAGCCGCTGATCGATTTTCTGGCTGTGGCGGGCCGCGGCATCATCCGCTAAACGGCCATGCACGCCGCACCGGTGGTGGGAATAGTGGCCGGCGAAGCCTCTGGCGATTTACTCGGCGCGCACCTGGTGGAAGCACTCAAGGCGCGTCGGCCCGACCTGCGGTTCGCTGGCATTGCCGGCCCGCGCATGATCGCTGCGGGCGTGCAGGCGCTGCATCCGATGGAAAAGCTGGCGGTGCGTGGTTATGTCGAAGTGCTGCGCCATTACCCCGAAATCGCAGGTATACGCCGCCAGGTGAAGCGGCATTTTCTGCAACATCCGCCCGCACTGTTTATTGGCATTGACGCGCCAGATTTTAATCTTGGCTTGGCGTTTGATCTCAAGCGAGCCGGCATCACGACGATCCAGTACGTCAGTCCGTCGATCTGGGCGTGGCGCGGCGAGCGCATCCACTTCATCAAGCGCGCGGTGGATCGTGTGCTGACGCTGTTCCCGTTTGAAAAAAATATTTACGACAAGCAATCCATTGCGGTGAGTTACGTCGGCCACCCCCTGGCTGACATGCTGGCTGACTATCCCGCGCAGGCCGAGGTGCGCGCGACGCTGGGCATTAGCGGGGATGCAGCGGTATTTGCGCTGCTGCCCGGCAGCCGCGTGAGCGAGCTGCAGGCAATGGCCGCGTTGTTCGTGGCCACTGCCAAATTAGTGCGTGACGCCGTGCCCGGCGCCCGCTTCGTCACACCGTTGGTGAATCGCGAAACGCGCGCGATTTTTGCAGCAGCTCTGGCGCGTGAGCCGGGCGTTATGGTCATGCTGCTCGATGGAAAATCCCACGACGCTATCGCTGCCGCGGATGTCGTGCTGGTGGCTTCCGGCACGGCCACGCTGGAAACGGCGCTGCTCAAACGGCCGATGGTGATTACCTACCGCATGCCGCGCCTGAGCGCATGGCTGATGAAACGGCGTGGTTATCTGCCGTATGTGGGTCTGCCGAATATACTTGCCGGCGAATTTGTGGTGCCGGAACTTTTGCAAGACGCCGCCACGCCGCAAGGCTTGTCGCGTGCGTTACTCGACCTGTTTCATGACGCGCCGCGCCGGCAACGCATCAGTGCACGCTTTGCGCACCTGCTGCTTGATCTGAAGCAAAACACCGCGCAAAAAGCCGCCGCTGCGATCATGCCTTATCTGGAAAAAACACCATGACGCGCCGGTTAATTGCCGGCGTGGACGAAGCCGGACGCGGGCCGCTGGCGGGACCGGTTTACGCCGCAGCGGTGATATTGGATTACGCCAAACCCATAGCCGGCCTGGCGGATTCCAAAAAACTCAGCGCGCGGCGGCGCGCATCGCTGTCTGAGGTGATACAGCGTGACGCGCTGTCGTGGGCCATCGCCAGCGCAAGCGTGGAAGAAATTGACGCCATCAACATATTGCAGGCGAGTCTGCTCGCAATGAAACGCGCGGTGGAAAGTCTGGCTACGCAGCCGAACAAAATTATTGTCGACGGCCTGCATTGCCCCGAAGTTGTGATGCCTGCGCGTGCCATCGTCAAAGGCGACGCCAAAGAACCTGCGATATCCGCCGCTTCGATACTCGCCAAGGTCGCCCGTGACCATGAAATGCGCAGGCTGCACGCAAGGTATCCGCACTACGGTTTTGATGCGCACAAGGGTTACGGCACGGCGCGGCATATGGCGGCCCTGGCGGCGCACGGCGCCTCGCCTGTGCATCGCCGCAGCTACGCGCCGGTTAAGAAATACCTTTAAATCTGAAAACAGCAGACAGGATTAACAGGATGGAGGTTTTATCCTGTGCATCCTGTAAATCCTGTCGAAGTGTTCTTGAGGTTGGCTCTGTCCATTGCCTACGAGATTTCCGCCAACACCCGCTGCAACGCATTGCGTTCGCTGGCGTGGGTCACCAGCGGCTTGCGTGCGCGGCATTGCGCGGCGAGTTTGCGGTAGTAAGTGTTATCCGTTTCCGCGCGCAACAATAGCCGCGCCAGCGCACGCTGATCTTCGAGCGGGTAGTAGCCTGCATAATCCCTGCCCAGCATGCCGACATTGCCCGCGATCCGCGAGGCGATAACAGGCACACTGTTCGCCAGCGCTTCACTCACCACATTGGCGCCGCCTTCCATGCGCGAGCTGATCACCATCAGTCGGCTGCGGGCAAGCAAACGCAGCGCTGTGCCGTGCGTGACTTCGCCCAGCCAGCGGTAACGCTTTTCGCCGGCCATCCAGATACGCGCTTGTTGCGCCATTTCGGCTGACATCGCACCGCCGATGTGGGTGACGCGGATGCGCGATGCATCGGGCAGGTAGGCTAGCGCCGCTACGGCACGAAAGGGATCTTTTTCGTCGCGCAGATGACCACTGACCACGACTTCGAAGCACGATGTCAGTGGCGGCAGGCGTTTCACCTGCGGCGCCGATTGATACACCACGCGTGTTTTTCGGCGCAGCGCCGGCGCGAGTTTAGCAAGCCCCATCTCCTGCAGCACGATCATGCGCGTGGCCAGTTGCAGCGATGCCTGCGCTTCGGCGTCGCTGCGAATATCGCGATATAAATCGGTGCCGGTCAGCGCAAGTATCAAGGGTTGCCCGGGATAACACATCGCATAGTTGCGCATCGACGCGTGACTGCGGCGCGCGTGCAGCGCCAGCATCAAATCGGTTGCGGCGCCATCCCAATCCACCTGGATGCTGACACGGTGACCCAGTTCACGCAGCATGCCCGCCCAGCGCGTGGCAGTGCCGCGGTTGCCGTGCCGCGAGCCGGGCGCCGCGGGTGTGATCAATGCGATTTTCACATAGTCATTTCAAGGATACACTCGCGCCACTATAGCAAATGAACTCCATCTACGGTATGCCAACTGAACAAATCCAACCCGGCGTCTCAACGCTGTGCGAAATACTGCATGCGGCGCGTGTACGCACCCTGGCTTATGCCATGCGATTGCAAGCGGATCAATGGCTTGGTCCGTACTTAACAATCGTCAACCCGCCACTGTGGGAGCTGGGGCATCTGGCCTGGTTTCAGGAGCATTGGTGTTTGCGCTACCGGCCCGATGGATCGCTCGCCGAGCCGATGCGGCAGGACGCGGATGCGTTGTACAACTCGGCCCTGGTGCCGCACGCGAAGCGCTGGCATCTACCGCTGCCAACGGGTGATCAGACGCTTGAATATTTGCGCGTGGTGTTCGATGCCGTACTCGAACGCATCCAGCGCGAAGGCGCAACCGGACACCTGCGCTATTTTGCGCAGCTCGCAGCGTTCCATGAAGAAATGCACAATGAAGCATTTGACTACACGCACCAGACGCTGGGTAATGCGGTTCGAACAGTTGAACAAAAACAAATAGTTACGCCACATCCTCCCGCTGGTGATGCGCGCATTAGCGGCGGCCAGTTCATGCTCGGGGCCGGCGCAAATGAGGGCTTTATTTTTGACAATGAAAAGTGGGCGTACCCAGTGGAAGTGCCGCCGTACCGCATCGCGCGCGTGGCCGTCACCAACGCCGAGTTCGCGGCGTTTGCAGATGACGCGGGTTATACGCGGCGTGAATTATGGCGTGACGAGGGGTGGCGCTGGCGTGTAGCGGCTGGCGCGACCGGGCCCTTGTATTGGAGCAGGCAGGGCAGTGAGTGGTGGGTGCGGCGTTACGATGCGCTGATGCGTCTGGAAGCAAATGCCGCAGTCATTCACGTCAACTGGTATGAGGCGGAGGCCTACTGCAACTGGGCACAGCGGCGTCTCCCCAGTGAAGCCGAGTGGGAATTCGCCGCAGCGACGATACCGGGCGATGACACACGCAAGCGCCGCTATCCGTGGGGCGACACGCCGCCCACGGCGGCACACGCGAATCTGTTTGGCGTTGCCTCCGGCACCCTGGATGTGGCGGCTTTTCCCGATGGCGACAGCGCCTGGGGCGTGCGCCAGATGTTTGGCAACGTGTGGGAGTGGACGGCGGACTGGTTCAACCCGTATCCCGGGTTCGTGCGCGACCCGTATCAGGAATACTCCGAGCCGTGGTTCGGCAATCACAAAGTGCTGCGCGGCGGTTGCTACGCCACGCGCGCAAGCCTGTTGCGTAATACGTGGCGCAATTTCTACACCCCCGACCGGCGCGATGTGCTGGCGGGTTTCAGAACCTGCGCGCTTGACTGAGCACCTGAGAACCTTTTGAAACAAATTACCTCGGCGGACAATCCGCAATTCAAGGCGCTGTTAAAGCTGGTGCATTCATCGCGCGAGCGCAGGCTCGCGGGCTATTCGCTGTTGGATGGTGTGCATTTGCTGCAGGCGTATCGCTTGCGCCTCGGTGAGCCCGAGAAAATTATCGTGAGCCACGTCGGCGCGGACAATCCCGAAATTCGCACGCTGTTGCAAAACGCAGCGCACGTCTGGTTATTGAGCGACCACCTGTTCAAGCAACTGTCGTCAGTGGCTACACCCACCGGCATCATCGCGGTCATCAAAACCCCCCAGCGTGTAGGGTTGCCCGGCGTACTGGACACCTGCGTGATGCTCGAAGACGTGCAAGACCCCGGCAATCTCGGCTCGATATTGCGCTCGTGCGCTGCTGTCAGCGTCAGGCAAATATTCCTTTCAATACATTGCGTAAATGCATGGTCACCGCGTGTGCTGCGGGCCGGCATGGGCGCGCACTTCAGCCTTGAGGTTCACGAGCGTATCGATTTGCTTGCATTTGCGCGCGCGTTTCCGGGCCGCGTACTGGTGGCTCAACAGCATGCAACAAAAAGTGTTTTCAACACCGATCTACGCGGGAAAATCGCGCTGGTGTTCGGCAACGAAGGCGCGGGCGTGTCAGATGCGCTGCTGCAATGCGCCCACGGTGCGATGGCCATTCCGATAAGTGCGTCCACCGAATCACTGAATGTCGCAGCGGCAGCGGCGGTGTGTCTGTTTGAACGGGTGCGACAAACTCAAGGGCGCTGCTAATAATTCAGCGTTCGCCGGCTTATTTTTTTGGCGTGCGCTGCGCAGAATATAGTGGCAAATTCTCCCGATAATTCACGCAGTTGACTTTTTGGCAGCAGAGGGAGGTGGGGCTGGGAGGGCTTGCTTTCAGTGTTACTTGATCAAATGTAAGACCGCGCGGCCGTTGCGCACAGCATCGACAACCAGGCGGTTGTCGAAGGTGGCTAGTTGCCCGTCGTGAGCGCGGGCTAGCGCCAACAGGTAGCTGTCGGTTATTTGTGAGGAACTGAGCAGCCGCGTGATGTCTATGTACTGGTTGTCCAAGACACTGATGTCTTCCGGCCAGAAAACGTGGCCGGGCAATCTACAGAGACGCGCCATGACATCGGCCGCCAATCCAGGAGAGCCGATGCAATTGGGATATTTTGGGTGGCTGACAATACGGATGAAGCCGTTTTCGGTTAACGGGCAGCTTGCCCAGCTACGTCGGCCGCTCGCCTTGAACCACGCATGAGCGGTATCGTAATGGACATGCGCCGGGTCAATCAGTGCAATCAACACGTTGACATCGAGCAGATAGGCGGTCACGGCGATTCGTCTCGCAGCGCGATGACAACTGCCAGCGTCACCGGGCTTGCGTTGGCATTAACCGGGAGCAGTGGAACACCGTTACGGAGCTTTCCGGAAGCCGCTGCGGGACGCAGGGACTGGCGTGCAAGTTCGGATACCACCTTGCCAACGGTTTTTTTTGCCGGGCCGCAAGTCTTTTGACCGCAGTCAGAACGTCATCATCTATTGCCAGTGTAGTGCGCATGACAGCCTCCAGTTCTGCATCAAACATCACGCACCATACATCACGTTGCAACGAAAGCACAAGAGAGCGGAATGGGGGAAGAACAGAATTTGAGCGCGTGCGCCAGCTTCAGTAAATCCGCCGCTCCAGCTTTGCCTGCTGCATGATGGTGGTGGCGAGTTCTTCCACCGATTTGCTGGTGGCGTCGAGAAACGGAATGTTCTCGTGGCGCATCAATGATTCCGCTTCGCGGATTTCGTAGTCGCAGTTTTTCAATTCAGCGTAGGTGCTGTTGGGCCGGCGCTCGCTGCGTATGCGCTGCAGGCGCGCAGGTGTGATGGTCAGGCCGTAGAGTTTGCCGCGCAACGGACGCAGTGTGGCGGGCAGCAGGTGACTGGAGAAATCTTCCGGTATCAGCGGGTAGTTCGCCGCACGCACGCCAAACTGCATTGACATATATAGACAGGTGGGCGTTTTTCCGCAGCGTGATACGCCCACCAGAATGATATCGGCTTCGGCCAGATCGCGCGTCGATACCCCATCGTCGTGCGCCAGCGCGTAGTTCACCGATTCCATGCGTTTGTAGTAGTTGACGATATCGTTGACATTATGGGTGCGCCCGATCGCGTGCGATGCTCTTGCGCCGAGTTCGGTTTCGAGCGGTGCGATAAAGATTTGAAAGCAATCCATAAATAACGCATTGGCTTTGCCGAACTCCGCGGCGATTTCGGTGTTTGCCAGGGTGCTGATAATGATCGGGCGCGCGCCGTCGGCAGCGGCGGCGGTGTTGATTGTTTGCACTGCCTCCTGCGCTTTGGCTACGCTGTCGATAAAGGGCAGCGTCGTCTCGTGCAAACTCAGGCCATCGAACTGCGTGAGCAGGCTGTGACCGAGCATCTCGGCGGTGATGGCGGTGCGGTCAGATACAAAGAAGGCGCTGCGACGATAAGTGGTCATGAGAGGGCGAAATATTGAGTGCTGGATGTTAAATATGTTGCGGCGCGATAATTTTCTGTAATATACCGCCTTTCGCCGCACCCCACCATGCACTTTACCGGAACCTGCTTATGACCGCGCCACCCTATGTGCTCGACCTAGCCACTTTACGCATCAGTGATGTGGGCACAGTCGGCGGAAAAAATGCATCGCTGGGCGAGATGATCGGCCATCTTTCCGGCGCGGGTGTACGCGTGCCAGGCGGGTTTGCCACAACCGCCGCGGCGTATCGGGATTTTCTTGCGCAGGGCGATTTGGATAAGCGCATAGAACAACGGCTGGCAATGCTGCGTGTCGATGACGTTAATGCGTTGGCGGCGGCGGGCAAAGACATACGCGGCTGGATCGTTGCGCAGCCGTTTTCAGACACGTTGCTGGCGGCAGTAAGTGATGCCTACAACCAACTGGTGCTGACAGCAGGGTCCGACGTCACGTTCGCGGTGCGCTCTTCGGCCACGGCGGAGGATTTGCCGGATGCCTCATTCGCCGGCCAGCAGGAAACGTTTCTTAATGTACACGGCCTCGATAATCTGCTTGAGGCTGTCAAGCAGGTGTTTGCGTCGTTGTATAACGACCGCGCGATTTCGTATCGTGTGCATAAAGGATTCCAGCACGCCGAAGTAGCGTTGTCGGCAGGGGTGCAACGCATGGTGCGCAGTGATCTCGGTGCAAGCGGCGTGATGTTCACCATTGATACTGAATCAGGATTCGACCAAGTGGTGCTCATTACTTCCGCTTATGGCCTGGGTGAAACCATCGTTCAAGGGCAGGTGAATCCGGATGAGTTTTATGTTTATAAACGCGGGCTCAATAATAATCGTCCGGCAATTTTGCGGCGCGGCCTGGGTTCCAAAGCGGTGCGTATGGTGTATGACACGTCGCGCGAAGTGGGTCGTTCGGTAAAGACCGAGCCGGTGCCGGAAGCGGATCGCCGTAAATTCTCGATTACCGATGCCGAAGTCGAGACGCTGGCGCGTTACGCATTGATTATTGAAAAGCACTATCAGCGTCCGATGGATATCGAGTGGGGCCGCGGCGGTGTCGATGGCCAGCTTTATATTCTGCAGGCGCGTCCCGAAACGGTGAAGGCTAGTGAAAATGTCGATACGCTGCGGCGCTATCGTTTGCAGCAGCGCTCCGAAGTGCTGGCAACCGGCCGCGCGATTGGTCAGCGTGTCGGTAGCGGCCCGGTGCGGCTGGTAAGCAGCGCTGCGGAAATGGACCGCGTGCGCGAGGGCGATGTGCTGGTCACCGACATGACCGACCCCGATTGGGAACCGGTGATGAAGCGCGCCTCGGCCATCGTCACCAATCGCGGCGGACGCACCTGTCACGCGGCCATCATCGCGCGCGAGCTCGGGGTGCCTGCAGTGGTGGGCTGTGGCGATGCGACGCAGGTGCTGAAAGACGGCAAAGACGTTACCGTGTCGTGCGCCGAAGGCGACACCGGTTTTGTTTATCGCGGCAAATTGGAAGTTGAGATTATCGACTTGTCGCTCAGCGCCATGCCCAAGCCGCCGGTGAAAATAACCATGAACGTCGGCAACCCGGAACTGGCTTTTGAATTCAGCCGTCTGCCCAATGAAGGCGTGGGGCTGGCGCGGCTGGAATTCATTATCGCGCGCATGATCGGCGTGCATCCCAAAGCAGTGCTGGCGTATCCCGATCTTGCGGCGGATTTGAAAACCGCGGTCGAAGGGCACAGCGCCGGCTATGCCGACCCGGTGACGTTTTACGTCGAGAAACTTGTTGAAGGTGTTGCGACCCTGGGCGCGGCATTTTGGCCCAAGCCGGTGATCGTGCGGCTGTCAGATTTCAAGTCCAACGAGTATTCCAGCCTCACCGGAGGCGCCAAATACGAGCCGCATGAAGAAAACCCCATGCTGGGTTTCCGTGGCGCGTCGCGTTATATTTCCGACAGTTTCAGAAAGTCATTCGAACTCGAATGCCGTGCGATGAAAAAAGTGCGCGACGAGATGGGGCTGACCAACGTCGAAATCATGGTGCCATTCGTGCGTACCGTGACCGAAGCAAAACAGGTGCTGGAGCTACTCGCGGCCAACGGCTTAAAGCGCGGCGGCAACGGCCTGCGCATCATCATGATGTGCGAAATTCCATCCAACGCGGTGCTCGCCGATCAATTCCTCGAACACTTCGACGGCTTTTCCATCGGCTCCAACGACATGACGCAAATGACACTGGCGCTGGATCGTGATTCCGGTCTCATAGCCGAGGGCTTTGATGAACGTGACCCGGCGGTGAAGCACATGCTGCATCTGGCAATCCAAGCCTGCCGCAAGGCCGGCAAATATGTGGGCATCTGCGGGCAGGGGCCGTCGGATCATCCGGATCTTGCGCAGTGGCTGGTGGAGGAGGGCATTGAAAGTCTTTCGCTTAACCCGGATACGGTGGTGGAGACCTGGCTGTATCTCGCGCGTGCAGTAAAGGCTGGGGCGTGATGGCCGTGCCGCTGTTTGAATGTGGCGGCAAGCCGCCGCACGCCAAGAACGCAACAGAGTAAAGTAGCGTCCGATCAGCGCAGTAAGCTTGAACGACTGTAGCGCTATGTCACCAGCCTTGTCCAACGGGGAGGAGGTCTAAATGACGGCATGATTTTAGCGAGGCAGACGTCTGAGAGCGGGTGTCGCGGGTTGACGCTTCAGCCCGAAATGGCTATCATTTTGATACCATTTACATAGTATCGAGGATGTCATGCCGGGCTTATTGATTAAAGACTTTCCACCTGAATTGCACCGTAGGCTTAAGGCAGAAGCCGCACACTATCATCGCTCCATGACTCGGCAAGCTCTGGCGTTTCTGGAACAGGCATTGGCTGCTCCTGCAAGGGATGCAGCCGATCTGCTGCCCGATCCGCTCAAACCGGTAAAGCCGCTCACACGTGGTAATGTTGTTTCTGTCATCCGCAAGACCCGGGATTTGAACAAAACAATCCCGTCGAAATGATTGTCGTTGACGCCAATATCCTGATCTACTCATTGATCAAATGCGACCAGTCACCGCTTATCCAGAAGCTGCGCGGAAAAGATGCCGATTGGCGTACCGCAGCGCTGTGCTTGCATGAAACAGTGAACGTGCTGACAACCTATCAGCGGCGCGAAGTGCTGACGTTCGTGCAGTGCCGGGCCTTGCTGAGCCATGTCGAGCGCTTCATCAAGGTTGCGCAGTGCGAAGTGGTGATGGATACGGTGCTTGCCGTAGCGGCGGAATACGCCATAACCGGCTACGACGCGCAATACGTTGCGCTGGCGCAAAGCCTGAATGTCCCGTTGATTACGGAAGACCGGAAGCTTCAAAAGGCAGTGCCCGCAATCGCATTGTCCATGCAGGAATTTCTTGCTGGGTAGTATCGCTTTCGCCGCCAGGCGCCGGTCACACAACAACGCTGCAACAACGCCCACGGCTTCAGCTTGCACGCGGGGCTGCGCTGTGATGCCGATCAAAGCTAGCACCCAACGCGGTTCATGATAGTGAAGGATGTGGACAATTGGACAAGAAAAACATTCCGCTTCATCTTCAAGGAGAGTTTAGGAACCACTTTTTAAAGTATTTAATCGAGTTGCGTGGGTTAGACGCAAACGAACTTTCTCTATTCGAGTGGTTCGAGAGGGAGCATAAACAACTTATCGAGAAGATGCTTCAAGGCGGACGGGAAGACATTCAGAAGCAAGTTGATGCTGGAGTCGAGGATGTAAATGATAGTGGTATGGTCGCAGTGAATTATTTTGTAAGGCGGTCGCGATGACATGGGCGCGACTGCTCAAGCGTGTGCTCGACATTGATGTTGACCGCTGCACGCGCAAGTCTTTTACATCGCCGCGGTGAAGCGATCCGCGCGTAATCCACTAGCCGCATCTATAACAAAGGATTATTATTCATTCTGGCGTTCGGCAATGGCTGGCCGTGAGCCAGGCACAGACGAAATTGCGATTTTATGCAACGCGCGCATCACGAGAGTTGAAAGCGAGCTTGTCCAGCGCGGCAAGCGTTTGGCACTCGAAAAATGAGGACGAACACTATGCGATATACATTGATTTCTATTCTTCTATTTTTTGTGGGCTGCGCCACAACGCCAGTGCCGAGCAGCGAAGCTACGCCAGTGCCACCATCAAAACATCTGCTTTTCAAACAGCCAGGCGCAAACACAGCGCCGGTGCTTGTGATACGCGATAGCGGATGGTCGGGCGCTGCCTGCGACACAAAAATATTCGTCAACGGGCAACTCGCAGCGCGGCTATCAACTTCAGAAAAGGTAACGCTGCACATTCCCGCTGGTGAAGTAATTCTAGGAATCGAGCCAAATTGCTTGGCCGCACTCGCCGGATTGCTTGAGCGATCAGCGACACTTGTAGCGGGCAAACCGTCTTATTTCCGAGTCGGTTACGACACCGGCGGGCAATCATTGCAGCCGACGATGCTGCGATAGCCGCGGGCTTAGAGTTCTGGCCTCGCAAGACAGGCGCAGCAGCGGTGCGAATGGTGTGAATGGCACGATGTTTCAGGGCTTACGCGAAGCGATTACACGCACCCAGATTAGCCAATGTGAAGGGTAGGGTAGATCAGGCTTGCGCCTGTCTACTCTACCCTGCGTGCGATGCACCCATAAACGATGACGCACCCATGAACTGTGGATTTCTAACAAACAAGAAGTTCCCAGATGACCGATACGCACGCATTGGGTTCTTTCACTGTCATTATCGTGCTGTTTTCAATTGTTTTAGCGATTCTTTGGTTCATATTGCCGTTTGCTATTTTTGGCACGAAAAGTAAGCTAGATCAGTTAATTCATGAAGCAAAGAAAACAAACCATGCGTTACTTATTACAAGCCAAGAGTTAGTAATTTTAAGAACCAAATTTGAAAGTTACACGCAAGTCCCACGGAATCAGGGGCCGCTGGTTGAAAGCGGAGGCTCGTTAGCTGCTGCGGCACCCTCTGCATCTCCGGAAGCGAAAAGTATTGCCGATGCCACGAGACCCAACGCCACCTGCCCCCGAACAGACTGCACCGCTCCTTTGCGGCATGACGATCCAATGTGCTGGAAGTGTGGTGCAGATTTTACGAATCCACAAGGATGGAAGCCAGTTAGAAGCACGTAGGGCGGGTTACCCCGGACTTGATCCGGGGGTAACCCGCCGGCCGGTGTGCATGGGCAAGCGAGGCGGCGGGTTACGGCGCAAGAACGCACCTAACCCGCCCTACACGCTACGTCACGCGCCCGGCTGCTGTTTACGATCGGCCAACGAACGGTTGAGTGTGAACCGTCAGGGGCAGGTAGTGCTCAAACTCAAACCTGTCCTGAGCTTGTCGAAGGGACACCTTACCGCAACGGCGCCACCCACATCGTGATGTCGCCGCTGGAGTTCATGCAACGGCTCGCCGCACTGGTGCCGCGCCCGCGCTTGCATCTCATACGCTTTCATGGGGTACTGGCGCCGAATGCGAAGTTACGTTCGACGGTGGTGCCGGCGCCGGTGCCGAGTACAACAGCAGGCGAAGGCGGTTGCACGCATGCGCATGCCCACAGCGCGCCGGTGCGCATGAGTTGGGCGCGCTTGCTCAAACGCGTGTACGACATCGATATTGAGCACTGCCAAGCGTGTGGTGGCAAATTGAAGATCATCGCAGTCCCTTCGACAGGCTCAGGACAGGGATCGAAGAACCTTCGGTGATTGAGCGCATTCTCACGCATCTGGGGTTGTGCGCGCAGCCGCCGCCACGCGCGCCGGCGCGGCGGGTTGATCTTTTTCAGGCGGCTTGATTCCCGGATTCCGACTGGTTTTTGCCAGGGTTGATGGGTGGGCTCGGCTGGTGCTCGTGTTAATGCGTCGATGGGCCGCAAATCAGCCGCTACGGAACGTTTCGCGCGGCAATATTTTCAAAATAACATCGAGGCTTGGTGAAAATTCACGCATTTGACTGTTCGCCGGGCGGGGGATAAATTGCTGACTGGTGAAAAATAGTGTATAAAATTTCTATCCACACACAATAGTGATTCACACAGGATCCGTCACCATGAACCCTTCACTCGCCCGCCCACCCGCCCCCACACCCGCCGATTTAATCTCACGGCGCGATTTTTTGGAGCGTGTCGTCGGCGCAGGCGCCGCAGCCGTAGCGGCCACGGCAGGGGTGTCAACCCCGGCGCTTGCACAGAATGCGCCCACGCCGCCGCCCGAACCCGCAGGCGCGATTCCCAACAGCACGGTGATGGCGGAAAAATTCTCCGGCATGCCGATGCATTCCGAACGACCGTTGACCGCCAGCGTAACTGCGGAACACCATCATTTCGCGGTGACGCCCAATGACCGCATGTTCGTTCGCAACAATTTGCTGACGCCCGACATCGATATCGCGCAACACCGTTTGACGATCAAGGGTTTGACCGAGCGCGAGGTCAGTTATGGCGTAGAAGAGCTTCGCAAGTCGTTTCGCGTCGTGCGCATGCAGGCCATGCTCGAGTGCGCGGGCGCCGGACGCACGGCCTTCAATCCGCGCCCAAGCGGCACGCCGTGGCAGGCGACCGGCGGCATGGGTTGCCCGGTGTGGAACGGCGTGCTGTTGCGCGATGTGTTGCAGGCCGCCGGCCTGAAGGCGGGCGCGGCGCACGTCGCCGGACAGGGCGGCGATTTCGGCGTGGTGGCAACGGCCGCGCCGATTATTCGTTCGATTCCCATGGCGAAAGCCCTGGATACGGGCACGATGATCGTGTTCGGCATGAACGACGGACCGCTGCCGAAAATCCACGGTTATCCGCTGCGTCTGGTCGTGCCCGGCTGGGCGGCTTCCGCCTCGACCAAGTGGTTGCATACGCTGACCGTGCTGGACGCGCCGTTCAAGGGCACCTACATGGACACCAGCTACCGCATACCACGCCACGCCGTGAGGCCGGGCGAAAAATTGCCGCCGGATGCACTGGTGACGGAGGCGTGGCCAGTGAAATCGATGATTACCACTCCCGCGCCCAATGCCCTGTTCAAGGCGGAAAAGGCGGTGCAGGTGGAAGGCCGCGCGTGGGTGGGCGAGGGCAATATCAGCCGCGTGGACGTATCGTTTGACGAGGGTGCAAGCTGGCAGCGCGCATCGCTTGACCGCAGTGGCGATCCGTATGCCTGGCGCACGTTCGCGCACGAGTACACCCCGCGCGGGCCGGGCTTTGTCACCGTGCTGGCGCGCGCCACCGACAGCCGCGGCAATGTGCAACCGATTGTGACCGCGTGGAATCCGCTGGGGTATTTCTGGAATGGCATCCACCGCGTCGGCTTTATGGTTGAAGCCTGATGCGCCTGCGCGCCGCGCTGGCGGGCATTTGTCTGGCGGCGGGTCTCGCGCCGCTGCAAGCGCAGGACGAACGCGCGCCTTCCAAAACACTGGCTCCCGGCAAGGGCGTGGAGATCACCA
The DNA here is from genome assembly GCA_945864585.1 of Bordetella parapertussis. Classification (GTDB taxonomy): domain Bacteria; phylum Pseudomonadota; class Gammaproteobacteria; order Burkholderiales; family SG8-41; genus UBA5216. The sequence continues at coordinate 17,268 of CAMBCF010000004.1, read as the reverse complement.
TCACGCGCTGTGTGCTGTGCCATGATGCCACGCACATCACGCGCACCAAGCTTTCGCGCGGCGAATGGGAATTCAGTATCAAAAACATGATTGAGCGCGGCGCGCCGATTGCGCCCGAGGAAATCGCACCGATACTTGAATACCTCGCCACGTATTACAACCGCGACAGCGCGCCGCCTGCGGCCGATGCCACGACGCCGGCGCTATCCGGCGATCCGGTAGCCCGCCTGCTGACCACGAATGCCTGCATGGCGTGTCATCAGATCGACAAGCGTGTGGTAGGTCCCTCCTTTAAAGAGGTGGCGGCGAAATACGCGGGCGACGCCGGCGCCCGCGGTGCGCTGACAAAAAAAATCAAGTATGGCGGCGCAGGCGCGTGGGGCGCCGCGCCGATGCCGCCGAATGCCCAACTGTCCGACGCGGAGCTAGCGCAGTTGGCCGGTTGGGTACTTCAGCAAAAAAATTAAGTAATTGTTTTTAAGGGAGAATTTATATGAGGCAATTTAAACTGCCCGCAGTGTTCATGCGCGGCGGCACCAGCAACGCGATAGTGTTTCACGCGAAGGATTTGCCGCATGATCGCGTGCAGTGGGAAGAAATATTTCCGCCTGCCGAATGAAGGCGTGGGACTGGCGCGGCTGGAATTCATTATCGCGCGCATGATCGGCGTGCATCTCCATGCTGGGATTCCGTGGCGCGTCACGTTATATCTCCGATAGTTTCAGAAAGTCATTCGAACTCGAATGCCGCGCGATGAAAAAAGTGCGCGACGAGATGGGGCCAGGGCGCAATGCTTCGCTTCAAGTGTTCCGTTGTCCTATTGCGCCGTGTGCTTGATCCGCAACACGCATTCGGCGCAATAGGGATTGCGCCCTACGGCTCCGCCGCTAAGCTGAACATTCACCTGCATGGCCTGGACGTCTATCGCACCGGCGGCGAGGGCGCGCCAGTGTTCCATGTCCCACCGGCCCCAAGTAACCAACAGCTACAAGCCTTGCTCGACAAAAAAGAATCAAGATTTTACTGACGTACGCCGGTCATTCGATCGAACAGGAGGGCGTCTCCGTCTGGCTGGCAGTAACGGTTTGATTGATGCGGATAACGTGCTTGGCCGCCGGTAAGCGGTACGGGCGGGTTACGACGCAAAAAACGCGCCTAATCCGCCCTTGTACTCACGCCTAAGCGTGGGGTAATGCATCAGTTTAGGGGTTGAACACAGGCACACCTGCCCGCGTGTAATCCGTTACATCGCGTGACACGATGGTCAATCCGTGATGGAGCGCAGTGGCCTGATAATAAGATCGGGCTGCGAAAAGGTATGCCGGCTTTGCGACCTCCTTCGACCAGCAAGCGCACTAGAGCATCACGTCTTCACTGACCGCAAGCGTTCTTTGCTCGAATAGCGGGCGCAGCTTGACTTTGCGTACAGGCATTTGCACGCGCGCGGGCGCAAGATTGATATCGCGAATATCACGATAGGGTGACGCTTGCGCTGCGGCAATCAACGCAGCGCCGGTTAGATCACCGCTTAAGCGGTTAAATTCCTCAGCGGCGATAACCACGACTTCTTCACAGCCATGAAGGGTAACGTGCTGCGGGCCTTCGTTCCTGGCTTTACGCACGAGTTCGCTGAAACGCGCTTTGGCGTCCTGCAACGGCCAATAACCTGATTGCGCGCGGGAACGCGAGGTGGAAGGCGATGCCTTGCTGTTTGATATTCTAGTCGTACTGACTAGAATATCACCGGGGCGATAGGCAAATCAAGAACAAGCCTTTTCCAGCGGGGTATGAACGAACGGTTATTGATTGATAGAAAACCCGTCTATCGCTCACTTTCGCGCAACCCCGCTACCCTGGTGGAGACCTGGCTGTATCTCGCGCGTGAGGCAAAGGCTGGCGCGTGACGTTCGTAGGGCCAGGGCGCAATGCTTCGCTTCAAGTGTTCCCTTGTCCTATTGCGCCGTGTGCTTGATCGGCAGCACGCATTCGGCGCAATCGGGATTGCGCCCTACGGCTCCTGACCCGCCTCGGCCATCTTGTCGAGGAGGAAGGCGTCATCTATCTGGCGCGCATATGAAATATCGAGTGCATCCTCACGCACCTGGGGTTGGCAGCGCAGCCGCCGAATGGAGCGCGAATTAGCGCGTTGCCGCGTGCGCCTCGGTGAGTTCGAGAACATTCCAGTCGCCGCGATAGTCGCGGTACCCGCGACGACACCCGGACTGCGTCCGCCAGCTCGACCGGGTTTCGGATCGCACGCTGCGGCCGAGGATGGGCGCGTACCAGTCGAATTCGACGATTTGCGTCTCGGTCTTGAAATCCCCGGCGTCGCCGGGATAAATAATGCGACGGATTTTCACGGTGTCGAATTCCCCGGCTGGCATGCGGATGCGTTCATTGCCCAGCACCTCGCCGTCGATACGCACGCTGCGGTTTGTGTTTTCACCCGGGACCTTCGCGTTGACCCGCACCGACCAGGACTTGCCCGCGACCAGCGGCGACAGGTACACAGGAAGCGCGGGAGTGAACTCATAATCGACGGCGATGCCATGGTTGTCGAGGGGATGGCGCACCCACTGCCCCGCCTGAGTGTAGATTTCGGTATGAGATAGCCCGAGCGAGGGCTTGTCCACCGTGACTGAAACAACCGCACCCTGCGCCATAGTCGCTTCGGTAACTTCGTGGCGGATGTGACCGACGGTTTCATGGTTGTAGCCGTTCACGAGACGATACACATAGGCGTCCCCGGTCGCGGGTGTGGTGGTCGCGATAGAAACCGGAATGCACAATGCTGCGGCTGCTGTAACAAGGCCCAGCACGATCCAAGGCGTCCACCGGCGCCGGGCGCTACCCGAATTGTTGCGTTGCAGAGCCTGCGTGATGTGATTGCCTGAACCGGGGAAACTGATTTGCATCATGGTACTTTCCTCAATGCGGATGCGTGATCCGCGACAAGTGATGGTGCGGAGTTCATAGTTACTTTTTAGCGGGCTTCAGTGCGCCCGCCTTTCTCCCCGCCGCTGTTGATTTCTTCATCGCCTTACCGCTGGACTTCGCGGCAGACTTCTTGCCGGTTTTTTTCTTCGCAGCGGATTTCTTCGCCGCCGCATGGAACAGATTCAACGCCGAACCCTGGCGGAACCATTCGAGTTGCGGTTCGCTGAATGTGTGATTGAGCTGCAGCGTCTCGGTCCTGCCGTCGGCGTGTTTTACGCGGCACTCGACCGGCTTGCCGGCGGCGAGGCTGTTCAGTCTGACCAGGCTCAAACGGTCGTCTTCACGCAGGCGCTCGTAATCCTCCGGTTTCTGAAACGTGAGCGCGAGCAGGCCCTGCTTTTTCAGGTTCGATTCGTGGATGCGCGCGAAGCTGCGCACGATAACTGCGACGCCGCCCAGCAGGCGCGGGCTCAACGCGGCGTGTTCACGGCTGCTGCCCTCGCCGTAGTTGGCATCGCCGACGATCACCCACTTTACGCCCTTTGCCTTGTAGTGGCGTGCGGTTTTCGAGACCATTTCGCCGGTCGCTCCGCTCAGCATGTTCTTCACCTTGCCGGCCTCGCCGGTATAGGCATTGATCGCGCCCATACACAGGTTATCGCTGAACTTGTCGAGGTGCCCGCGTAAGCTCAGCCATACGCCGGCCGGAGAGATGTGATCGGTCGTGGTCTTTCCTTTGGTCTTCAGCAGCACCGGCATGTCGAGATAGTCCTTGCCGTCCCATGCGAGCCACGGTTGCATCAGTTGCAGCCGCTGGCTCTTGGGGTTGACGGTAAGCTTGACGCGGCTGCCGTCAGGCGGTGGTGCGATGTACTCGGCATGGCCGCGGTCGAAATTTTTTGCCGGCACTTCGGGCGCAGTCTTCGGCGCATTCAGCTTGAACAGCCTGCCGTCCGCAGCGGCAAGCATATCAGTGAGCGGGTTGAATGACAGTTTTCCGGCAAGCGCCATCGCAGTGACGATCTCGGGACTGGCAATGAAGTTCATGGTGGTTGCCTGGCCGTCATTGCGCGCCGGGAAGTTACGGTTGTACGAGGTGACGATGGTATTGGGCACGGTAGCGACATCCTTGGCTCTGCGCCACTGGCCGATGCACGGACCGCAGGCGTTCGCGAGCACCGCGCCGTTGATGTCTTTTAGAGACTGCATCTGACCGTCGCGCTCGATAGTGGCGCGCACCTGCTCCGAGCCGGGGGTCACCAGGAACGGCACGGCTGCTTTCACGCCGTGCGCCTTCGCCTGTTCCGCAACGTCTGCCGAGCGGCTCATGTCTTCGTACGAAGAATTGGTGCAACTGCCAATGAGCGCGCTCGAAATGTGGTCGATGAACTTGTTGTTCGCGGCAAACACCTCGGCGGCGAGTTTGGAGATCGGGCGTGCGCGATCCGGGGAGTGCGGGCCGACGACATGCGGCTCGAGCGTCGACAGGTCGAGCCGCACAACGCGGTCGTAGTATTTCTCGGGGTCGGCTTCAACTTCCGGATCCGGCTGGAGCAACTCCATGTACTTTTCCATCAGCGGCACCAGCCCGCCACGGCCGGTCGCACGCAGGTATTTCGACATATGGTCGTCGGCGGGGAACATCGACGTGGTCGCACCAAGTTCGGCGCCCATGTTGGTGATAGTGGCCTTGCCGGTGGCGCTGATGGTGCGCGCGCCGGGGCCTATGTATTCGACGATGGCGTTGGTGCCGCCGGACACTGTGAGCGCACCCGCGACGTAGAGGATCACGTCCTTGGGTGCGGTCCAGCCGCTCAATGTGCCCGTTAAGTAGACGGCGATGTGTTTCGGATACAGCACTTCCCACGGCAGACCAGCGATGGTTTCCACCGCATCGGCGCCGCCCACGCCGACCGCGCACGCACCCAGCCCGCCGGCGTTGGGCGTATGCGAGTCAGTGCCGATGATGAGCGTGCCCGGAAACGCGTAGTTCTCCAGCACCACCTGGTGGATGATGCCCGAGCCCGGCCCCCAGAAGCCCGCGCCGTACTTGGCGGAGGCGGCACGCAGGAAGTCATAGACCTCGGTATTTTCCGCAAGCGACTCGCGCAAGTCCCGCTTGCCCTCGACCCGGGCCTGGATCAGATGATCGCAGTGGACCGTGGTCGGCACGGCGACGCGCTTGCGCAGCGTCTGCATGAACTGCAGCAGGCCGGTCTGCCCCAGCACATCCTGAAAAACGACGCGGTCGGGGCGCAGGAAGAGATAACTCTTGCCCGGTTGCATGTCCTGACGTTGCGGATCGTCGAGGTGTCCGAGCAGCACCTTGTCCGCCAGGGTCAGAGGCTTGCCCAGGCGGCGTCGCACTACCTTGAGGTTTTTGGCCATAGTCTGGTACACCCTGGCTGCCATTGCGGGAGTCGATTCGATGGTAAGCATTTTCCAACCCTCCTGGTCGCAAAATTAAAGTGCAACGACAAACATTGTATTGAACAAGTTTATTCACGGATCATGCCCATGTTACGCCCAGATTAAACGAAAATCACACCAACCGGTGTGCGAAAACAATTCGCCCGGCCGGTCGCTGAAATACGCCCGCGTTGTGGTGGTTGCCGATTAGAATTCCCCCATACACAATCCTGGGGGATCCATGACGCAATACGATTACGATTTAATTACCATCGGTGGCGGTTCGGGTGGCGTGCGCGCAAGCCGCGTAGCAGCCGGTTTGGGGGCACGCGTTGCGTTGATCGAAGAAAGCCGGCTCGGCGGCACCTGCGTCAATGTGGGGTGCATACCCAAAAAACTTTTTTCATACGCGGCCCACTTTGCGTCCGACTTCGAAGAGGCGCGCGGCTATGGCTGGAAACCTGGCGCCAGCCCGTTTGACTGGGCGGCACTGGTCAGCAACAAGAATACCGAAATTGCGCGACTCAACGGCGTTTATGCAATGCTGCTCAAGCAAGCCGGGGTCGAAGTTATCGCGGCGCGAGGCGTGGTGAGTGATGCGCACACGGTCGTAGCGGCAGGACGGCGCATGACGGCGCAGCACATACTGATTGCGACTGGCGGCTGGCCGGTAGTGCCACGCATTCCCGGCGCCGAACTCGCCATTACCTCCAATGAGGCCTTTGTCCTGGGGCATCTGCCGCAACGCATCGTGGTTGTGGGTGGGGGCTACATTGCGGTGGAGTTCGCCTCCATATTTAATGGCCTGTGCCCGCAAACAACACTGGTATATCGCGGGCCGCAACTGCTGCGCGGTTTCGACCACGATCTTGGAAAACGCCTGGCGGAAGAAATGACGCTTAAGGGCGTTACTGTGAAGCTCGAGGAAAATATCGAGCGCATAGAGCGCAGTGCGGGCGCATTACGGCTGCATTTCGCGTCGGGCGCGAAGCAGGAGGCAGACCTGGTCATGTATGCGACCGGGCGTGCGCCAAACACTGCCGGAATCGGGATCAAAGAGGCCGGTGTGTTGCTCGCGGAGAATGGCGCGATCAAAGTGGATGATGAATTCCGTACCAGCACCCCCTCGATCTACGCCATCGGTGATGCCATAGACCGCATACAGCTAACCCCGGTGGCGCTGGCTGAAGGCATGGTGCTGGCGCATAACCTGTTTGGCAGCGCTTCCCGCCGCATGGATTACGAGCAGGTGCCGACCGCCGTGTTCAGTCATCCCAATATAGCTACTGTCGGGCTGGGTGAGGAGCAGGCGCTTGCGCGCGGCAGGGTGATTGATGTGTATATCGCCCACTTCCGTCCGCTTAAAGCAACGCTCTCCGGTAGCCCGGAACGCGTTTTCATGAAGCTGGTGGTGGAGCGCGCTACGGATCGCGTGTTGGGCGCACATATGGTTGGGGCCGAGGCTGGCGAAATCATCCAGGGCTTTGCGGTAGCGCTCAAATGCGGCGCCACCAAGGCGCAGTTCGATGCGACAATAGGCATTCATCCCACGGGCGCCGAAGAATTCGTGACCATGCGCACCGCGCGTAGCGTGTCCGTCTGAGTCGGCAACTCGTGCGCGCCATCCCGGCTTGCTTATTTGCAAGGAACCCGCGGGGAACGACGCATAAAAAATGGAGCACATCATGAGTATGAAAATTGCCGGTATCGACAAAAACAAGATGTTGAAGAGCATGGGCGCCATGAAAGGCGACGTGCGAGCTAATCGCTTCGGTCAGGGTAACGCCACTGCGGATCGGCGCGAGCAACGGAAGGCCGATCAAGCGGCAGGGCTGGTGCCGTTTGCGTGCAAACTGCCGCTCGAACTTGTCAACGCGTTGCGTCACGCGGCGACCACGCGCGGGGTAGGCCTGAATGAAGTGGTCGCGGAGTTGTTGCAGAAAAGTCTGGCATGACCGCACCAGAACCGGTGGTGTTCGCGAAAACGCGCGCCACACCTGAGTGACATTCAATCGGGTAATATTAGTGTGTTTTAAAAACACAGGCTTATATTTAATGGCCGGATGCGAAGTGGCGCGCTTTGGTGCGCGCTGATTTAAGCTTTACGGGATGCCCTTGTTGGCGGGCACCTCAAATCCGCAGCGGCTTGGCATAACCCGTCAATTCCCAATAGCCGCGCCCCACGCGTTTGGCGTCGCGGCCTGCGCCCTCAAGCGCCGTCACTGCGCCTTCCCAGTAAGTGTTGCCCATGGTCTGTGCGTGCAGTTCCTGCGCGTCGAATAGCGGTTGTAGATGCAGCGTGCGCGCACCCAGTGTGATGCGGGTTTCGACCGGGTAGCGGCCGCCTTGCGGCGAAGTCCAGTAGCGCGCAGGCGCGAAGCCGAGTGTGTCGCGCGCAGGCTGCAACACCGCGCCATCCGCGCGGCGCAACGTTGCCGCCGACCACACGGCTGCTGCGGCCGGGTTGCCGCCACGCAGTTGAAACGCCATCAGCGCGCCGCCATCATCGAGGTTCAAGCCCAGCCAGTCCCAGCCGATGGCGCCGGGAGGCATCAGGGCGCTGGACCATTCGTGGTCGAGCCAGGCCGTGCCGCCTACCTTCTCGCGTTTGCCGCGCACGGTGAGTTCACCGCTGATCGTCAGTTGCACTTCGCTGTAATAGTGGCTGGCGTTTTCGATGGCGGGGCCTTTTTGGCTGTAGCCCTCGCGTCCTTGCAGCAGCAGTGGCTGGGTCGGCTGCAGGTTAAGGCGCAAGGCAAACTCACGTGTTTGTATCGCCGTGTGATAAGCGCCCGGCGCTTCGCGCTGCAAACGCCAGTCGCGAATCCATACCTCGGTATCGGTGGCGCTCGCTTCGGCAAGCCCGAAGCCTGCGCGCGCGGCGCGTTCCTGGTGCAGGAGATGCCCGATGCGTGGATCGCTGACGGCGACATGCGCGAACAGCAATTGCGTCGCGGTGAAGCGATTGGCAGCGGCCGGCAGGGGTGTGCGAACGCGGAAAAAAGTCACCTGAAAACCGCACGCTGGCGCATCGTCAGTGCGGTCCAGCCAACCCGTGACATACCACCATTCAATGCGATGATCGGGATGCGCGCCGTAATCCCGCGGAAACTGCAAGGCGACACCAGGCGCCACCGGCGCATAGGTGAATTCAGCGCTGTGCGCGGATGGCAGCCATCCGCCACTGCCCCCTGCCAGCAGTAACGCGCGCTGCATGAATGCACGTCGATGCATGTTCACCAGTCCTCGCGCACCGACAACAGCAGATTCTGTGTGCCGAGCACATGGCGGGCGGTCAGCCACGCGGCGAGCGCCGCCGCTGCAACGAGTGTTGCGAACAAGGCGGCCAGTTGCACAACGGGAATATGAAAATCCATGCTCCAGCCAAACGACTGCGGGTTGATGACGAATACCAGAATCGCTGCCAGAACCACGCCCAGTGCGAGTCCCAGCAGTGCGCCCAGCGCGGCCAGCGCCGCGCCTTCGAGCGTGAGCATGCGCGTCAGCTCGCGCCGTGTCAGTCCCAGGTGACGCAGCATGCCGAACTCCTTTTTTCGTGCAACGATAAGGCTCATGAACGCGGCCACCATGCCCGCCAGGCCTATCAACACGGCGACCGCTTCCAGTGCGTAGGTAATAGCAAAGGTGCGGTCAAATATTTTCAGCGTCAATGCGCGCACCTCAGCGCTGTCGGCAAGGTCGAGGGCGCTGATTCCGGGTAGACGTGACTTGAGCGCCGCCAGCAGAGTCGGCGCGCTGACACCGGCGCTTATCCATAAGGCGGCATCGCGCGCGCGCGGGTCGCCGGTGACACGCGCATAGTCTGCCAAAGAGATGACGATGGAACCGTGCTGGCGTGCGTAGTCGCGCCACACGCCTGCTACGTGCACGCGCAATGCCGCCGCGCCGTTCGGATTGAGCGGCAGCGGCAACTCGAAGCTGCCGCCGTTATCGAGATGCAGGGCACTACGGTATAAATCGAAGAATGATTCCGACACCCACACCAGCGGTAGCGTGTTGCTTGCTAAGGCAAAACGCCTGACCAGCGGCAGGCGTTGGGCGGGCTGGTTCTCGGGGGTGGCGCCAAATTCCCGGATTACCAGCGTCACCGGTGGACGCGCCGGGTCCAGTGTCAACGCTTCGGCGCGCACAAACTCCGCGCGCAACACGCCGGGCGTTGCCCGAATTGCCACTTGCGTGGCGGCGTCAAAATACCCCTGCGATTTGGCCTGCTCCACGCTCTTTTGCCGCAAGTAGGCGGATGCGGGCAGCACTTGTTCGAGCCAGTTTTCGACCGAGTAGCGGAACGAGGTAACCATGATCGCCATGGCGCCGGCGAGGCTTACCGCGGCGAGTATAGCCGCCAGACTGATGCCGGCGGGCGCGGGTGCATGGGCGAGCCGCGTGATGGCGAGCAGCAGTGTGGGAGATGCGGAGGGAGAGGTTTTGATGCCGCGTTCGGCGCAGCGAAACGTCCACGCGCAAATGACGGGTGTGAGCAGCAGGGCGCCGATCAGCATGCCGCTGATCGCGAGATAGCCGAATAGTGGTATGCCCTGAATTGCGGGCGCAAATGCCAGCAGCGCGCTGGCCGCGCACAAGCTGGCGCCCCAGGCCGGCGGCGGACCAGCACCCAGAGTGTCATGCAATATGCCGCTTTTCAGGGCTTGCGCCGGGTGCGCGCGCGCGGCTCTGAGCGCAGGTATCAAGGCGCCCAGCAGCGCGGCAGCGCCGCCCAGCAGGACGAACAGCAAGGTAGTCCACGGCGCGAAAACGAGAGCGGGGCGCGTGCCGTGAAAAAAGCCCGCGCCCAGATCACCGCCCAACACATGCAACGCGCCCCACGCCAGCGCATAGCCGAGTGCCGCACCCCCGATCGCACCGGCGGCGCCCAGCAGCGCCGCCTCAAACAGCATCAGGCCCACCGTGCCGCGCGCAGTGACACCGATGACACGCAGCAATGCGAGCTCGGCTACGCGCTCTGCGACACTCAGCATTTGGGTTGAGAACACCAGCAGCGCACCCGAAAAGAGGGCGATCATCGCCAGCATCGTGAGATTGACACGATAGGCGCGTGACATGGCGGCTGCCTGCTGCTCGCGCACTACAGGCGCCACCGCATGCGCGCCTGCCGGCAACGTGCGCGCAATGTCGCGTATGAACGCGGTGCGATCCACCCCCGCGACCAGACGCAAGTCCAGCCGCGTGATATGGCCTTGCAGTTCAAAAAGTTCCTGCACGATGGCGATGTCCAGCACCGCCACGCGCTGCCGGCTTTCGATGCCAGCCAGCGCGCCGGCGATTTCAAGCTTGCGCGGGCCTTGCGCTGTTGCCAGCGTTACATGCGTGGCGGGTTGACTGCCCTCCTGCAACCACGCCAGCACGGCGGGCGACACATGGATGCGGGCGCTGCCAAAAAATGGCAGCGGGTCCGTCGTTGCGTCGCGCGGTGCGAGCAACTGCGGCGTGAATTGCGCCGAGGCAAAGGGGTCGAGTCCTATGACTTTAAGCGGCTCGCGCCTGCCGCCAACAGTCACTTCAATGTCGATGATCGGTGCAATCGCTGCGACCTGCGGATGCAATCCGATTTTGCCGTAGAGCGATTCGCTGATAGTGCCATTGACACCTTCGATGCGCACATCGGCTTCGCCAGCTACGGTGCGAAACGCCTGCTGCATTTCCGCCAAAGCCGCTTCGTTGACCAGGTTGACCGCGAGCCCCAATGCCACGCCCACGGCAATCGCCAGCATCACCAGCACACTGCGGCGCGCACGTGCCCGCAACGGCGCCAGCGCCAGCGCGCGCAGCAATGCGATCATGGTGTTGCCGGCGTTGCGCTGTGCAATCCGGCGGGCGTCAGTCGTAATATGCGATGCGTGGTCGAGGCGGCGACCTGCGAATGCGTGACAAGAATGCCGATGGCGTTGTCGCGCACTATCGAGTCTCTGAGCAATTGCAGAATCTCGGCGGCGCGTTCCGGATCAAGATTACCGGTGGGTTCATCGGCCAGCACCAGTTGCGGGCGATGGATCAGTGCGCGCGCCACCGCGATACGCTGCAATTCGCCGCCGGAGAGTTCGCGCGGAAAGCTCGCGCCCCGGTCCGCCAGGCCCACTGCCGTCAGCATCGCCTGCGTGCGGTGGCGGCGCTCGTCTGCGGCAACCCGCAGCAGCAGTAACGGCAGCGCAACATTGTCGGTGACATTAAGGTGCGGCAACATATGAAATGCCTGAAACACAAAGCCCATGCGAGCGCGGCGGATGCGGGTGCGCACGTCATCGCTTTGGGTTGCCAAATCCGCGCCATCGAGGATGATGCGTCCGCTGTCCGGCACGTCCAGTCCGGCCAGCAAATTGAGCAGCGTTGATTTTCCGATGCCCGATTCGCCAGTGATGGCGACATACTCGCCGCGCTGGAGGGTCAGGTTGAGGTTATCAAACACCGTGCGTGCGCCAAAGCGTTTGGTGAGATGAGTGACAGCTAGCATAGGTGGAGTATAGAGGCTGTGGTGTGCTGCGCGCAGCGAAGATAGTGCTGGCTAGATGGGGATAATTCTGTAATCATTTGTTTTTCCGTCAGATTACTTGAATTCCTTGCACACGCTCCTGCAACGGCTGCTACTCGCGATCACCTTGTCGGCTGGCCACGCGCACGCCCAACACCAAATATTGCCGTTGCCCGCGCTGCCCGAGGGCGTGATTGAGTTGCGTGTTGCTTATGTGCGCAACGCGCGGCTGCCGGAGATGACGGATGCGCAACTGCACTTGCTGCTGGAAACCGCGCGCCTGGGCGTGCGCGAACATTTTGGCCGCGACATCACATTCACTACGCTCGCACGGCTTTACGTGCAGGAACTGTTTCAGCGGTTCAGGGCAGAGGACGCCAAGGTTCTGAATAGCGGCATCTATGATTTTAAAGCGGGTGGTGGTGGTGACGCGCGGCTGCGCAAAGCGTATGTGCAGGGCATCGGCCGCTTCAAGGACAATCTTGACGATCAAATCGCTTATGTTCGGCCTTATCTGCTGACGCCGTTAACGGGCCGCAGCTATGAGGCCTTGAGTGACGCGTTGATGCAGACACATCTATCGCGGCTGCGGCAGTTCGCCATGCAACGGGTACCCGACGGTGGCTTGCTGATCGACCAGCAGCCCTATAATGAGTATGCCTATTGGGGCAGCCCGGATTTGATTCGAGCGCCCTACGAAGTCGTGATCACCAATCAGTTGATCGCCAGCGCGGAGTACTACGATCCCGAAGTTCACAGCGCGATTCGCGGCGGCATCAGTAACGGCATAAGCGCGCAAAACGGCGGCGCGCGCTTTGGTTCAACATCGGTAGATTCAACCTATCCGTTTATCGGTTAAGATGCCGCCACCCGGGAGTTGCGCGGTAATCAGAGCTATTCCAGCGCCGATGCGGCAAAATGCGCGGCGTATTTGTTGGTTCATGAACTCGGCCATCAGTTGCTCCATCGGCTTGAGTATGCGTCAGTCCACTTTATAAAAAATTAAACAAAAACAAATATCTATGACGTAACAGCGTCGCGCAAAGGTTTCGCGCGGGCACGCTTTCCGCTAAAATACGCCGCGTTCCAGCGTCAATCTCAAGCAGGTTTCCATCCGTTCCTTCCAAAGGAGTAGCAATGAAAGTTCTGGTCACGGCCAAGCGCGTGATCGACCCGTATGTGAAGGTGCGCGTCAAATCCGACGGCACCGGGGTCGAGACGGCCAATATCAAAATGACGATCAATCCATTTTGCGAAATCGCGGTCGAGCAGGCCGTGCGCATGAAGGAGGCCGGCATCGTCACCGAAATCGTGGTGGTGTCCATCGGCGCGCTGCAATGTCAGGAAACTATACGCACTGCAATGGCGATGGGCGCTGACCGTGGCATTTTGGTCGAGACCAGCGCAGAAGCTCAGCCGCTGGCCGTCGCCAAAATCCTCAAAGCCATAGTCGACAAAGAGCAGCCGCGCTTGGTCATCATGGGTAAACAGGCGATTGACGATGATTCCAATCAATGCGGGCAGATGCTTGCAGGGTTGCTGGGCTGGCCGCAGGCGACGCATATTTCCAATATCACTATTAACGGCGACAGCGCCGGGATCACGCGCGAAATCGACGGCGGACTGGAAAAACTTACGGTGAAACTGCCGGCGATAGTGACCGCCGACCTGCGTTTGAACGAGCCGCGTTATGTGACGTTGCCCAACATCATGAAGGCGAAGAAAAAGCCGCTGGAAAACATCAAGCCCGATGCGCTGGGTGTAGATATCAAGCCGCGTTTAAAAACACTCAAGGTGGAAGAGCCTGCCAAGCGCAGCTCCGGCGTCAGAGTGGCCGACGTCAAAGAACTCGTCCACAAACTGAAGACTGAAGCGAGGGTAATCTGATGGCAGTCCTGGTCATAGCCGAACACGACGGCAAGCAATTAAAGCCCGGCACTACCAACGCCATTACCGCAGCGGGCAAGCTCGGCAGCGATGTCACGGTGCTGGTTGCCGGGCACCAATGCGCGGCGGCGGGCGCGGTTGCGGCAAAAGTCGCGGGCGTCGCCAAAGTGCTGGTAACGGATGCGCCGCAATACGAAGGTTCACTCGCGGAAAACATGACGGCGCTGGTGTTGAGTGTCGCCAAAAACTACAGCCACATCGTTGCGCCGGCCACCGGCATGGGCAAGAACTTCATGCCGCGCTTAGCGGCGATGCTGGACGTGCAGCAAATTTCCGATATCAGCGGTGTAGTGTCGGCGGATACCTTTGTGCGCCCGACCTACGCGGGTAACGTGATGGTCACCGTGCAGTCGAGCGACGCAATCAAAGTGATCACGGTGCGCGCCACGGCGTTTGATCCGGCAGGTGATACGGGTTCTGCGTCGGTTGAAGCGCTGGCGGCAACAGCGGATGCGGGCCTGTCGAAGTTCAACGGCCAGGAACTCACCAAATCCGCGCGTCCTGAATTGACGGCCGCGCGCATCATTGTCTCCGGCGGTCGTGGCATGGGTAGCGCGGAGAACTTCAAAATACTCGAACCGCTGGCCGACAAGCTCGGCGCAGCGGTGGGCGCATCACGCGCAGCGGTGGATTCGGGTTTTGTGCCGAACGATTACCAGGTTGGGCAGACCGGAAAAATCGTCGCACCAGAGTTATACATCGCAGTGGGGATTTCCGGCGCGATTCAGCATCTGGCCGGCATGAAAGACAGCAAGGTTATCATCGCCATCAACAAAGACGAGGAAGCGCCGATTTTCTCGGTGGCGAGCTACTGGATTGTTGGCGATCTGTTCAAGGTGGTGCCGGAGTTGGTCACGGAATTGGGCTGAGCATTGCAGATACTGTCCCGCGCTGCGGCGCATCAAGGATGCAACGTCTACTAACCATCCTCAGCCCAATTCCGTTTATGGCGCTGGCCATCCTCGCGGCGGGATGCGCCCTGGATGTTGCGATATTTGTGTTTCAGTTATTGAGCGTGCAAATCGCAGGGGTTACTTCCTGGTTGCGCTATCCGTTGCTGGGCGTGATTGTTGCGACGAGTTACTTCGCGTACGGATTGTCGTTTCTGCTGATTGCACCGGCGATCAATTTTGTACTTGGCGGACGTCTGCAGCTGTATCGCGGTTCGGTGGTATCGCTGGCAGCGATGCGCTGGTATGTGCATTGCACGATGACGTTGGTGGTGCGTTATTCGTTTCTGGAGTTTGTCACGCCATCGGCGTTTGCGACGCTGTATTACCGCTTGATGGGCATGAAAATAGGCAACAATGTCGCGATCAATTCAACCGCCATCGCCGACCCCTCGCTGATCGAAATGTAGGATAACGTCACCATCGGCGGCTCGGCCAGTGTGCTGGCGCACTATGCGCAAGGCGGTTATCTGGTGATTGCGCCGGTAAAAATACGCAAAGGCGCAACCATCGGGCTGCGCGCGGTAGTGATGGGCGGGGTGGAGATTGGCGAGAAAGCCAAAGTGCTGGCCAGTTCATTTGTGTTGCCCAATACGAAGAATTCCGCGGGAGAGACCTGGGCAGGCATACCGGCGCAGCGTATCGAACTGGATCGCTCAAGGCCGGAGCGCGATGCCGCGGATGTGACCTGATTGCGCTGGCTGTGTTCAACATCCCTGACGTCCAAACCATTGTCATACGGGTGCTACTGATAGCGGGCAGCCTGTTTTTGTGGTTCCTCACGCAGAAAATGATCGGTGCGCGGCGTATCGATGAGGGTGTGATTTACGACCATCTGCACGTACTCAGCAGGCACTGGAATGCCTGGTTGAATCAGCACCCCAGGCCGGCCAATGCGCTGCTGATCGCGAGTTCGCTGTGCGTGGATGCGGTCACGCTGTTCGTGCTGTTTTACGCTGTGCTGGGGCCGTCATTCATGCCGTTCTGGGGGCTGTTCGGGCTGTTTGCGTTGCGTCAAATGAGCCAGGCATCGGTGGCGCTGCCGGCGTCGCAAGGCATCATCTGGCGTGATCCGGGCGTGCCTTCGCTGTTTGTGACCTATGGCGTGGGCAATGATTTCTTTTTTTCCGGTCACACCGCCCTGGCGGTCTACGGCGCGATGCAACCTTCCGCGTTGCATATACCCGCGCTGACTGTTGCCGGTGCGGTGGTCGCCGCGCTGCAAGTGGTGGCGGTGATTGTGCTGCGCGCGCACTGGACCATGGATGTGCTGGCCGGATTGTTCGCGGCGCTCACCGTCGGGTTGATTGTTCTATAGCCGGTGTAATCGTTCCGCGAAGCTCAGTACGGCGTTTTGACGATGCGCCCGCTGGACTCTACATACCAGCGTTCCGAAGTGAACGGATTTCCGGGTTTGGCATGGAGTCGCGCCTGAATCCAGTCCGCCACCAGCGTCTGCGGATGTGGGCCCAGATGCGCGGCGGGCACGTTGCCGACTGAATGGCGCGAATCCTGGTACACCACCAACTGCTTCGGACACTGGAGTGTGTGCAGCAGTCGTTCGGTGTGCTCGAGAGGGCTCAGTTCGTCGGCTTCGCCGGCGACACAAAGGTACGGCATGCAAATATGGTCAGCGTGACCTTCCCACGTCAGCGTTTTACAGAAAGCATTGAATTTTTGCTCGTCGGTGTAACCCGACATGTACATAAAGCGGCGCTTGAAGGTGGGCGATGCTTCCTCGAATATCGTATGGCACGCCGGCTCCAGACAAGCGGATGTCACCGCGCACGCCCGAAAGCGCGGCTCATGTGCGGCGGCGAGTGTGCCGAATAAAGAGCCGAAACTGCTGCCGCCGACAGCGATGCGCTGCGCATCGAGTTCGGGGCGCGCGGCCATCCAGTCCATCACTGCTGTGCCGGCTTGCGTCCAGTTGGCTACGCTGACGTGGATGTCATTGATGGCACTTTCGTATTGACCCGGGCCTTCAAGCGTGAGCACTGCGATGCCGCGGGTGAGCCAGCGGTCGCCATACAAAGCGACGTTGGCTTCCTTGAAACCATCCATGCCGGGTATCCACCAGATCGCAGGCAGCTTTCCGCCGTTGTAGCCCGGCGGCAGATGCAGCCAGCCGGGCAGGGCTTTGCCCTGAAACGGCACCCACGCGGCTTCGACGTGATGGTCGGCGAACTTCGCGTAATGCGCATAACAGTCGCGCTTGGACGCGTTAAGCGCGATATTTTTTTCATTGTTTTCATCCGACCGGCTGTTTCGCGTGGCGCGGCTGTCGGCGCGGGAAAACAGCAAGCGTGCCGAGCTCGAAATCAGCGGCGGGCGTGTCGAAGTCGATCGCGGCGTGATTGAGCGTATCGCGGCACCCATTGAACACGTGCTGCGCAACGCGGTGGTGCATGGCATCGAAGCGCCGCCGCAGCGCCTCGCGGCGGGCAAGCCGGAAGTGGGTGTGTTGCGCATCGAAGTGCGTCAGCAGGGCAATGAAGTGGTGTTGACGTTGGCCGACGA